>NZ_JAUMYS010000017.1 GCF_030528505.1 Tannerella sp.
GAATGCTTCCTTAAGATGAAGGATCGTTTCCTTACGATAGAGGGAGAAAGAATGTTTTTATTTGATTGTAGTGCGATAAAAGTTTTTCAATCATTGATCATCCTGCTTCGATTGAGTGCTTTACCTGATCATGAAATGATTCTTGTGCCAGTATCTTTTCTTGAATCAATAAAAAATGTAATTTTGGTATCCAGTTAAAATAAAACAGAAATGAAAAAAAGTATGGTCAACAGTAGCATGATTCTTTACTATTCTACAGATACGATCCATCTGCACGCAGCGACAAGTATGGATTGGTGTATGCGTGCATGTAGAGCGACTCACAGGCTTTTAGGATTACCAAAATGGGTTGATAGTATTTGTTGCTTTTGGTATCCGGCCGATTAACTTGTTATGACTTTGTTATGCGACAGGAAATCGTTTTGATTACGGGAGCAAACGGAATGATTGCACGCGTATTGGGAGAGAAGCTTGTACAGGAAGGTTATTCTGTTCGCTTTTTAACACGTTGTAAACGGAGCGATCATGAGTATGAATGGGATATTGCCGGCAAACGGATCGACGCCGAGGCTTTTGAAGAGGTGTCACATATCGTTCATTTGGCCGGTGCGGGTATAGCAGATAAGCCGTGGACGGATCAGTATAAGCATACCATTCGATCGAGTCGGGTCGATTCGGCAAGGCTTATATTGGATGCGTTGAAGAAGTACGATATTCGAATCAAATCTTTTATTTCGGCCTCAGCCGTCGGATTTTACGGTACGGTAACGTCTGAAAGCGTTTTTTCCGAAGACGATAAAAAAGGAGCTCGCGATTTTCTGAGCGAGGTATGCGAGGATTGGGAACAAGCGGCTCAGGCATTTTCCGTACAAGGAGTATCGGATCGGACGGTTGTTTTACGAATCGGGGTGGTACTGTCCGCACAAGGTGGTGCTTTAGCCAAGATGATTCGCCCGGTCAAAAATTACCTCGGTGCTTCGCTGGGAAATGAAAAACAATATATGCCGTGGATTCATGTGGATGATTTGTGCGGAATCATCTTGCACATCCTGCGTCACTCTTCGATGCAAGGCGTTTACAATGCCGTGTCTCCGGAGCATGTTAATAACGGATCTTTTAACAGAGCGCTTGCCCGCGTACTTGGCCGACCTTTGTGGTTGCCTCCTGTTCCGCGATGCCTGATCAACATGCTTTTCGGACAGCGGGCTTCGATCTTGTTGGAAGGCAGTAGAGTGTCTTCGGAGAAAATGATCCGTTCAGGATATCTTTTTCAATATGAAACATTAGAGAAGGCTTTGCAAAATCTTTTAAGAAAGAGTCGAATTTAGCGTCTTTTCGGGATGAATCTCCGGCTTCTCGGGCTGTCTCTCTCTTATTTGATTTTTATCGGGATGCCGCTGATCATCAGAACGACTTCGTCGGCACGGGCTGCGATGTACTGATTCGTCCATCCTTCGAGGTCGGTAAATTGGCGTTGCAAAGCATGCTCGGAAACGCCTCCCAGCCCGATTTCATTGGTGACGAAGAGGAACGTGGCGTCTTGTGCCGTAAATCGGTCGAATTCGTCTTTGACGGCTTGCAAGGCTTGCTGTACGTCGGCATGGAGGTCGAAGAAGAAATTCGTACACCACAGCGTAACACAGTCGATCACCACGACGCGTCCTGTCACATCATGCCGGCTCAATGTTTTTTCTTCTTCGATATTCGTCCATTGCGTGCCGCGTGAGGCCTGATGTCGTTCGACACGTTGGCGGAACTCGTCGTCCCATACACGCGCGGTAGCCATATAAATCGGATTTTCAGACCATGACAGCGCCATCTGTTCGGCGTAACTGCTTTTTCCCGAACGCTGACCGCCGGTGATGAGAATAATTCGTTTCATAGCTCGCAGTGCCTTATTTTGTATTTATTTCTCGTCTTTGGGAATAGCTCCCAACGCTTCGAGGCTTTGTTTCAGCTCGATGCCATTGTCCGTTTTCAGCACAATCGTTCCGTTCTTATCGAGTACGAAGCAACGAGGCAGCGAACGGATGTTGTAAGCCTCCAGCAGGTGGATGGCTTGCCCGGCCGAGTCGGTACAGACATTCCAGCGTATCGTATGGCTTTTGATAAAATCGCGAACCTTCTGTGGGTCTTCGTCGAGACTGATGAGCATGATATCGAGTGATTCGGGACGGGAGGCTTGGGCTATCTTGTCCAGCAGCATGTTTTCGATTTGGCACAAGTCGCACCACGTAGCGGTGAAAGCAAGCACGCAATACTTGCCGGTAAACGAATGCCGCGTATAGGGAGTTCCGTAGATGTTGATTATCTCGAAATCGGGAGCCTGTGCTCCGACGATCGTCTGTTTCGCTTTCTGACAGTAAGCCTTGAGGTTCTTGACGATATACGAATCGTTCAGTTTCGCATCGAGAATGTTAATCAGTGTCTCGGCGGGAAGCGGATTTTCGGGATCGAGGAAGTATTCCTGTATCAGAACGGCCGAAGCCTCGTCGTCGGGATGTTTGCGGATGAAATGTTCGGCTTGTGTCGTTAACTCATGATCAATATTGGCCAGACGAGGTGTATGTTCGGCTCTGGCATGATCGGTACTGCTGTGTTCGGCCGTATCGATAGCTCCCGACAGTTGGGTCTTCTCCTTCAACAACGGTGCCGCTTTCTTGCGGAAATCGGACAGCAGTTCGTTGGTGCGCGTACCTTTGATCTGAGCGAGTTGCGGATAGAGCGCGTCGCCGCTGACGGTAATTTTCTTATGTGGTTCGAGATAGACGGTGATCCAATCCTTATGATTTTCGAAATAAATGGTGAGGGTCGTATACGCTCCTTCCTGCCGTATGATCGAGATGGTTTCGGACGGTCGGCAGACGATCGTATCTACGTGTTTGCTGTCGAAAGCTTCGAATACGGCATAGATGTCTTGCGCTTCCAGATTGGAAAGCTTTACATCTATCTGATAGGCTGCATTTTTTGTACATGCCGCGAACAGACAGAAGATACATCCGATGAATAATAGTTTTTTCAGATTCATGTTTCCTGAAAATTTCGTGTCAAAGGTAATTATTTTTTTTGAGATTATAAAAGAAAAACAACAAAAAATAACAGAAGCGGTTTTGTGTGCTTGTGCAGAGGCTCTTCAAACATGCGGGGGAAAGGCGCTTAGCCACTACGAAAAAAAATGTTTACTTTTGCGCGGAGAATCCGGAAGAGATGGTGCGGTATCGGCATTTTGCCGCTTGCCTGAAACTACCAAAACGGAAAAGTGAATGGGAAAGTCGAAACAGAAATATTATGTGGTATGGCGGGGTGTTTGTCCCGGGATTTATGAGAACTGGACGGAGTGTAAACTGCAGACCGCAGGGTTCGACGGGGCGTTGTACAAATCGTTTGCTTCGCGTGCTGAGGCCGAAGAAGCTCTGCGCCAATCGCCTTACGAGTATATCGGGAAGCATACGGCATCGTCTGCCAAGTCCCTTCGTCGAGAGGGCGAAATACCCTATATCGTGCAAAGTCTTGCGGTCGATGCTGCTTGCAGCGGAAACCCCGGCGATATGGAATATCGGGGGGTGTATGTCGAGACGGGACAGGAGGTTTTTCACATCGGGCCTATGCCGCAGGGGACGAATAATATCGGCGAGTTTCTGGCGCTGGTACATGGGCTGGCACTGTTCAAGAAAAGCAATTGTGTGATGCCCATCTATTCCGACAGTCGTAATGCCATGCAATGGGTACAACGTAAAAAATGCCGGACGAAGTTAGAACAGAACGCGGCTAATGCCCCGATTTTCGAACTGATTCGCCGAGCGGAGAAATGGTTGCGTGAAAATACCTACACGACACAAATTCTGAAATGGGATACGGCAGCGTGGGGTGAAATACCTGCCGACTTCGGACGGAAATAGTTACTTGCGTACGATTTTTCCGAAGGTTTTGATGCTTTTATATTTGCGCCAGAGGTTCAGTTTGCGTTCACGCGGTACCCCGTGACGGTCGATATAATCGTGTACGGCAAGTAACATATTGCGGCATACCTTACCGTGGTTATGCGGGTCGTAGTTATCGATCACCCACCGGCGCTTCTCGTTGAACATAGGACTGTCGAGTACTTCATCGAAAGCTTCAGGCAGCAGGTCGGCATGGTCGATGTCGAGCCAGAATTTGTCTTTCGCGACGGCTTTGTAGGTGATGACCGGCTTATCGAGTAACAGGAATTCGTATATGGTTGATGAAGTATCGCTGATCATCACGTCTGCCATCAGTTGGTATTTCGTGATGTTATGGTCGTTGATCCATACGATGTTCGTATGCTCGTCGGCCAACGACCGGTAGTTTGCCACCCATTCGGGCTTCGTCAGCGGATGTAGTTTGAGAAGGAGCAGAATGTTGCGTTGGTTTGCCAGCTGTTTCAGTCCTTCGCGCAGATGCGGCACGGAGGTCAGTGACGGCGAAAACGTAGGTGCGTAAAGTACCAGATACTCCCGCTTATGCTTGGCTAACCATTGTTGCTTCTCCTCGTCGAAGGTATGCAGGTTTTGATGAATCCAGTCCTGCCGTGACCAACCCGTCTCTTTGACTTCGAAGTCTTTGTATTTACGCGCCAGCGCCTCGAATCCCCGCGTGAAGAAGGGCCCCTGTGTCAGATAAATGTCGATATATCGACGGATGATCCAATGGTCTTTTTTCTCGGCCGCGTAACCGTGAAAAATTTCGGCTTTGACTCCGGGCAAATAATAAGGTACGATGTTGCCGGGCACAAAGATAACCTCGGGCGAGAAATCGTAGACTTCCTGCATGGAATGCGTCCAGCGGGTATCGTTCTTCAGCGGGAACTCCGGGATGTGGCGTCGATCGACAAACCATAACACCTCGTATCCGCAACCATTCAGATTGTTGCGTATTTCTGTCTCGATCGGTTGCAGGATATTGATTGCGTACTGATGCTCGCAAAACAGCACGACGCGCAGTCCTTTTCGTATATCCGTCATGAGGATCGCTTTTGTTTCAGTAGCATATAATTTTTTTCCGCCAGAAGGAAGTCGTCGACCGTATCGATTTCCATCGAAAAGATCGCCGTAGTGTCGACGATATCAAATGTTCTGCCTTTGGCGATCAGCCGTTCGAAGGCTTGTTCGTAAAAGACATGTCCGAGATGTTCATGCACGATCATTCGGTCGAGTTCGTCGAACAGATCGTGTGCATAAGCCGATGAAATTTTTTCGATTCCGATCGATTCCCCGATAGCCGCTTCGATGCGGCACGTTTTACTGATTTCAACAACTTTACCCTTCGCATCGGCGATGACTTTGATTTCTTCTTCGCCGAGCGGGTGGCAGTTGAGCGCCAGACAGTCGGCCGATGGGCTTTGGAGCAAAGCGGCGATCAGCTCCGGAGCAAAGAAGATATCGCTGTCCAGAAGGAGAAAATCGCTACCTCTCATCACGTCTCGAGCTAACCAGAGGGAGTAGATGTTATTTGTCGAGGCATAGTTTTCGTTCCGGATGAATGTGCATCGTAGTTGTGGAAATCGCTCATTGACGAACGTCTCGATTTGTTCGGCAAGATAGCCGGTGACGATCGTCACGTCGTCGATTCCGTTGGCTTGCAATGCACCGATAGTACGTTCGAGTAAACACTGTTGCCCGATCCGAAGCAGACATTTAGGGGTATGGTCGGTCAGCGGACGCAATCGCGAAGCCATGCCGGCTGCCAGAATCAACGCTTTCATGCAGCAGCGACTTTTTTAATGATGTCGATTACGGTGCGATTCTGCTCGGGCCTTCCGATCGTAATGCGCACGTGCGAATCGAGTTCCGGTTCGTCCATAAACTTGATTTTGTAATCGGCTGTGCCCAAGGCTTCCTGAAGGCCGGCTTTCAATGCCGGCGGATACTTGATCAGGATGAAATTGGCATTCGACCGGTAGACTTTGAAGCCGGGCAGAAGGCCGATCTCCTGTTCGTAGAGACGTCGGTCGGCATTCATCGACTCGGCGATTTTCCGGTAGTAACCCTCTGCTTTCAGTACTGCGATACCGACTTCTTCCGAGAGGCGGTTATATCCGAGGTACTTTGTGCTGTATCTGGTGAATCGTTCGAGTTGCCGGCTCATAAATCCGAAGCCCAGACGCAGGCCGGGGAGTCCGTAAAATTTGGAAAGGGTACGTGTAATAATGATGTTCGGAAAAGCTTCGATCAACGCTTTTACATAGCTGTTATCGTGGCTTACGAATGAGGCGTATGATTCGTCCACCAATACGACCGATGAAGCGGGAACAAATGAACAGATCGTTTTCAGCTCTTCCGGCGTAAGCATATTGCCCGTCGGATTGTTGGGCGAAGCGAGCAGTACGATCTTCGGGTTTTCACGTTCGATGGTTTGTCTCAACTCGTCCAAGGCATAAGTAAACGTGTCGCCTTCTTCGTAGATGGGGTACATGATACTGCGACCGTTTACTTCTTCGGCGATGGATTTATAGTACCACCACGAGAAGTTCGGGATCAGGATGGTCTTCCGATCGTCTTCGGTAAGAAAAAAATGTACGACTTGCTTCAGGATGTCTTCGCCGCCGTAACCGATAAGTACCTGTGCTTCATCGATGCCGTACGTCGCCGAGAGATACTCCGAAAAAATGCTTTTCTTCCCTTGGTTGAAAATACGGGTATAAAAACACAGTTTTTTTACGTCGAAGCTCTTAATGGCTTCTATTGCTTCGGGAGCCGGATCGAAATTAAATTCGTTACGGTCGAGGAAATTCGTTTTTGTGTCCATTCGCCAATTTATTTGGCGGCAAATTTACATGATATTTTTAAAAACGCCACATCCCTGCCGTTCGTCTCGTTACAAGGTATACTGCATTCGATGCGTAAATGTGCCTTTTGGAAAGGATAAACGAACGATTTTACAATCCGCCAAATTCTGCGGCTTGTCGGTTAATGGTTTCGTATGATGATTTTGCTGCCATTTTCGTAAACGGAGTATTTTTTTAATTGAGATTTACTGACTCCTTTGATGGGAATACCCGGAACCGTTGCGGCACTTATATCATAAACGGTCTTGCATTTCGGACAAGTGGCCGTAGTACGATCCTGATCGACGGAAATAAGAGTCGCGCGGTCATTTTCGTTCGGACAGGCCAAGTCGAAGGCGTAACACTCTCCATCCAGTCCGCGTACGGCCAATACGCCGCCATAACCGATCGCCCTTATTTCGAAGGGTCTTTCCCGCATATCTTCGATTGTATAAGTCTGGTATCCGAGGATATTTCCTCTGCGGATATTTTTGTCGGTATACCGGGTGTCTAACAATAAGTCTACCGGATAATTGAGTATCGGATGCTCTTTCGTACAAGCCAGCCATCCGAACAGTACGAATAAGATCAGACAGATTTTCTTTTTCATGCCAGTAATGCTTTTTCGGCCCGGTCGACCTTTTCGAACTGAAAACCTTCGATCGTCTGTTGCATCATTTGTTCGATGTGCTCATTGCAGAGATGCCCCATGCTGCCTTCGTGCGTATGACGGATGGTCGGGTCGGCTGTAAACGTTCCAGCTTCGATGTCCATACCTACTTTTTTATACGCATCCCGAAAAGGCATGCCGGCCATCACCAGGCGGTTTACCTCTTCAACGCTGAAAAGCAGCGAATATTTTGCGTCGTCCAAGATCTGTTCGTTAATCTTTATTTCGCGCATCATCAGGGTGACCATCCGGAGACAATCGTTCAATTCATCGAACGACGGAAGAAAAAGCTCTTTGATGATTTGTAGATCGCGGAAGTATCCAGATGTCAGGTTGTTGCAGATGAGTCCGATTTGTTGGGGCAGCCCTTGAAGCTTATTGCATTTGGCGCGCGTCAGCTCGAAGACGTCCGGGTTCTTTTTGTGAGGCATGATGCTGGAGCCGGTCGTGAACGAGTCGGGTAATCGGATGAATCCGAAGTTTTGGCTGTTAAAGAGACAGGCATCCATCGCCAGCTTCGAGAGGGTTGCGGCTATTCCCGCTACGGCATAGGCAACCGTGCGTTCCATTTTGCCTCGTCCCATTTGAGCGTAAACGACGTTATAGTTCATCGAATCGAATCCCAACAGCTCCGTCGTCATGGAGCGGTTCAGCGGGAACGAAGAGCCGTATCCTGCCGCAGAGCCCAACGGATTGCGATTACATATCTTATATGCCGCCTGCATCAGCAGCAGATCGTCGGCCAAACTTTCGGCATAAGCTGCGAACCAAAGTCCGAAAGAGGAAGGCATCGCGATTTGCAGATGGGTATAGCCCGGCATCAGGATGTTTTTGTAGCGGTTACTCTGCTCGATCAACACCTCGAATAAATCGCTGGTGAGCCCGACCAATTCTCGGATTCGGGCGCGTGTAAACAGCTTCAAGTCAAGTAATACCTGGTCGTTTCGGGAGCGTCCGCTGTGGATTTTTTTTCCGATGTCGCCGAGCTTGCGTGTGAGCATAAGCTCTACTTGCGAATGCACATCCTCCACGCCGTCTTCGATCACGAAATGCCCCTGCTCTGCTTCCGCATACATGTTTTTTAGTTCCGCATGCAGACTTTTGAGCTCGTCTTTTGTCAATAATCCGATCGACTCGAGCATAGTGATGTGCGCCATCGACCCGAGCATATCGTAAGGAGCCAGATAAACGTCCAGCTCACGATCTTTCCCGATCGTAAACCGTTCTACTTCCTGATCGACTTGTACGTTTTTCTCCCAAAGTTTCCGGGGCATAAGCATCAGGTGTTTTTGTTATCAGACGATTCGTACGGAAGCGAAGCGATCACTTCCGATATTTTGTCGACGGCCTCCTGCATCACCTTCGAAACCACCGCTTTGATAAAAGGGTTCAATTCGGCGCGTACGGTCATCTTCATCTTCGTGTCTTTTTCTGCCACTTGTTTGAGCTGAATCCACATGGACAAAGGAACCGGAGATTGAATCGTCTCGAATTTGATCGTTTTGTTCGGTTCGCGATCGACGATTTGGAACTCGACCTTGCCTACCGGATCTACTTCGATGCAACAACGGTCGTTCGAGAAAGAGAAACGTTTGATTTTGTCTTCCGGAATCCGGGCTTTGACACGCTCCAGATTGGAGAGATCGGAGAGCATCGAAAAGATGGGCCCGTCGTTATGCGGAATCGTTCTGATTTGACTCGTAAATTCTGTCATTCGTTTATGTACATGATGTTAAGCGTCCGGGTCCCAATTCGCAGGGTCCTTGCGCCATTCTTGAAGGATGGCTACTTCCGTTTCGTCAATGTAATTGATTTTAACGGCTTCTTCGATGACGGCGTCATAGTTCGAAAGGGTCGTCAGCGATACTTTCGTCTCTTTGAACTGTTGTTCCGCTATCGGGAAACCGTGGGTGAAGATCGCTACCATTCCGATAACCTGGCATCCGAAGTTGCGTACGGCATTAACCGCTTTCAGACTGCTTCCGCCTGTCGAAACAAGATCTTCTACAACAACTACTTTTGATCCGGGTTTCAATTCTCCCTCGATCAGATTTTCCAGTCCGTGATCTTTCGGTGCCGAACGGATATAGACGAACGGTAAGCCGAGCAGGTCGGCCACCAAAGCGCCCTGAGCAATTGCTCCCGTAGCCACACCGGCGATGGCATCAACCTCCTCGTATTTTTCGGAAATGATACGGGCCAGTTCCAATTTGATGAAGGTGCGTATAGCGGGATAAGAGAGCGTTTTCCTGTTGTCGCAATAAATGGGAGATTTCCATCCGGATGCCCATGTGAACGGATTGGCCGGCTGTAATTTTACGGCCTTGATCTTTAGTAATTTTTCTGCTACGATTCGTTCTAATGCTTTCATAATATGTCCAAATTCGAAGGGACAAAAGTAGAAAAAGAGAATGAATGTACATAATTTACGGAACAATTATTTTGAACAGATTGCTGAACGAAATCGTCTAAATGGTTGGGTACACCGTATTGCCTCACTTTTCCGTAGCGGAAAAATCTTCTTTTGTTTGCATATGTATGAAGAATAGTATATATTTGCGTTTTAATAACTTTAATGAATATTGTAGAAAATGGAGGCGGGCCAATCCGCATTTTTTATTCGGATTTCTACTTGATTTTGTCTTTTGATATTTGGAAATGAGCTAAAAACAACAAGAATATAATGATTTTAAATAGAAAGAACCCATGAAACAATTTCTTACACTTGCCATTGTCGCAATCGTCGCAGGCTTGTCTTGCATGTCTTGTAAAAGAAATCGGGATATTGTGCCTTCGTCCGAATATGCTCCTTATGTGAGTGCATATACCGGAGGGATTATCTCGTCCGATGCCTCTATCTTCATTGAGCTGACCGAAGAACAGCAAATCGTGGAGATAGGTTCTGAAGTGAAAGAGAAACTTCTTCGTTTCTCACCGTCGTTAAAGGGAAAAACTTTTTGGGCCAACAACAAAACGCTCCAATTTATCCCCGACTCCGGCGCATTGAAGCCCGGAGAACTCTACAATGTCACCTTTGCACTGGGTAAAGTGATGAAAGTGGAGAAGAAACTGGCGGAATTTGAATTTTCGTTCCGTGTCGAAGAACGCAGCTTTATATTGAAATTTACGTCGATCGATGTGGTGGAGTCCGCTATGAATCAGGTTTCCGTTCAGGGAAAGATCCGTTTTAGTGAAGCGCCGTCCGTCACGACTGTACAAGATATGATAACGGCCATGAGGGCTAACGAATCGTTTTCTCCGGTCATAACACCTACCGGTGATCCGCGTACGTTTCATTTCATCATTTCAAAAATTGCCAAGAGAGAGCAAGAAACCGATCTTGAGGTTATCGTGGATGGAGCACCTTTCAACTCCGATAAGCGAATAAAAGAGCTGGTGCGGATTCCGGCACTTACTCCGGCCTTTAAGCTGCTATCGGCTGAGATGATTGAAACGCCTGAGCATGGCGCTTGCCTGACTTTTTCTTCACCGGTTTCCAATACGCAGGATTTGAATGGATTGATTACGCTGGAACCGATCTCTTCGTATACGTTTCAGGTGGAGGATAATAAAGTGAAAATCTTTTTCGAACGGAAGAGCGAAAACAGATCGCTTAATATTCATGTCGATCAAGGGCTAAAGAACGTTTCTGATGAATCGTTAAATACCTCCTCGTCTGTTACACTCCAGATGAGTTCACAAAGTCTGCAGCCGCAGGTGGAATTTTTGTCGTCCGGGACGATTATGCCCGATTCCAAAGATTTGGTGCTGCCTTTCCGGGCGGTTAATCTGTATGCCGTCGACCTGAAAGTGATCCGGATATTTGAAAGCAATGTGCTGATGTTCTTGCAGGATAATTCGTTGTCTGCATCGTCCTCTTCGGAATTGAGACGTTCCGGGCGGCTGATATATAAGAAGATGCTGCGTCTCGATAGTGATCCGACGAAGAACATACACGACTGGGACAACTATTTTATCGATCTCAGTGGGGTGATGAAGCAGGAGCCAGGAGCCATTTACCGAGTAGAACTCTCGTTTAAGCAGGATTATTCGGCTTACCCCTGCGGAAACGAGCCTGTCGCACGTAATCTGCAAGCGTCGAATGCTTTGACACGTGTTGAGGCCGGCGAGATGACAGAAGAGGACGAGGCCGTATGGGACCAGCCGCGAACATATTATTATGATAATTCGGACATAGACTGGGACATCTACGAGTGGGACGAACGGGATAACCCCTGCCATCCGAGTTATTATATGGTCTCGGACCGTAAGGCAACGACGAATGTGATGGCTTCGAATATGGGCGTGATTGTGAAAGGTAATACGAACAATACGCTATGGGTCGCAGTCTCGAATCTGTTGGATACAAAGCCGATGTCGAATGTTGAAGTAACGGCTTATAACTTCCAGCTGCAACCTGTCGGAAAGGCCCGGACGGACGGAAACGGATTTGCACTGATTAAAGCGAAAAACAAACCGTTCGTACTCGTTGCTTCGTCCGAAGATAAGCAAAAAACCTACCTCCGTCTCGTCGATGGAGAGGATAATCTGTTGAGTCGGTTCGATGTCGGCGGCAAGAAGGTTCAAAAAGGGCTGAGAGGCTTTGTGTACGGTGAGCGTGGTGTGTGGCGTCCGGGAGATACCCTGCATGTTTCGTTTATGCTGGAAGACCGTGAGAAGCGGATTCCGGCCAACCATCCGGTGTCGATCGAACTTTATAATCCGCGCGGGCAGTTTTATCAGAAACAGGTATCTGCAAAGGGGGTGAACGGACTGTACACATTTACCATCCCGACTAAAGCCGATGATCCGACAGGGCTTTGGAATGCCTATATAAAGGTTGGTGGGACTTCGTTCCATAAGTCATTACGTATTGAGACCGTGAAACCCAATCGTTTGAAAATTAATTTGACATTGCCCGGTAAACAGTTAAAGGCTTCGGCATCGCCTGTTCAGGCAACTATTCAATCGGCGTGGTTGACCGGTGCCACTGCTAAACATCTCAAGACGAAGGTCGAGTTGTCGTTGTCTAAAACGACGACGCAATTCAAAGGGTATGAAAAATACATTTTCCATAATCCGGCTACGGACTTTTCTTCGAGTACGGTCGATGTTTATTCCGGTACTTTGAATGAAGAGGGCAAGTCGCTCTTCCGTATGTTGTTACCGGCTGCTAAAGATGCGCCGGGCATGTTGCGCGCCAACATCACATGCCGGGTGTTTGAACCGGGGGGTGATGCGAGTATTTATACGCAGACGATTCCTTTCTCTCCTTTCGACTCGTATGTAGGAATCCATTTCGGAGAGAAGGACAAGACAGATTACATCGAGACGGATGTGGATCATCAGTTCGAAGTCGTGACGCTCAGTGCGGACGGTCAGCCGACGAATCGTTCCGGTCTGGAATATAAGATTTACAAGGTCGGTTGGAGCTGGTGGTGGGAACATGATGACGAGTCGTTCGTCTCGTACCTCAATAACGCTTCAATTTCGCCTGTTGCATCAGGAACGTTAAGCACTTCGGGCGGCAAGGCGCGGATCGGTTTCCGGGTGGACTATCCGGAGTGGGGGCGTTATCTGGTGTATGTCAAAGATCGTGAAAGCGGCCATGCGACGGGCGGGCTCGTTTATATCGACTGGCCTTCGTGGCGCGGACGCTCGAATAAATCTGATCCGAACGGGATTAAAATGTTGGCATTCTCGCTGGATAAATCTTCGTATGAAGCAGGCCAGGAAGCGACGGTGATTATTCCTGCGTCGGCAGGTGGCCGGGCGTTGGTTTCTATTGAGAACGGCTCGGAGGTCATAAGCCGTCAGTGGGTCGATATGGCTTCGTCCGGTGATACGAAATATACGTTTAAAATTACGGAGCGGATGGCGCCGAACGTCTATGTGCATGTCAGTCTGTTGCAACCTCACGCGCAAACCGTCAATGATTTGCCTATCCGGATGTACGGCGTGCTGCCGGTTTTCGTGACGAATAAAGGTTCGGAACTTACACCGCAAATTACGATGCCCGATGTGTTACGTCCCGAGACGGAGTTCACCGTCAAAGTGAAAGAAACATCCGGTAAGGCCATGACGTATACACTGGCTGTGGTAGATGACGGATTACTTGACCTGACGAACTTCAAGACGCCTGACCCGTGGAATGTCTTTTATGCGCGCGAGGCGTTGGGAATACGTACCTGGGATATGTATGACTTTGTGATGGGCGCCTATGCAGGGAAGTATGGTTCACTGTTCAGTATCGGCGGCGATGAAGATACCAAGCCGGCGAACTCGAAAGCCAACCGTTTCAAACCGGTCGTGAAATTTATCGGTCCGTTTGCGTTGAAAAAAGGAGAGGAGCAGAGCCATAAGTTGAAGCTCCCGCCGTATATCGGATCGGTACGGGTGATGGTCGTTGCCGGGCAGGATGGCGCTTACGGCAATGCGGAGAAGACCGTGCCGGTGCGTACGCCGTTGATGATCTTATCGTCATTGCCTCGTGTAGTCAGCACGGACGAAGAAATTTATTTGCCGGTCAATGTATTTGCCATGGAGAATACGGTGAAAAACGTATCGATCAAAGTCGAAACGACGGGTAAGTTAAAAATCGCGAACGGAGGAAGTCAGTCTCTGACGTTTGCTGCTCCCGGGGACAAGATGGTATACTTTGCCTTGAAATCGGGCGCATCGACGGGAATCGAACGGGTAACGGTAACCGCCACGGGCAATGGACATACCTCGAAAGAAACGATTGAAATCGATGTCCGGAATCCTAATCCGCCGATTATTCGTACCGACAATAAACTGCTTAATGCCGGAGAATCGGCTGACTTTACCTACACCTTGGATGGAGATTTTGACGGGAACTGGGTGAAGCTTGAAGTCTCCCGTATTCCTTCGGTCGATATCAGTCGACGGTTCGATTATCTGTATGACTATCCGCATTATTGTTCCGAGCAGCTTACTTCGAGGGCTTTGCCGCTGTTGTTTATCGCTCAGTTTAAGGACATGGAAGAAAAAGAGACCGAATCCGTGAAAAAGAATGTGCGCGAAGCGATTCTGAATCTGTACGGTCGTCAGTTGCCGAATGGAGCCATTGTGTATTGGCCGGGCGACGGGTATGAAAATGAATGGGTAACCTCGTACGCCGGCAGCTTCCTTGTTTTAGCTAAGGAGAAAGGCTATGACGTCAATTCGGGTGTGCTGAATCGATGGAAAAACTACCAGCGCAGTGCCGCGCAGAATTGGCGGGCAAATGCACGGGGAAGTCGTCGGTATGCATATTATCAGTCGGATTTCTCGCAGGCTTACCGTCTTTATACATTGGCATTGGCCGGTGCTCCGGAACTGGGGGCGATGAACCGGCTGAAGGAACAGAAAGATTTGTCACTGCAAGCGCGCTGGTGTCTGGCTGCAGCTTATGCTTTGTCCGGTAAGACGAAGGCGGCGAACGAGCTTGTCTTTAATGTCTCAACGGAAGTTACTCCCTATACGTTAAATAACTCGACGTTTGGTTCGTCCGAGCGCGATATGGCGATGATACTTGAGACGATGGTGCTGATGGGCAAGGAGAAGGAAGCTTTCGATCAGGCTCGGAAAGTCTCAGCAAACCTTTCACGTGAACAATCGTTCACCACGCAATCTACCGCTTATTCGTTGGTGGCTATGGGACGTCTGGCGGAGAAGGTATCCGGTTCGTTGCTGTTCGACTGGACGTTGAACGGAAAGGCTCAACCCAAGGTCAATTCGGCTCGTGCTGTTTTCCAGAAAGATATCCCGACACGTCCGACGACCGGTGCGGCAACCGTCAAAAACAACGGCAACGGATTGTTGTACGTGAGTCTCGTTTCGAAAACGAAGCCTCTGCGCGATTCGCTGCCGTCCATCGAGCAGAATTTGCGTATGACAGTCACGTATACCGATCTGAAAGGCACGCCGGTCGATGTGCAACGGTTGAAGCAAGGCGCGGATTTTGTGGCCGTCATTCGGGTGTCGAATATCAGTGGAATCCATGATTATACGGATGTTGCTTTGACACAGCTTATCCCGTCCGGATGGGAGGTGTATAATGAGCGTATGATCAATCCGGAAGAGGATGATACGGAAAAGGCTGCGCCTTATATCTATCGTGATATTCGAGACGATGGGGTGTTGACCTATTTCGATTTGAGACAAGGTGAGACGAAAGTGTTTAAGGTGCGGTTGCAAGCGTCTTATGCGGGTACGTTCGTGTTGCCGGCCGTGCATTGCGGAGCGATGTACAATGCGGGAGCACAGGCGCGGACGCGTGCCGGACGTGTCACGGTAGAACGATGATCGACCGGAGCACGAAAAAAACGTTATTTCGCAAAAGGGCTATCCGATACGGGATAGCTCTTTTGCTTGTTTGCTATTTCTTCTGTCTTCCCCGTACCTTGTTTCATACTCCTTATGCCACGGTGGTGACCGATCGCCATGGCGAGCTGCTGGGTGCGCGGATCGCGGCCGACGGACAATGGCGTTTTCCGGTAAACGATACGGTGCCGGAGAAGTTCGCGAAGTGCCTGATCGCTTTTGAAGATCGTTATTATTACCGACACTGGGGCGTTAATCCGCTGGCGACGGGGAGAGCGCTGTTGCAGAACCTCAAGGCCCGCCGGGTGGTGAGTGGGGGCAGTACGCTGACGATGCAGACGATTCGCCTCTCGCGCGGAGAACGGAGAACGATCGGAGAAAAGTTGATCGAGATGATACTGGCTACGCGTCTCGAATGTCGATATTCGAAAGCGAAAATCCTTGCTCTTTATGCTTCGCATGCCCCTTTCGGGGGAAATGTCGTGGGACTTGATGCCGCATCTTGGCGTTATTTCGGCCATTCGTCCGCTCATCTCTCCTGGGCTGAGGCAGCGACGTTGGCCGTGCTGCCTAATGCTCCTTCGATGATTCATTTGGCCAAAAACCGTCCGGCATTGATCAAAAAGCGAAACAAACTCTTGGAGCAGCTTTATCGCCAGGGCGTCATCGACGAAATCGACTATGAGCTGGCCTTGAGCGAAGCGCTTCCGCCGGAACCGTTGCCGTTGCCGCAAATTGCGCCGCATCTCGTAACGTATGTTTATGGAAGCCGTCAAGGACAGCAGGTGACTTCGACGATCGACAAAGGGTTGCAACTGCAGCTTGAAAGGCTATTGGCTCGTTGGCATGCCGAGTTCGTCCGGCACGATATCCGCAACATGGCCGCGATGGTGATCGATGTGCGGACTAATCGGGTGCTGGCTTATTGCGGCAATGTTCATTTTCAAGACACGAAGTCCGGCAATCAGGTCGATGTGATCCGCGCACCGCGCAGTACAGGCAGCATCCTCAAGCCTTTGCTTTACTATGCGGCTTTGCAGGATGGAGAGATTCTCCCGCATACGTTGCTACCCGATGTGCCGATGAATGTAAACGGATTTGCTCCGCAGAATTTTAACATGCAGTTCGACGGGGCTGTACCGGCGTCCGAAGTCATTGCCCGGTCGTTGAATATCCCTTCCGTGCTGCTGCTGCGTCGCTATGGCGTGCCCAAGTTCTACGATTTCCTGAAAAAAGCAGGGTTGACGACTTTGACCCGCCCGTCGTCGCATTACGGTCTTTCGCTTATTCTGGGCGGTGCCGAAGCCACGCTTTGGGATGTCACTACGGTCTATGCCGATATGGCACGGGCGCTGCAAGGGAAGGAACGCACAGTGTGCCGCATATTGGACGACGAAGCCGCCTTGTCTCTGCCCGAAGTCTTTCAACCCGGAGCCGTATGGCAGACGTTCGATGCCATCAAGGAGGTGAACCGCCCCGAAGATATCGACTGGCGGACGATCCCCTCAATACAGCCTATCGCCTGGAAGACGGGGACGAGTTATGGCTTTCGCGATGCGTGGGCCGTGGGGGTGACGCCCCGCTATGCCGTGGGCGTATGGGTGGGCAATGCTTCGGGCGAGGGTAGGCCCGAACTGGTTGGAGCGCGTACGGCCGGGCCGGTGATGTTCGATATTTTCAATATTTTGCCTTCGTCCGAATGGTTCGCTCGTCCCGAAGGCGTATTGGTGGAGGCCGAAGTGTGCCGCCGGTCGGGACATTTGAAAGGTCGTTTTTGTGACGAAACGGAAACGGTTGTGATTTGTCCGAACGGACAGAGAACCGTGGCGTGTCCTTACCATATCCGTGTAAATCTGAGTGCCGACAGACGTTATCGCGTCTATGAGCATTGTCTGAACAACGGAACGACGATTCCGGAGAACTGGTTTGTTTTGCCGCCTGCGTGGGAATGGTATTACAGGCGTCGTCATCCCGAATATAAGCCGCTCCCGCCTTTTCTGGCCGGATGCGGAGGTGATTCCGAGCAGCCGATGCAGTTTATCTATCCGCAAAATTATTATACCCGTGTGACGTTGCCCAAGCAGCTCGACGGAACCCGGGGAGTCCTCACGTTCGAATTGGCGCACAGTAACAGCGAAGCGACCGTTTTCTGGCATCTGGACGGCGAATACCTCACGGCCACTCGCGATTTCCATAAAATCTCCGTCTCTCCTCAGCCCGGACAACATACGATGACTGTCGTCGATGAGCAGGGACACACCCTCTCCGCAAGCATTTGGGTTGAAGGGTAAGATTTTGTTTTTTAGAAGAATAAGGTGTTTGTCATGATGTGCTTTCTTGTTTCGACATAACCTCCTTCTTTTTTGCTACTTAACAAATCGAGTGCTGGATGTTTGTCCGGACTGATCGGTTACGACAATAATATATATGCCTGCAGGTAGCGATTGTACATTGACTTGATCGGAATGCTTGGGTTTGAGGGATAGCATCATCTGCCCTTGAATGTCGTATACTTGCATACGTGAAATTTCGCTCCCGTTATGTATATGTATACATCCCGTCTGTCTATTGTAAAAGGGCTGGATTACTGTTTCGATACGCTGATTACTTGTCGATAGCACGTTTACATGTATGTTGTGCGTGATGCATTCTCCGTTCGAATTAAACTGAAGTGTAACGTTTCCTTGCGTATGGCCTGCGCCGTTGCGTAGCGTGAGAACTAACGAATCGTTACGAACTGCTGCTTCGAAACCTTTTCCTTCAGTGATGTCGACAATCGATTTGACGATGGCAGCCTCCATGTTGTCCGCATCCGTAGCTTTGTCGCCTAAATAAAGCTTATATTGGGGCAGTTGATCGGTCAGTTCGACGCTCGAAGGCATTTCGGCACTCCATACCGGTGGATGGTTGTCCGGAAATACGGGGATGGCCGGAAACCAGTAATTCGTAATCATCGGATATTCGGCTTGCATCTCTCCTTTACTGTTGATGCGTACGAGCATATGTGTCGGATCTTGAAAGTCGTGATAAAAAAAGGCATAGATATCGTCTGTCACAGGGTGGATGCGGAAACCGGTACCGTACAATCTCCATTTGCCGGGGTAAGCCTGGATGTCGAACACTTTGGAAAACGTTTGTTTGTCGATATCGTAGCAAAAAATGTCGTAACCTGTAAACCAACTTCCACGTTCGTCCTGTCCTTTCCAGTAGAGTTTATTCTCGCGTGTACTGGCGCAGAAGCCGTCGGCAGTCCAGGCATACCACGAGTTGGGAATGACGCCAATCTTTTTTTCTTTTAACGGTATAGGTATCGTATCGATTTTAAACGTATACGGATTGAGCTTCAGCATATAGGAGAGTGCACCTCCGAGCCCGAGCGTGTTTTGGGCCATACTGATCCACAGATTGCCATCCTTCGAACGTACGATGGATCCGAAGCCTCGCTGTACGTCTTTCGTTTTTCCTTTGACCGTCTCTTTCTCTATGGGTGCCTGTATCACCCGTACGATTTGATCCGTTTTCGTATCGATCACAAGAAGACCGTTTTGCTGATGGACGGCAAATACAAAATTATTGGCACGTACCATCGTTCCGATTTGGGCATAGTAGAGCTGTCCGTATCCGGAAGAGTGTGGGTTGCCTGAGCCCGCGATCTGCTTGCCGATAGTCATCGATCTGGTGTCGTATATCCATATTCCGTTGCTTGTACCGATGTATCCCTTGTGCTCGTCGACGGGCAGATATGAACGGCCATCGGCGATTGAAACGAGCGAATCGCGTCCGTCTTTCGTTTTGACAGTTTGTGTAGCGATAAATTCGAATTCCTTGATCACCTTCATTGTTTTTGCGTCGCATACGGCAAAGCGGCTGCCTTTCACTTTGGCACCGGGGTCTTGCTGTTGCTTGGATACGAGATAAAACTTGCCTCCGTAAATCGTTCCGAACTGTGTTGTACATCCGAGTTCATGACTTTTGTTCTCTTTCTGGAATACGCGGTAGATCCATTCCCCTTTATCGGTAAGGAAGTTGACGGTGCTGTTCTGATGACCGTACCAGTCTTCGTTGACAATAAACACGCCTTGCGTATACGTATTTTCTTCCGTACTTTTCTTTTCGTGACTGCGGATCGATGGTGCTTCAGGCAGAGAGAGTGTCTGGACAGGTATGCCGGCTGCTCTCCAACTCGTGTTTCCGTAAGGCTGTGCTACGCCAAAGACCGATACGGAAACGAAACATAACATAGTAAGCATTTGTTGAGTCATAATTGTTATTTTTGAATGGTAAAATGAGTACGTCGTGCGATCGCATTCCGATATTGTTCCTGTATCTCGACTTCCAATGGAGTTGGGAGAGATGTGGTCGGGATATGCAGGTCTTGAGCGCGGATTATTTCGGTAGATGTTTCGCCGATCCATCCGCAATATTGATTGACGGCGGTATACACCTTGACAAAGTCGATGCCCGGCAGGTAAACCGGGCGTCCCTTGTCGTCCACGGCCCAGTCGATATCGAAAGCGTTCAGATTTTTATACTCGTTGGGATGATTGTCTACATATCCCCACGGATAAGAATACAATACATAATACGTGCCGATACCGCTCTCATCTGTTGCATTGTTTCTTAATCTTGTCCCGCGAAACCGAAGGGTCTCTTCTGGAATCCATTCCGGGTAATAGTTTTGCGTATGATAGATATTCTTCGATACGTAGCCGGACTGTCCGCGGTTGTCTTTCCAGAGGATATAAGTCACATCTGAGAGCTGCTGGCTCATATCGGGTTGCGGTTGCTTGTTGGCTGCCGGTCGGTGATATACGATCTCATACTGTTTGAGTGTTTCGGGATTTGCGTATTCGCTGCCGGCCAGCTCGTACCATGGGTCGTCAGGGATACCGTTCTGGTTTGCATCGAATGCTACTTCGACAATACCCGGTTCGCAACTGCCCCCTTTTCGTTCTTTATAGGAAGGCAGGTCGGAGTAAAAAGCATTGGCCAGAATCATTAGGTCTTTCTTTCCTTTGATGTTCAGGATTGTATGATCGAATCCGAAGACAATATATCCGCCGTAAGCTCCGAGTGTGACCATGACATCGTTTGTGCCCGAAAGATTTTCTTCGGCTTTTTTGCGCATGTCTTCTTCCGTATCGCCTTTGCGGTATTCAGGCATCGTGTTGACAAACTGTCCGGGTGCCGGCCGGTATTCATAGACCTTTGATATATATGGGCTGTACTCGATTTGCTCGTGTACGACAATGCAAGTAAACTCGTGTCTGTACGGCGTATGACGATCGATGATTTCAAAAGACAAACGATAACTCCCGGTATCTTTGGCGAGAAAAGTGTATTCTTTTCCGACCGATAGGATGGTATCCGTGCCGTCTGCCCTGTGCATACTCCAGCGGTAAGCTTCTCCCGTAAAGGCCGGACGGAATACACGTGCTTTCATGCGTGGGATGTAGTAGATATCATCTATCCCGAGGCTAACCATAGGGGGGACGTCGCTCTGGCAGCTTGTCAGAAGGTTAATAAATACAATCGCCGACACAAGGTATACCGGACGTATTTGATCGATGAGTAAACCAATTTTATTCATACGTTTGTGTTACAGGTTGTTTAAAAAGACCATATGTGCGGGGATATCTCCTGTGCGCACGCCCCATTTGCGTCGTCCGTGTTTATTGTAACAATAGAGCATGCCGCTGGAGACATAGTTCTTGGCATCAGTTACATAAATATCTCCTGTTACGGGATGGATCGTGATGCCATAGGGAATGCGGATATCTTTTTCCGTTCCGTCGGTGATAAAATTCTGGCTGATTATTCGCTTTGTCTTTACATGAATGATACCATACGAAATCTGATTTTGTTGTGTGTGTATGTTCCATTCGGTAGCGTAATAGAAGAGGGAATCTCCTTGTATGCATAAGTTTGAGCATGGGATATCTAATGTGTCGGTGACGATCATTTCATTGTATCCGATACGTTTTTCGAGCACATAAAGATTCGAACGTTGCCGGTCGTAATCTCCGCGCGATGTTACCCACAATTTTCCGTAGCGGTCTTTCCGGATGCGGTGCAGATTGATGCCAACGGGAATTTTCCGAACTTGTTTGAACCGTTCGATCTCGATTACTGATATAGTATGATCGTAATTCGGCGCACGATATCCACCGGAATTGGCTACGTAAAGATATTCTCCAAGTACTTCTAACTCGTCGGGCTGATAGCCGACAGTCACTTTGGCGTTTACTTTCAGCGAAGTTGTATCGATGCGGTAGACAGCTCCTAAAGGAGCTTTAGGATCAATCTGTACGGGCCCTACATAGGACGATACGTATGCATGACCACGGTAGAAGCGAATGTATCGGCAGTTGGGAATATTGATTTGTGTAATACGTATACCACTCACTGCATCAAGTACTTCGACTTTATGTGAGCAGTTCACCACAATATATAGTTTGCTTCCGTAAATCTGGATATCGTTCCCCACATCTCCCAATTCTTTGACGACGCTGGGATTGCGTTCGGAGTACAGATTGCGGATATAATACCCATTTCGGAAATCGAGATAGTCGAGCGTACATTTGTTACTTCCCATATTTCCTTCGTTGACAAGATACATGCCGGTCGGTCTGGCATTCGGCCGGATTCCGTCCGAGATCAACTCATATTCCGAGGGTACTACAATCTCGATCTTGCGGCACGACACGATCAGGGTCAGTGTTGCAACGAACAGAGGAATCAGGTATGGAGAATATCGTTTCATAATTCAACTGTCAGGGATATTCTGTAATTACGTTTGGGCATCGGATAATTCAGAATTACATCATAATCCTGACTCAACAAGTTGTTCACTTCCAGAGCTGCTTTCCATTCTCCAAATTTTGTTTTGAATGATTTTGCAATGGATACGTCGCTCGTATACCACGGTTGAGTATAATTGTATCGGATGTTTTCTTGCTGATTATAGCGTTCTCCTACATAGATAAAGCTATAGTTCAGGTTCCATCCGTTATAGGCTGCTTGTAAGATGGCCGATCCGCTATGCCGGGGGATATATGGAATCTGATGTCCGTAATACGTATCTGAAGGGTCGGTGAAGTCTTGTGCTTTTTGCCAGGTGTATTGTATTTTGGCGGTGATATCCCATTGGCGTAAAGGGCTGACGGTCGTTTCTACCTGCATGTCGATACCTTCTATCTTTACATTTCCCAGATTCAGCATGGTCCAGCGGAACTGCTGGCCTTTAGGGTAGGCAATAATTTTATCTTTCACCTGATTGTAGTAGCCGTCTGTCTGAATACGGAAATTCCGGACGAAGGTATTTTTCCAATCCTTGCCATACATCAGGCCGATGTTATATTGTGTAACGTATTCGGGGTTCAGTTTCGAATTACCCATATCGGCGTAATACAGGTCGTTGAAGGTTGGCATCCTGAAGATTCGCTTGTAGAACGCGCGTATGTTCAGACCGTGTTTTTCTAACGGTTGGTATGACATGAAAATAGCCGGAGTCACTATCCGGCGCGAAGGAGGTATGGGACCTGTGCGAACATGATCTTTTACCCATGTGCCCAGCAGGCTGGCCTGAACTTTTATTTTACGAATATGGAGTGCCGTAGCAGCAGAAAGAAGATGCGTGAAACGTTCGGGATAGACGAAGCCGTACATCTCTGCATGCATCTTATTCCATTGTATATCGTAGGCAAGGGACGCTTCCCAGTGTTTACTCAGGCTGTACAGATAGGCGGAAGAGAAATACAGCTCCCGTTGCTTGTAAAGATTGTCAACATGAATCAGTTTGTCGTCATTATTCACATAGTGTGTACGGTAAAAGGCGTATTTGGTGTTGATACGCATTTTGAATCGGGATGAAAACTCGTTTACGAATGAGCCTTGCAGAAACGAGTTGGTATCCCATACGCGCTCGCCTCGTCGCCACACATTGTTTACAATGGCTCCAGGAATACCTCGTTCCGAGTTATAATTGTACAGCTTGACATTCCATGTACCATCATTGATCGTACCATACAAGCCTGCTTCCATGCGGGTGGCATTGATATCTCCGTTTTCCCGCACGGCCGTCGTATCGTAAGCGATGTCTCCGGCCGGATTAATACGCCGGTATCTGAATGTGTACTTTCCGCTTCCGTTCAACCATTCGGCGCTGAAAGATGCAGACACGCTTCGGGATATCCGGTGTTCAAAGAGGAGTGACGGATTTATTACGTCGAAGGAACCGGCTTTTGCCGTTGCGCGGAGATGCGTGTTTTTTCCAT
Source organism: Tannerella sp. (assembly GCF_030528505.1). Taxonomy (GTDB): domain Bacteria; phylum Bacteroidota; class Bacteroidia; order Bacteroidales; family Tannerellaceae; genus Tannerella. Next base: position 24,056 of record NZ_JAUMYS010000017.1, read on the forward strand.
CGGCAAAGCGCGGACGTCGCGACCGTAAATACAATGTTCCGGCTGCTCCGAAATCTTTGGCCGATTGAAAAATCTCACTTTTCTGTCCGTTATATAACGATATTTCGTCCATATTTTCCAATGAATACATTCCCAGATCAACTTGTCCGTTTTGGGCGTTACTTAGTTCGATCCCGTCGTAAAACACCCCGAGGTGATTTGTTCCCATACTGCGTATGTTAACCGTCTTCAGTCCGCCAACGCCTCCATAATCTTTTAATTGTATGCCGGAGAAGTAACGCAAAGCGTCTGCAACGGAGTGCCCGTTGAGATTTTCCAACTCTTTGCCCGAGAGGGTCTGAGAAGGAATAACTTCTTTAAAGGCAGGGGCGGTAACAATGATCTCCTTGAGTTGTTGTACCGAATCCAAGCGGCTTTGTCCCATTGTGTGGGCACAGACGCAGAAACATCCCAGAAAACCGCATAGTATTTTTTGACGCAGAGAGGATTTCATAATGAAAATGAAGCGGCAGGGCTGCCGGAACACGATGTATCCCGACACAGCCCTGCTGCTGTGTTGATTATTTAACGATGAACTTGTGAATGAACCGGTCATGGCCTTTTATGGCCGTGAAGGTGTAGATGCCTGCGGGCAACACGATGGTGCGTGTTGTATCATCGTGTTTTTCCTCCCAGACGTTTGCGATACGTCCTTCCATGCACACAATACTGCAACGGTATCCGTTCATCTGCTTGAGGTATAATTTCCCCTGATGATAATAAGCACGACGGTTTGCGTCATCCATCATCATATTACCTACTGTCGTTGACATCGGTTCCGTCGTGAACGTATAAAGCACTTCTTTCTTTTTACCGCTTTCTTTTATTGCTACCAGTTTGACGGCATAGGCCGTCTCCGGTTCCAATTCGTTGAAAGAGATGGTAATCATCTTCGGCGTGCTGTTGTAAGAACCGTTCCTCAGTTCGGAGGTAATCTTTCCTTCTGCATCTGTGATATACTTCCGAACAAGTGCTTGTTGGTTTCCGACATATTTATACAGAGACAGTTCGTAGGCCGTAGCTTCGTCAATTTGTTCAAAAATAAGCTTTATGTCGGTTCCCGAAACTTCGAGCTTGGGAAGGACAGAGATCGTTACCCACTCTTTTACCGTGAGCTCACATGTCGCCTTCTTGTCGCCCGATATCGTAGAAACTGTGATAACCGTTTTTCCTGCGTTAAGAGCATGCACTACGCCTTCGGAAGTGACAGAGGCGACATATTCGTCCGAGCTGCTCCATACGAGGCCTTTCTCTGTTGCATTGGCCGGACTGACTGTTGCCCTAAGGGTAAATGTTTCTCTGACCTTCATTTCCGCTTCCTGATGACTCAGTTGCACCCCCGATACATCGATGTATCGGACGGTAATGAGGCAGGAGTCTTTGATGCCGGTCGCCACAGAGGTGACATATATCTTCGCTTCTCCTTTCTTCAGGGCACTGACTAATCCTTGTTGATTGACGAGGGCAACCGCATTGTCGGACGACGTCCATTGAAGTGTCTGATCAATAGCGTCCCCGGGTTGAATGACTGCTTTCAATTGTAACGTCTTCCCTTCCTCAACTTCCGCATTATTCATGTTCAGTGAAATTTTTTCGATCTTTTTGATAACGGTTACGAGACATGTTTGATTTAATCCGTCCGTTACTGATGCCGATATCTCAGCTGTTCCCGTTTTGAGCGGAGTAATGATTCCGGTATGTTTGTCTACACGGGCTACCGATTCGTCGGACGAATGCCAGACGATTTCCGGATAAGTAGGATTCGCGGGCTCCAATGTCGCTTTCAGCCCGTCGTAGGTAGTACCGGATTTTGCCTCTAACGTAAGCTCTGTTTGATTTAGCGAAATCGATGTTACGGGGACAGTGGCTTTATCGACAACAATAATCACGCATGTATCAGCTATACCTCCGTATTCGGGTGTCGCAATGACATTCGACTCACCTCTTCTGACGAAAGAGACGACCCCATCAGACGAAACGCGAACAGGACTCATCTTGGTAGATTTCCAAACGACGTCTTTAAAGGTTGCATTATCCGGATAAATGTTGTATTTTAATTGGTAAGTTGTTTCGGCTACCTGACGAACCGTATCGCGATTAAGTACGATACGTTCTACCGGAATCCCTACGCTGACTTTACACTCTGTCTTTACTGTAGATCCGTCATCCGGCTGTATCGTAATGGTCGCTTTTCCATGCTTGTTGCCAGCTGTGATTTTACCACTTGCGTCTACTGTAACGACTTCGGGATCATCGGAGGTATACACGAATGGAGTCTTGATAGTGTCCGGACTGACTTTGAGTTTGATCTGCGCCGTCCCTCCGGGAGATAAGGCAATCGCTGTCGTTTCAGGTTTGATCCAGTCATATAAAGGTCTGCAAGTAACTTTACACTCGGCCGAGAAATGACCTTCTACCGTGGTGGCAATTATCGTTGCTTCTCCTGCTTTTACGGCTTTTACTGTACCTTGAGCGTTAACTGTTGCGATTGCTTCATCGGAACTTTTCCATGTCACTTTCGGGTTGGTGGGACGTGCGGGAGTCAGTACAGGTTTTAGCTGTTGGCTTGTTCTGAACCCTTTCGGATTAGAATTCAACACCAGCGTTTCTTGTAACGAGATCCCTTTTAAATCGGCACGTACGGTGATATTGCACGAGGCTGAGAGAGCATTGTCCGGGGTAAAGACTTTGATCACAGCTTTTCCGTCTTTAAGGGCTGTTACTTTTCCGGTTTTGTTGACATGGGCTACGGCTCCATTATCCGATTCCCAGATGAGTCCGGTAATAGAGACATCTGCTGGTTCGTGTTTGACCTCAAGCTGATAGCTGCTGTCGCGTTGAATCGTTTTTTCTGCTTCGGGGAACGACAATGAGGTTAAAGAGGCCGCAACTTCTACCGTAATCGCGCACGAGTCTTTTAAATTTCCTGCCGTCGCTACAATCATGGTCTTTCCTTTTCCTTTTGCGGTAACGAGTCCGTTTTCTACCGTTGCAACGGTGTTGTCTCTGCTCTCCCACACAACGGGATCGGAGCCGGATGCTGTTAATTGCAGCGTCTCATCCGGGGCCAGCGTCGCACTATGTTTGTCAAGATAGAAGGCACTGCTTTCTATTGTAATGTGAAGGTTTTTTGTGACGATCTTCCCGTTCGAGTCGAAATTAACCGTGACGATGGCATCACCTGTTTTGTTCGGGGCAAAGGTCAGCGCCAGCTTATCACCGAAAATGGAGGCCGTGACTAACGATGGGTCGGATACGGATTTTACCGATTTATAAATGGCTTCGTCTAAATTATCGGCATCGGTCGCCATACCTTTGAGTGAGAGCACAAGCGGGTCGCTGTTTATGCCTTTCTTGACCGGTGTAAATTCGCTTACGACTGGAGAGGCGACATCGGGGAAAATATGCATGGCCGGGAACCAATATGCACGCTCCTGTTTGTATTTCCCGAGTTCGGTGCCTGTTTTGGCGTCAACGATGTATTGCCAATAGTTGACCGAGCCGAATTCTTCAAAAACAGACAAGTATAATTTTTCGTCCGGCCCCACACGAAACCCTGCTCCCGTATATAATTTACGTCCTTTTTCGGGAATTTCGTATAAGGGGTTGTCGAGAGAAGCCGGATTGCCAATTTCGTAACGCCATATTTTACCGCCGGAAAAGAACCCTGCTCCGGTAGTGAAATATAAAGTGTTTTCCTGTATGCTGGCACAAAGCACGCCGGCAGTCCAGGCATACCATGAGTCGGGTATGGCTAAATCGTTCGGCAGGTTTACGATTTCTTCGTCTAATGTTTCTGGGTCGATGCGTAGCAGCTTCTTGCCTGCTCCGACCCAAACCATACCATCTTTACTTTGGGTAAGTGTACTGTAATTTCCGGGTATGGTTTTGATGATTTGATGCGTTTTGGGATCGATAACGAAGACCCCTTTTGCCTGACGGATAGCAAATACATACGTTTTGGTACGCACCATCAAGCCGATTTGTCCGTTATAAAGGCCGCCTGTATTGTTGCTTCCTTCGATGATGTTCTTTAATTGAAGATTCTTACTATCGAAGACATAAATACCCCCCGAAGTACCCACATAGCCTATCGAATCATTGACTCCCAGAAATGCGCGTCCGTCCCCTCCGCCGATTTCCTCGAGGACGAGCTTTGATTTCAATGTCTTGGCATCAGCAACAACCAGGCGTCCGCCAGTACGCGTATCACCGGGGTCTTTCGCTTGTTTTGACATGATAAACAGATTCTCTCCGAAGATTGTACCGTATTGAGAGGTGCATCCGAAGGTTTTTCCCGGATTCTCCCGCTGATAAACGCGATATACGAAGTCGTGGCTCCCTGCTTTCATGAAATTCATCGTGCTGTTATTATGTCCGAACCAGTCTTCGTTGAGGATAAATACGCCTTGGGTATAATCTACTGGTTGGCTCTGGTCATTTCGTAACGAAATCTCATTGTTTTCGAAAGCAGGAAGATTGATCTTCTTTTGTTCGATAGGATTCAATGCCTGTTGCCTCGTTCTCTGAGCTTGCATGGAGAACAGACAGGAAGCCAATAAAATAATAGAATAAATTTTTTTCATCTGTAGAAGTGTTTTAGATTAGTGTATAATGAATTTGCGAGTAAGAGTGTGTTTCTGCCCGACGATATGCAATAGGTATACGCCTGCCGGCAGATCGAGTACGTGATATTCGATCGGATTCCCGATCTCGAATTGATGTATCAAGACTCCGCTTATGGAGTAGAGCGAGCAAGTATGACGTGCCATGCCGATGAGTCGTAAGTTGTTTCCGGAAATGAATACTTCGCCGTCGGATATCTCCAGCATATTGCTTGTCGGGGTTGTCAATTCTAACGGTGCGTACGCTGAGATAAGCTGATCTGCTGCATTGAGTGCATACATTTTTATCACATATTTTGACGAGTGCTTCAGCCCTTTTACGGTAAACGACAAGTCGTCGATAGCGCTTCCACGACGTGGCTCTATCGGTGTTCCGTCTGCATTGACACGGAACGAACCGAATAATACTTCTTTGTTGGCTTTAAGTAGATATACCTCTATCTTATAGAATACGGCTGACGCTGTTTTCTCGAACGTGAGCGTTACGGTCGTATCGTTGACAAACGTTGATTGCGGCTGCTTTCCCTGTCCGGCTACCGTGATGTTGCAGGATGCCGTAAACCCTCCTTCTTCTGTTTCTACCGTAATTTTAGCTGTGCCCGGCCCTATGGCGGTGACAACTCCCTGTTCATTGACAGAGGCTATGGTTTTATTCGACGAACGCCATGTTACGTTTTTGTTCTTGGCTTCGGACGGCGTGATCGTTGCCGTCAGCTTCTGCGTTTGCCCTTGGCCCAATGTCAGTTCGGTTTCATTTAATGCTACTCCTGTTACAGCCAACGGCTCGGTTTTCGTTACGGTCAATTTGCAGGAGGCCATGAATCCACCCTCATCCGTTTCTACCACAATATTGACCCTGCCCGGCATGATTGCCGTGACGAGTCCTTGATCGTTGACGGAAGCGATCGCTTTGCTTGAAGAACGCCATGTTACGTTTTTGTTCTTGGCTTCGGGCGGCGTGACAGTTGCTGTCAATTTCTTCGTTTGTCCTTGGGATAATATTAGTTCAGTCTCATCTAATGTCACTCCCGTTACGGCGAACGGGTCCGTTACAGTCACTTCACAGATGGCGGTAAATCCTCCGTCGTCTGTTTTAACTGTGATCTTCGTTTGGCCCTTGTCTACGGCAGTAACGAGCCCTTGTTCGTTGACGGTGGCTACCTTTTGTTCCGACGAATGCCATGTAATGCCTTTATTGTCGGCTTCAGACGGGAGTACTGTGGCTGTCAGTTTCTTTTTGTCTCCTTTCTCTAATGTCAGGGAGTTAACATCTAACGAAACGCTTTTTACCGGTACAGGGGCTTGGGTTACTTTGACTTCGCAAGTGGCTGTAAATCCTCCGTCGTCCGTTTTTACGGTAATCTTAGCTTTACCCGGTGCTACAGCCGTCACGAGTCCCTGATTGTTGACGGTTGCTACCGTTTGTTCGGACGATTCCCATGTCACCGTTTGAATGTCGGCATCGGTTGGGGTAATCGTATAGGTTAACCGGTATGTGTTGGGGATATGTATCGTTATCGCTGATTGACTGAGTGCTACTCCGTTGACTGGCTTGGCATTGGGATCGACGGCTGCCGTAAAAGAATCGCCTAATTCGGCCCCTGTCCAAACAGTCATATCTCTCAGATAACTCCATCCGTCCCAACTGCCGTCCACTAATTGTCTGCTGGAAGCTCCCAAGCCTGAGTAGGTGAAATCGTCGGTTTGCGAGTCGCGTACCCAATAACTCCAGTAACCCTCGTACCATCCAGCATCCCAATGTGTGCCCAGTGAACATTTCCAATAATCGTAATCGTATGCCGGATAACCGTAAAGATGGGCATTAAACGGATGGTCGATGACACCTGTCTGATAGCCGTCTGCTAAAGCTCTGCGCACATCTTCTTCCGGTGTAGCGGGATGCCCTGTTTGTGTGGGCATCTTGTACGGTGGCTGAAATTTAAAGCTGACACGAGGGTCCGTCTTTGCTCCTTCCAGATCGTAAGAGATGGAACCCACAGGACAATTATATCCTAACCCATTGATTGTCGATCCCATCGGGCCGGTGTGTTGTCGCAGAAAGATCAGCCTTGGATCAGCCTCGGCAATAGCGGAAATCATATCCAATCCGGATGCATTGCCATTCCATCTGTATCCCCATACGATGGCATCGGGATCATTGCCGTCATGCCATTCGATGACCAAAGCTGCACGGTTTTGGCCTTTTCCTACCCAATACTTGATGTCGTCGAAGGTAAAACTCTGGTCTGCCCTTAACGAGAGCGGTTGATCGATCTCCTTATCCGACAGAGGGACGGGATGAACCTGCCCCTGCACTAAGCGTTGCTGAGCGGACGCTTGTCCAATAAACAGTGCGATTGCACAACATAAATGCAAAAATCTTTTCATATGCTTCAATTTTAGATATTAAGTATAAGCTTTATATGATATTAGGTACGTTTATGTGTATGCTTCCTGTCAAGAAGAGGAGTCTGTCTTCCTGACGGGTTGTAAACAAACCGTTTACACGATACGATAAACGCTAAAAACAGCTCATCGCTTATTATCTATGTCTCCCGATTTCACTCCAAACCCCGGTGGATGAAAACGCTAAGCGTATGGCAGGTCTTCTGGCTTGCTCGGCTGTCGGACTCCTTCCCGTTCCCTGGAGAACAGTGGAAAAAGTATTGTCCGATACCTTTATGTGAGCTTACAGCAGCGGGACTGCTCAGGATTTACACCTGATTCCCTATTAATCGCCATCTCCGAACGGACAGGCGAACCAATACGCTACAAAAATACATCATTCTTATACATTAAAAACACAAATGCATCAAGAAAAGTTCATTGTGCTTTATATTATTTTTTTATGAAGTAGGTCTAATTTTATTTTTAACAGCTAATTATTATTTATCTGGTTTATATTTTATCTCATAAAAAGTTGAAAAAGTCGGATTGCGGGTTTCTTTTGTTCAAAAAATACACAATGAAAACATTACTCTTTTTATTTGTTTCCGTCTCTCTTTCATTCACTGCTGGAGCGCAGAAGATTGTGCGGGTTGAGCCACTGAGTTGGTGGGTGGGGATGCATACGCCACTTACCCTGATGTTTTATGGGGAGGATTTGCGAGACTGTTCGATCGAGGTCGATCAGCAAGGGATGTCCGTACGCGAGGTGCGCAATGCCGAAAGCCCGAACTATCTGTTTGCCGATATGGATATTGCTCCCGATGCACGGCCGGGCCAGTACACTTTGGTACTGCGTAGAGGCAAGAAGAAGCTTACTTATACATATAAGTTGGAGAGCCGCAGAGAGAAATCGGCCGAGCGAATGGGCTTCTCATCGGCCGATATGATTTATCTGCTCATGCCCGACCGCTTCGCAAACGGTGATCCGAAAAACGATGCTACGGATGACACGGTCGAGAAGCCTGACCGGAACGATTATTATGGTCGTCACGGTGGTGATTTGCAGGGTATGATCGAGCGGCTTGACTACATCGCTTCTGTCGGTGCTACGGCTGTATGGTCTACTCCGCTGCTGCTCGACAACGAACCGAAGTCGTCGTATCACGGTTACGCCTGTGCCGATTATTACCGTATCGATCCACGTTTGGGTGATAACGCGCTTTACCGGACGTTTGTCGCCGAGTGTCACCGGCTGGGCTTGAAGGTGATTATGGACGTGGTGACGAACCACTGCGGGGCCGCACATGGGTGGATGCGTGACTTGCCCTATCAAGACTGGGTGCATCAGTTTGATCGCTATACTTCGTCTAACCATCTATCTTCCGCGAATATGGATCCGAATGCGTCGACGCGTGACCGGATGGTGCACGAGAGCGGATGGTTCGACACAAGCATGCCGGACATGAATCTGAATCATCCCGACTTGCTTCAATATTTCAAGCAATGGGCTGTCTGGTGGATGGAATATGCCGATTTGGACGGTCTGCGTGTCGATACGTATTTCTACAACGAGAAAGAGCCGATGGCCGAATGGTGTAAAGCCCTCCGAGCCGAATATCCGGCTGTGAATATCGTCGGGGAATGCTGGACAAGTTCGTCGGCTCAACTTGCCTACTGGGAAGGGGGCACAAAGAATAAAGACGGTTTTTGCTCTTATCTACCTTCTGTAATGGATTTCCCGCTCCAAAGTGTGTTGTGCAAGGCTCTGGCAGACGATTATACGGGCTGGGACAGCGGAATGAAACTCATTTATCGCTCGCTCTCGCACGATTTTCTGTTTGATGATCCGCGTCGCCTGCTGATTATGGCGGCTAATCATGACACCGAGCGTGTGGCCGATGAAATCGGTAAGAATCCTGAGAAGGCAAAACTTGTCGCTACGTTACTGGCCACTTTACGCGGAGTACCGCAGATTTTTAGTGGCGATGAGCTGATGTTTGCATCGAAAGACCTTACGCAGGGGCACGGCGGCCTGCGGGTCGATTTCCCGGGAGGATGGCCGGGTGATACGCTAAACCTTTTCGATGTTTCGCAACGTTCTCCGGTGCAGCAAGATGTATTCGAGCATTACAGCCGGCTTTTTAACTGGCGCAAGACGGAGAGCGTTATTCATCATGGACAAACGATGCATTTCGCTGTCGAGGGAAATATGTATGCCTATTTCCGCTACGATGATGACGGGGCAGTGTTTGTCTGCGTAAATGCTTCGAACGAGCCACATACCCTTGACTGGCCGCGCTATCATGAAGTGTTGCGGCATTATCGTCCGGTAGGAAAAGATGTGCTGTCAGGTGAGGATATTACGGTCGGCCATCCGCTACATCTTAAACCGCTAAGTTCGCTGATCGTGAAGTTTTTGCGGTAAAAATCTCTGAATCTTTGACTTTTATCGAAGAGGTTGTTTTTATTCGGATAAAAATCGTATTTTTGATGCCTAAAGCAAGGGGTTAGCGTTCGTGCTTGAGAAAAGTGAGGAGTTACCCGAAAATCCTTGAAAGAGAGTAGGGAAGTTTTTTAAAAAAAAGTATGCAAATGAAAAAGATGAACATGAGAATGAGTGGGACTGTGATGGCAGTCGTTTGTGCGTTTATTTTCTCGTCGGGAATGACTTCCTGCAAAGAGAAGGTACAGCAAGCCAACAGTGTAGTTACGCAGGTAGAAGTAACGCCGGTAATTACGGAACAGGAAGTGCTCGATGCCCAGCAAGGATGGGGCGAAGGCATTGTGAATATTGGTAAAGTATATCAGGAAAAAGGAGATTATAAAGCGGCCGCCACGGAGCATATCAATCGTTTCTATAACTATCAGGAGGGTGTTGTGCTGTTTAAACCGACTTTGGTGGCAGACAAGCAGTTTCGTACCGATTTCGAAGGTGCGCTGTCTTACTTTATCGCTGGAAATGAAGGCTATCCCGAAGATCACGGGTTCGCCATTAAGCCGTGGAGCAGCGTGCGTTGGGAAAATATCGGTACTAAGATTGACGGAAATATGGCTGTTGCCATGGGGAATTATTACTTTACACCGGCTGAGGGCGGCGGCGAAGTGAAGGTAGAATATTCGTTTGCTTATACGAAAGATAAAGAAGGCGTGCTTAAGATTATTCTGCACGATTCGCATGTGCCTTATAAGCCGTCCAAAAAACATTAACCAATTAGACACGACAAAGCAGCACGAAGCGCTAACCCTGCTTTTCAGATTTCTATCTGCAATCTGTCGATAGACTTCTTTTGCTTATCAAAACCGTACGGATGGGTGCGTTTTTCCGATGTTTTTCTCTTCGTTCTCCGAAGAGTTGATGAACAGAAATATTGCTTCCTGTGTGGAGGCTTTCTGCTGATGTCTTTTGTTAATGTATGAGGAATGAGTCAACACTTTTTGTGCTGACCCATCCCTCTGTACGAAAGGACTGAAATCAGAAGGTCATCCCTTCGATATTGATACCCAACGCACGCGCTACTCCTTTACCATATTCTTCGTCCGCCTTCATACAGTTGCCGATGTGGCGCAGTTTGATGGTTTCGGGAATATCGCCCATAGCCCGCGCCGTATTGTCGAACAATACTTGTTGTTGTTCAGGGGTCATAAGTCTGAACAAGGCTCCGGGTTGGGAATAATAGTCGGCATCGTCTTCGCGAAAATCCCATTGATAAGCTGCTCCGTCAAGTTCCAGAGGCGGTTCTTTATATTCGGGTTGCTGTTGCCATTGGCCATAGCCGTTTGGCTCATATCCGAGTGTAGAGCCGTAATTACCGTCTACTCTCATCTGTCCGTCGCGATGATACATGTTCAGGAAAGGACAGCGACTACGATTCACCGGGATCTGGTGATGGTTTACTCCCAAGCGATAGCGCTGCGTATCTCCATAGGAGAAGAGGCGTCCTTGCAGCATTCTGTCGGGTGAGAAGCTGATGCCCGGTACCACATTGGCGGGGTTGAAAGCGGCCTGCTCGACATCGGCAAAATAATTCTCCGGATTGCGATTCAGTTCAAGTACGCCGACTTCGATCAGCGGATATTCCTTCTGGCTCCAGACCTTGGTCAGGTCGAACGGATTGAAGGGGCAGGCGGCTGCCTGTTCTTCGGTCATCAGCTGTATCTTCATCGTCCATTTGGGGAAGTCGCCTTTTTCGATGCTCTCGTAGAGGTCTCTCTGATGGCTTTCGCGGTCTTTCCCGACGATGGCTTCGGCTTCCTGATCCGTCAGGTTCTTAATACCCTGTTGCGTATGCAGATGGAACTTGACCCAGATACGTTTGCCGTCGGCATTGATCAATGAGAAGGTATGGCTGCCATATCCGTGCATGTGCCGATAGGAATAGGGGATACCTCTGTCGCTCATCGTGATGGTTACCTGATGCAGCGCTTCGGGCAAGAGGGTCCAGAAGTCCCAATTGTTTTGCGCGCTGCGCATGTTGGTACGTGGATCGCGTTTTACGGCATGATTCAGGTCGGGGAATTTGAGCGGATCGCGAAGGAAGAACACGGGCGTGTTGTTTCCTACGAGGTCCCAGTTGCCTTCTTCGGTATAGAACTTCATGGCAAAGCCTCGGATGTCCCGTTCGGCGTCTGCCGCGCCGCGTTCGCCGGCTACGGTCGAGAATCGAACAAAGACATCGGTCTTTTTTCCGATGGTAGAGAATAAAGCCGCTTTGGTGTACGATGTAATATCGTTCGTTACGGTGAATGTGCCGAAGGCCCCGGAGCCTTTGGCGTGCATGCGTCGCTCGGGGATTACTTCCCGGTCGAAATGTGCCAACTTTTCAATAAACCAAACATCCTGCAAAAGCATCGGACCGCGTTTGCCGGCCGTCGCTACGTTCTGATTGTCGGCTACCGGAGCTCCGGAAGCACTTGTTAATTTCTTCGTTTCCATATTTTTGTTATTAAATGAGGGTCTTATTGTTTCCTTGTTTCTGTGAAGCGGTTCAAAATGATTTTATCCTGCTCGCTTAGCTTTCCCGTACGGCTTTTAAGGCGCATCGCCTTTGCCGAAGGCGCGAGGCCGGCCGCCCGTTGCATGCGTCGGAACATACTTCCCGTACGGATCTTATAGGTTGTAAAAAACAGCACCTTTTCCGGCAGTTGATCTTGAACCGAACGAACAAACGTGGTCCATTTCCGGTGCGGGTGCTGACCGATCACGAACCATCCGCAGGTCCAGCATCCCAAGAAAAGAAAGTCGGTTTGCTGTAACTTGGTTCTGTCGAAATCGGAGATCGCGCAAAGGCTCACGTTAAACCCTTTCGACCAGAGATACATGGCTATCTCGCGTGCATAGCCGGCTGTTTTCCCCTTGTGACTATAGTATAAAACGGTTGCGTTCATTTTTTTCTGCAAAGTTACAATGTAATTCTGCAAATAAAAAAGAAAAAAAAGATATTTTTTATAGCCGAGACACAATTGTACTTGTTACAATTTTATGGAGGCGGTTTTGAAGACATGAGGATCTCGAACATGGAACATGGCATGCGTAGCTTTATCTTGCCGATTATATAGATTGATGCGTTTGGAGGCCTTATCTTGCCGTTGGTTCAAACTGTGTGGAAGCGTATGGGGCCGACAGTCTACGTGAAGAGCTGTTTCATATACTCGGATGCCTTTGAGGCAGTGACCGGCCGGCAAGTTCCACAAAGTTATGCCTGTCATTGCTTATAAAGAGAAAACATTGTATCTTGCGGCTTTTTCTAACCTGTTCGAATTTTTGATATAACGATGGAAAACAATCCTGCCGAAAAATTCGGTTTCTTAAACCTGATGGTTTTCGTACTGTCGATCTATGTACTCGGAGCCTTGATCGTCGATACGGCTTTTGACCTCTCGCCCGAAACATCCCGGTTACTGAACTATATCGACATGGCCATTTGCGCGTTCTTTTTCATTGAGTTTTGCATCCGGTTTCATCAGGCAGACGATAAACTGAAGTTCATGCGCTGGGGGGTGATTGATTTGGTTTCCTGCATCCCCATGATCAACTACTTGCGGCTGGGACGCATCTTCCGGTTAGTACGGCTTGTCCGTATCCTCCGAGCGTTTCATACTACACAGCAATTTCTGACCTATGTTTTTCAGAATAAGGTTCAAGGTTCGTTTCATTCCGCGTCTGTTTTAGCCGTCCTGCTCATCGTTTTTTCGTCCGTTGCGATCCTTCAGGTAGAGACAGCCCCGAACAGCAATATACAGACGGCCGAAGACGCTGTTTGGTGGGCATTTGTTACGATTACTACGGTAGGGTACGGTGATAAATATCCGGTCACCACCGAAGGACGAGTGATCGCCTTGTTTCTAATGGTTTCGGGAGTCGGATTGTTCGGTACTTTTACGGCTTATATTGCTTCGATCTTTGTTTCCGATAATCAGAAAAACAAATCGGCGGAATAAAATTTGATGTCATCTTACTTTTTTCTGAAAAACATTTGTATATTGCCCCCGTTTTTCCGGCAGATTAAAAGGATGATAGCGAATCAATACTCATCGATCAATCCGAATCGATCCGATGGAAACAACGTGGTAGAGCCGAGGTGCTCCTGTAAGTAAATGCAGCCCATAACCGTATGGGAAACAAGGTGGTGAAAGGTGCTGAAAAACATGGTGAAGAGTGTACCTTGTGCCGCATGTACGAGGCTTATAACAGAAAAAAACGGACGCTCTCTTGTAACAAAAAGGAAAGCGTTGCGTCTAATAGAAAAGAAATAGAATCGAAATAGACTGAAAAACGATGATAATTCGACTGAAAGGGATTCATAAGACTTATTATAACGGTGCCCCGTTGCATGTGCTCAAGGGGATTGATTTGGACATCGAACGCGGCGAGATGGTCTCCATCATGGGAGCATCGGGTTCGGGAAAAAGTACGTTGTTGAATATTCTCGGCATACTGGATACATACGATACGGGTGAATATTACCTCGATAACCAGCTGATCCGTAACCTCGGAGAGAGCCGCGCGGCCGAGCTGCGCAACCGGATGATCGGCTTCGTGTTTCAGTCGTTTAATCTGATCTCGTTCAAGAACGCCATGGAGAATGTGGCATTGCCGCTGTACTATCAGGGTGTCTCACGAAAGAAGAGAAACGCTTTGGCACTTGAATATTTAGACCGTGTCGGGCTGAAAGATTGGGCGGAACACATGCCCAATGAGATGTCGGGCGGGCAGAAGCAGCGGGTAGCCATTGCCCGCGCCTTGATTGCGCGACCGCAAGTGATTCTTGCCGACGAACCGACGGGGGCGCTCGATAGCAAGACGACGGTAGAAGTCATGGAGTTATTGCGCGAAGTCAACCGAACCGGGATGACGATGATCATCGTGACGCATGAGCGCTCCGTTTCCGAAGCGACCGATCGGATTGTGCATGTAAAGGACGGACTGATAGAACAGAGGCCATGTTAGATTTCGATAACTTGCGAGAAATCTGGAGCACGATGCGGAAGAACAAACTCCGCACCTTCCTGACCGGTTTCTCGGTCGCGTGGGGGATTTTTATGCTGGTCATCCTGTTGGGAGCCGGCAACGGACTCCATAATGGCGTAATGTACAACTTCCGCGATCTCTCGGCTAACCGTATCGAGGTCTGGCCGCGCTATACCACCAAGCCGTGGAAAGGCAACCGTGAGAACCGGAGACTGCGATTGAGGAATGACGATCTTGTTCATCTGAAAACCGACTTTCCGGAGGTCGACCTTTACACGGGAGTTATCTTTCACGACGATACGCTGGCTTACGGCAAAGAGTTCCAGACAGGCGAGGTGAGAGGGGTGTCTCCTGATTTCGCCAAGATCGATTTCGTGCGTATTGATTCGGGAAAAGGACGCTTTATCAATGAGATCGATATGCGTGAGCGTCGCAAAGTGATTGTGCTTAGCCCGCGCATGGCCGAAGTGCTCTTTCATGAGGCCAATCCTTTGGGGCAATATGTCCGCATCGGGCAGATGATGTTTCAGGTTATCGGGGTATATTACGATAAGGGTATGAGCAATAACATGCCCGCCTATCTCCCGTTCACCACGGCTCAACAGTTATACAGGGGTGGGGAAGGATTAAGTTCACTGCTCTTTACGGTGAAGGGGGTTACGACACAGGCCGAGAATGAAGCCTTTGAAGAGCGCTTTCGCGGAAGGATGGCACGCCGTCATCAGTTCGACCCGACGGACAAAGGGGCTTTGGGGATATGGAATATGGGAGAGAACATCCGGATGTTCACGATGATGACCAACGGAATTCTTCTCTTCATCTGGATTGTGGGCATCGGTACCTTGATGGCCGGGATTGTCGGAGTAAGTAACATCATGCTGGTGACGGTGCGTGAGCGCACGCGCGAATTTGGCATCCGCAAAGCGATTGGCGCCAAGCCCTCGTCGATCCTTCGGCTTATCATCATCGAATCGATTCTCATCACGGCCGCTTTTGGCTATGTCGGGATGGTGATGGGTATCGGAGTGACGGAGGGAGTCGATTATATCATGACGATGACAGGTGCCAACAGCGGGTCGGCGGATGGAGCTCCGGGTGAAGGTGTTACGCTTTTCCGCCATCCGACCGTGAACTTAGGTATCGCTGTTTCGGCAACGGTTTTACTGATTATCGCAGGGGTGATAGCCGGTTATTTTCCGGCGCGAAAGGCCGTCAAGATCCCTGCGGTCGAAGCGATGAGGGTAGAATGATGAAAAGATGGATGATGTTTGATACGGATCGATGGGTTGAGATATGGGTGACAATTACCCGCAACAAAACCCGCAGTTTGCTGACGTGCTTCGGGGTGTTCTGGGGAATTCTGATGCTTGTCATCTTGTTAGGCTCCGGAACGGGTCTGAAGAATGCGATGTTCGAAGGTACCAAAGGTTTCGCGACCAACTCCGTATTCTTCATTGCCGAACGAACGGGCGAACCGTATCGCGGCTTCAACAAGGGACGACAATGGAACATGCGTAATCGCGATCTGGAAACGATACTGCGTGAGGTGGACGGCCTCGAAGCCATATCGCCGGTGCTTTGGGGCTCCCGTCAGGAGAAAAACGTGGTCTACGGCCAGCTTACCGGCACGTACAACGTCAAAGGAGTTCATCCTTCTTATTTTAAAATCGAGAGGCAACAGTTGCATTTCGGTCGTTTGTTGAACGAGATCGACTTCCGCGAGAAGCGCAAGGTCTGCCTGATCGGTACACGAATCAATGAGGTGCTGTTCAAGAACGAAAATCCTTGCGGAAAATATGTGCGCGTCAATGGAATCTATTATCAAGTAGTCGGTGTGGTGAAGGCGCGCTCTGCAAATATCAACATTGGTGGCCGGTCGGAAGAAACGGTTTTTCTCCCGTACACCACGATGCAGCAAACGCTGAACCAGGGAGACATCATGCATTTCCTTTGCGTAAGTGCTTATCCCAAGCAACCGATTCAGAAAGTCATCGACGACATTACCGGAATCTTGAAACGTCAGAACGGTATCGCGCCGGACGATAAACAGGCGGTACTCGTCATCAATCTGGCCGCGCAGTTCCGGATGTTCGACATGTTGTTTGGAGGTATCGACGCGTTAGTTTGGCTGGTTGGGATGGGTACGTTACTGGCCGGAGTCATCGGGATCAGCAATATCATGATGGTGACCGTGAAAGAGCGTACGCGCGAGATCGGCGTGCGTCGCGCCATCGGGGCAAAACCGTGGCACATCGTTTCGCAGGTGATGAGTGAGAGCCTTGTGTTGACGGCTCTTGCCGGGCTGCTGGGGTTGAGCTTCGGCGTATTCCTGCTCGATCTGGTCGATCGCATCCTCTCGGCTCAACCGGGCGACAATCCGGCGATCCTGCATCCCGGCGTACATATCGGGACGGCTGTTGCTGCGACGATCGTGCTGCTCGTATGCGGTATGTTGGCTGGATTGATTCCTGCCTGGCGGGCGATGCAGATCAAAGCCATCGATGCGATTAGAGACGAATAAATAAAGCAAAGATAAAAAAAATGAGAAACAGATTGGTAAAGAAGATTATGAGGATCGTCCTGCTTTCGTTTGTGGGGCTACTGGTGTTGAGTACATTTATTTTCTTGTGGAAGAAGGCGCAACCGGCGGTAACGGTGTATGAGATCGTCACGCCCGAAATGGGGACTGTGGAGACCAAGACCGTGGCAACAGGCCATGTGGAACCTCGTTACGAGGTCCTGATTAAACCTCAGATATCGGGCATCATTTCTGAGTTGATGAAGGAAGCCGGGCAAAAAGTGACGGCCGGCGAGATTATCGCTCGCGTCAAGGTGATTCCGGAGATGGTGCAGTTGAACAGCGCCGAGTCGCGTGTCAATGTGGCGGATATCAGCCTGAAGCAGATCGAGAGCACGTTCAAACGCGATGAGCAACTCTTCAACCAAGGGATTATGACGGCCGAGGAGTACGATGTCTCGAAAGCGAACTATATGAAGGCGAAAGAAGAATACACGAATGCGCAAAACGCACTCGAGATCGTGCGCGACGGCATCGCGAAGAACTCGAAAGTGAGCAGTACGACGCAGATCCGCAGCACCATTACGGGAATGATCCTCCATGTACCGGTGAAGGTCGGCAATTCCGTGATCCAAAGTAATAACTTCAACGAAGGTACGACGATAGCATCTGTCGCCAATATGAACGATATGATCTTCAGAGGCAATGTAGATGAGACGGAGATTGGGAAAATCAACGAAGGCATGCCGATCAAACTGACGATCGGTGCGCTGGAAAGTCAGACGTTCAATGCCGTCTTGGAATATGTTTCGCCGAAGGGAGAGGAGAAGAATGGCGCGATTCAGTTTGAGATCAAGGCGGCCGTGTCCTTGCCCGATACTGCTTTTGTGCGTGCCGGCTACAGCGCGAATGCGGAGATTGTGCTGAAGCGTGCCGAGAACGTCCTCACGATTCCGGAAAGCACCGTCGAGTTTCATGGTGATTCGGCCTTTGTGCAACTGGTGAAGCAGGAAGAGCCGACGCAGGTTTTTGAAAGGCATCTGATCAAAACCGGACTGAGCGACGGTATCAAGATCGAGGTAAAAGAGGGGCTGACATCTTCGGATAAGATACGTGGTGCGGCTGTCAATAAAGAGAAATGATCGGAAGGAAGTGTCAGGTAGGTAGAACGGAAAAAACGGAAGATACGAAATGATGAAACGAACGATAAGGATAAGGCTGTCGCTGCTATTGTTTGCCGGTGTACTCTCGGCACAGGAACCTGTGAGTGTAAAGAAATGGTCGTTGCAGGAATGTATCGACTATGCGAAAGAGCATAACCTTGAAGTGCGTATGCAGCAAATTAATGTGCAACAGCAGGAAGTGACACTGAGCACGGCCAGGAGCAAGCGTCTGCCGGATCTCTCGGCGAGCGCTTCGCAGGGGTGGAATTTCGGGCGCTCTCCTTCGGGTTATGATAATACGTATAAGAACCAGAACGCTCGCTCGACTAACTGGTCTCTGTCTACGAACGTTCCTGTTTTCACGGGTTTTCGGATCACGAATGAGGTGGCGGCGGCTAAGTTGAATTTGCAGGCGGTGGCAGCTGAACTGGAGAAGGTGAAGGAGAATATGGAGATTTCCATCACCTCAGCTTATTTGCAGGTGCTCTATCAGAAAGAGCTGCTGGGTGTTTCGAACGAGCAGCTTGCGCTCAGCCGTGAGCAGCTTGAGCGCATCAGGAGCATGCACGCGGCAGGGCGTGCCTCGGAAGCGCAGATTTACGAAGTCGAAGCGCAGGTGGCCAATGATGAGTTATCGGTCGTACAGGCAGAATCTGATTTACAGATCGCTCTGCTGGGGTTGACCCAACTGCTCGAACTGCCCAGCCCCGAAGGATTTGCCGTGGAAGAGCCGGCGGGAGAGGTGGAACTCCTCTTGGCACGTAGGCCGGAGGATATCTATCGTACGGCCTTGACGACACGGGCCTCGGTACGTGCGGATGCATTGCGCCTGCAAGGCAGCGAAAAGAATATCGGGATTGCCCGGAGCGCGTATTATCCGACCCTTTCGTTCGGGGCCGGATATGGCAATAACTACTATTTTGCCGATGGTTTTGATAATCTTTCGTTCTCCGAACAGTTGAAGAAGAACCGGAATCAGTATTTCGGTTTCAATGTAAGTGTGCCTATCTTCAGCCGTTGGACTACGCGTAACGGGGTACGCAGTGCCAAGCTCGACAAGCGTATGCAGGAATTGCGGCTTGAGAATACGAAGAAGGCCTTGTATAAAGACATTCAGCAGGCTTACTACAATGCATTGGCTGCCGGAGAGAAATACAAGGCTTCGGAGGCGGCTTACGTCTCGGCGCGCAAATCGTTCGGCTACATGGATGAGAAGTTTGCCAACGGCCGCGCTACGGTCTATGAGTATAATCAATCCAAGACAAGCATGACGAAAGCGATGTCGAACCGTACGCAGGCCAAGTACGAATATCTGCTGCGTAAAAAGATTATGGAGTTTTACGAAGGAGCCAACTGACCGGCTGCCGATGGGGCATCGGCGCTTATCAGCTTCGTTATACATGAGGGTATGTCAAAACGCAAGGTTGGGGCATACCCTCTTTGTAATTCTCTACCGCAACGGGAGAGATAATTATGGATTTTATGCTACCTTTGTCAAAAATAACAGGATAAGAAAACAGCAACATGGAAATAAAAGAACAGAAAAACTTTATATTAGTCATCTTCGGAGCGTCGGGAGACCTGACATGGCGCAAGCTGATCCCCGCGCTCTACGATATGTATTATCAGAAACTGATGCCCGAACAATTCGGCATACTCGGTGTGGGACGCGCATCGCTGACCGACGGCGAATTTCGTGACAAAATGGCCGGCGGAGTGAAACAGTTCGCTCCGGCTTCGTTCGTCAACGACGAATCGGTGGAACGTTTTGCCGCGAACCTGCACTATCATACGATGGACACGAACAATCCGACCGACTACGAGGGGCTGAAAACACGCCTCGAATCGCTCTCGCAAACGGTCGCGTGCGACGCGAACTACCTTTATTATTTTGCCATTCCGCCGTTTATGTATGCCTCCGTAGCGGAATCGTTGCATCACGCGGGGCTGGCCTGTCAGACGGGAGGATGGAAACGACTGATTATCGAAAAACCTTTCGGACACGATTACGCGAGCGCGGTGCAGCTTAATCGCGAATTGCTTCGTTATTTCGACGAAGAGCAGATTTACCGTATCGATCATTATCTGGGTAAGGAGACGGTTCAAAATATGCTGGTAACACGTTTCTCGAACAGTATCTTCGAGCCGCTGTGGAACCGGAACTACATCGAATATGTCGAAATCACTTCGTCCGAAGCGTTGGGAGTCGGATCGCGTGCGGGGTATTACGAAACGGCCGGAGCACTGCGCGATATGCTTCAGAACCACTTGCTCCAGTTGCTGGCCATCGCCGCGATGGAGCCGCCTGTTTCGTCCGATGCCAATGCGATCCGTAACGAGATGCTGAAAGTCTTCCTCTCCCTGCGTCGGATGACGACGGAGCAGGTGCCCGAATACGTGGTGCGCGGCCAGTACACCTCGTCGACGATTCGGGGCGTCGCACAAAAGGCTTACCGCGACGAGCAGGGAGTCGACCCGGCCTCGAAGACGGAAACGTTCGTGGCGATGAAATGTTTCATCGACAACTGGCGATGGAGCGGAGTGCCGTTCTACATCCGCACCGGTAAATGCCTGCCTACGCGCGTCACGGAGGTAGTCGTGCATTTCCGTCCCAATCCGCACCGGATTTTCGCTCGTAAGAACGGCATCGAGAACATCGGAAATCAGCTCGTGATACGTATCCAGCCCGACGAAGGCATTCTGCTCAAGTTCGGGATGAAGGTGCCCGGAGCCGGTTTCCACGTTGATCAGGTCGGCATGGATTTCCGTTACTCGTCGCTCGACGAACGCCACATCCCCGACGCTTACGAACGACTGTTGTCCGACTGCATGACTGGCGATGCCACCCTCTATCAGCGTGGTGACGCGGTAGAAGCTACGTGGCAGTTTGTGCAGCCTATCCTCGACGCCTGGCATGAAAATCCGGCCATCCCCGTGTATGGCTACCCTGCCGGCTCGTGGGGTCCCGAACAGGCCGATGCGTTGCTCGCTGCCGACGGCTACGAGTGGCGCTACCCCTGCAAAAATCTGACATCCGATAACTCTTATTGCGAACTCTGATGACACTGAATATTTATCGTACGGCAGAAGAAACGTGTCTGCATCTGGCCGAATTACTGTCACGTATGGCCGAAAAAGGAGCCAACGTCGCGTTGTCCGGAGGCTCCACTCCGAAACTTCTTTTTCGTACCATCGCAGAAAAATACACGCAAACCGACTGGTCGAAGATACGTTTCTTTTGGGTCGATGAGCGGATGGTGCCGCAAACCGACGACGAGAGTAACTTCGGCGTCTTTCATCGTATCCTGATCGCTTCGGGCATCGTGCCCGAAACATCGACTTTCCCTGTCTGGTACGACCCTGACGAGCACCGCACCCTGTCCGCGTACGACCAAAGCATCCGTGACCAAGTACCCTTTGCCGACGGTTTCCCGCAGTTCGACTTGATCATCCTCGGCATCGGCGAAGACGGTCATACGGCCTCTATCTTCCCCGATAACTTGTCGCTTTTCGATACGGAGGATGTCGTGGCTTTGGCTACTCATCCGCAGAGCGGACAGCGGCGCATCACCCTGACCGGTGGCGTGATTAATCGTGCCAAAGAGGTGGTTTTCCTCTGCACCGGAGCGGGCAAGCAGGCGATTCTCGACGAGGTGATACACAAGAAGAACCTCGCGTTGCCGGCTACGCATGTCGCGCCGGCCGGAAACCTCGTTTACTGTCTCGACGAAGCCGCAGCCGGAAAAAAAACTGTCCTGTCCTGAAAAAGGCTAACAGTTGTTTTTGTTCTTATCGTTTTTTTTCTTTCATGATTTACGCCACTTTTGATGCATGTACCTGTTCGGGGGTAAG
>NZ_JAUMYS010000102.1 GCF_030528505.1 Tannerella sp.
CTCACTGTCGCTAAGTGAGGCTTTGCGACGTCTACGAGCCTTTGGGGAACTTGTAAGAAGTGAATGATTTTGCATTTCCGCATCATAATTCTTGCTAAACCCACCCTAAGCATGCAAAATATTTCCGTAATTTTATCCTTGGTAATCATATGGGCATATTTTTGTAATTTGTTATTTTTTCAAGATTAAAGATACAAAACAATCCTATGATTACCAACTTTTATAAGACTTTTTTTATCCCGAACTCACGTAACGATTCTATTTCAAAGGTTATAGAGTCGTGTTTGTTTCATCCACTGTGTTCAAGGTTAAAGTGTGCGGTGTGTCATAACGGGCGAACGGCTTCGTTGCTTGCAGAATGTGAGCTCGGTCACATACGTTAGTATGCTCCCTCGCTCTCATCCTTAGCGCCCCCCAATTTCACCCATTCTTACACACCTAAAGAGGGTGTGCCCAAACATTGCGTTTTGACACACCCTCAGACAAGAAACGAAAGGGAACTCTTTTGCGTTAAGGATTAAAGACCCCAACGGGCGTATGCCTAAAGACACGGTGTGGGTTTATACGAATGCGGTGCGTAGCATTAGTTTAAATTTTTCGACTATTGAGATGCAGCAGCCGCTTACCGTCGACACATTGCAGGTGTCAGGCACCTCGTCACATGGTACTGTTTGGGTGAATGCCCAGAAGTTGGAGGTATCGGCCAAGGCCGGAAGCCATCTGGTAGTGAAAGGTAAGACCCATAAATTAGTTTGTAAAACCGTTGGTAATGGCAACTCGATTGATCATAAGGAGTTGATTGAAGAATAAGATTCTCGGTTTTTTGTGTCAGGGTTGGAATTAGATATTCGTTTGTCCGATATACTCCTGTCCTGAAGAAGTGGACTTCAGGATAAGAACATAATTGAAGTAATCTCTGATCACTTATCCTTATTTCTTCAGATCAGTCCCAGTATTTTGCTGCGCGAGAGGAGACAGGCGCCGATCACGCCGGCACGCTCTTGAAGGCGGGAGAGCCTAATCTCCGTATCCTGACTGACAAGATTCAGCGAATATTTCTTGATGGCGCTTCGGATGGGCAGGCGGATATAGTCGCCCGTTGCGGCGAGCGCGCCGCCGAGCACGACAAGCTCGGGGTTGAAAATATTGATCAGTCCGGCGATGCTTTTTCCGAGATTCAACGCAATCTGTTCGAGGATGTCGATACAAAGAACATCTTCTTTCCGGATGGCCTCGATCAGATCGGCCAGCGAGATCGGTTCGCCGCTTTCGAGGCGTGGCGCCAGAATGGTGCTGCTACCTTCCTTATGGCGTGCCACAAGATGCCGGTAGAGCGCTGCCCCCGAAGCCTCGGTTTCGAGACATCCTTTTTTGCCGCAATGGCAAAGAATCTCGTTATCGAAAAGACAGAAGTGTCCGAACTCGCCGGAGAAGCCCGATTTTCCGTAATAGAGGCGTCCGTCGACGATGATGCCGAGCCCCAGTCCCCACGTCAGGTTGAGGAAGAGGACGTTCTTTTCGCCCTGCACGACTCCCTGCATGTATTCGCCGTAAGCCATCGCCCGCGAGTCGTTCTCGACGTAGGTCTTGATGCCGAGTATTTCTTCGAAAAGTTCGGCAAGCGGTTTTTCTTCGAAATAGAAAATGCTGTAACTGTAGCCCGACATGGGATTGACGCGTCCCGATATGTTCACGCCGATAGCTAATATTTTGGAGCGAGGGATGGGCAGCACGTTGATGAACTGACGGATAATTTCACACAAGGTATCGAGTGCTTCGCGGGTGTTTTCGAGTTTGTAGGAGACGTTTTCGTTTATCCTGAGGCGTCCGCCCTTGAAATCGACGGCTGCCAGATGCACGCGATCGCGCATCACATCGACTCCGATAAAGTAGCCCGAATCGGGATTCAGTCCGTAGATGTTCGGTTTGCGTCCACCGCTTGTGTCTTGCTTGCCGAAGTCGAGAATATAGCCGTCTTCCTGCAGCTCGCCGATAAGTTTCGTGACGGTCGGCACGCTCAGGTCTACTTCTCTGCACAGTTCGGCGATTGTCGTATCGCCATTCGCTATATAATACTGAATGATTTTTTTCTTCAGCATCTCGGTCCGGTTGTTACTTTCGGCTGTAATCAAAAACTTTGCTCCCATATCTTTCGATTGTCGCGCAAAAGTAAACACTTTATCGCCGACGTACAATTTTTTTCAGATTATTCGGTCGTTTTTTTGCCGTGTCGTCGTTTGTCGTCGGACTTTCGGTTTGGGGCGTATGTGGCGTGTGTCGGTTCACCTGTTAAAAAGGCCTTTACACCGACTTTCTTTTGAGAAAAACCGGTGCAAAGGCCTTAAATAGGTGTTGATAAGGTGTATTTTCTGTATACTTCTACGAAGCGGTGATTTCGTTCAAGAGCTCCGGAATCTCCACCTCCTCGCAACAGATCGATGCGATTCTCCGTCGTCCTTCTTCCGTCAGGGAGAAATACATTTGCCGTTTATCGGCCGTGCCGAGGATGCGGGTGATCAATCCTTTCTCCTCGACCGATGCAATGACTTTCGACGTGTTCGACGGGGTCAGTCCCAACAACTCGCCAAGTTCGCCGGAAGATAAGCGTTCCGACTTTTGAAGCGAGCAGAGGAGCATCCCCTCGTTGAGGCAGATCCCGTAGCGTTTCACGAACCGCTGTTCGAAAGCGATGATGCTTCGCTGCACATCTCTTATCTTACATAGCTTATCCATATCGTCCGGCATCACAATTACTTCTTCAGCAAGATCTCGTCGATGGCCTTTTTCAGTTCGGCCTTACCCATGGCGCCCATGCTCATCTGAGGTTGCTCGTTCATCGGTACGAACAGTAACGACGGGATGGAACGGATGCCGAAGGCCGCGGCCAGCTCTTGCTCTTTCTCGGTGTCGATCTTGTAAATCACGATGCTGTCGCCATATTCGGCAGCCAGCTCTTCGAGGATCGGAGCAATCATTTTGCACGGACCGCACCAGGAAGCATAAAAATCGATCAAAGCCGGCTTGTCGCCCAGATATTTCCATTCCGACGGATTCGTCTCATAGTTCGCTACTTTCGTTAAAAACTCTGCTTTTGTTAATTCTACTGTTTTCATTTTTTCTTCGTTTTCAGAATGATTATGTTTGGCTTCTTTGTTGCCGCAGGCGATCATCGCCACCGAAGCAAATAAAATTAAAAATAATTTATTCATTGGGTCGATTATTTAGATGGTTTGTTAAACATGCTGAATAAGAGGCCGCCTGTGACAGCTCCCCAAATGACACTGCCAATGGGCGACGCCGTGATGGGGCAAGTACCACTTGCACAGCCTACGAATTTCCAATACAGGAATCCTCCCACGCCTCCCAGCAGGGTGCCGAGCAGGGTAAGCCCGTGTTTTTTTAATGATTTTGTTTCCATTGCTGTTGTATATTTATATGAATAGATTGACGTTCGCTTCTTCCGCGCGTTCCATGTAGGTGGCTACTCCGCCCACGGTGACTTCGTCGAGTAGCTCCTCGCGTTTCACGCCCATCACATCCATCGACATCTGGCAAGCGATAAACTCTACTCCGAGATCAATGGCTTGCTGACGCAACGTCTCGAGCGAGTCGATGCCTTTTCGCTTCATGATATGGCGCATCATCTTGCCGCCGATTCCGAACATACTCATTTTGGAGAGATGGAGCTTCAGGGAGCTGGACGGCAGCATCATCCCGAACATGCGTCCGAAGATATCTTTTTTGACCTTCGGCTTCGATACTGTTTTGATGACATTCAGTCCCCAGAACGTAAAGAATATCGTCGTTTTATGTCCTGTGGCGGCTGCTCCTCCGGCCAGTACGAACGTGGCCAGCGCCTTGTCGAGATCGTCGCTGAACATGATCAGGGTCTTCGATTTGCCATCGCACGATGTCACCGTCCGGCAAGCTTGCGATCCGCCTTTCTCGATGACAACCGTATATTTGCCTTTCTCGTCTGCCATCGAAATCAGACGTTGCCCCGTCGTGTTACACCATGCCTGAGCATCGCGGGCAAACCCGGGATCGGTGGCTACCATTTCAATGCGCTCGCCTTCGCCGATCGAATCGATGGCCTGTTTAAGTTTCATCACCGGTCCCGGACATTGCAGCCCGCAGGCATCGACCCGGATAACTTTGCTTTCATTCTTTACTTGATTTTCCATATTAACGTTATGCTTTGAGGGGGCCGGCGCCGGCTGATTGAACAAGGGCGCGACGGCGGTGGAATAAGTTTTATAGCCTCCCGAAAGGTTTTTTACTCGCGTGAAGCCGTTTGCCTGCAGGATTTGTTGCGCCAGATAACCGCGAAGCCCGACTGCGCAGAATGTATAAATCTCTTTGTCTTTGGGAACTTCGTCGAGGCGGTCACGCAAATCGTCGATCGGGATATTTACCGCGCCTTCGATCGATCCGAATCCATATTCTGCCGGAGTACGCGCATCGAGCAGGAACACCTTGTCACGGTCTGCCCGTACGACATCGCGCCATGAAACGACCGGCATCGTTCCGCTGACGATATTATTCGCCACGTAACCTGCGATGGCTATCGGATCTTTGGCCGACGAGAAGGGCGGGGCATACGCGTGTTCGACTTTCATCAAATCGTAAATCGTGCCGTCGTTTTTGATCAGCAGCGCAATCTGGTCGATGCGTTTGTCCACTCCTTCATATCCTACCGCCTGTGCACCATAGAGTTTGCCCGTTTCAGGGTGAAACGTGAGCTTGACGGTCAAAGGCAACGCGTCGGGATAATAGCTCGCGTGAGAAACGGAATGCGTCGTGGACCCGGCATAATCCATGCCCAACTGTTTAAGGCGTTTGCCGGCCAGGCCTGTCGAAGCAACCGTCAGGTCGAAAACTTTCGCAATCGACGTGCCCATCGCACCTTCGTATTTCGTTGTATTTCCGAAGACCATATTGTCCGCCACGATTCGCCCTTGCCGATTGGCCGGATTGGCGAGGACGTTTAAATAAGGTTTGCCTGTCAGGGGATGCGGATACTCGATGGCGTCTCCTATGGCATAGATGTTTTTTACCGAGGTTTCGAGGTATTCATCTACGCGTATACCTCCGGTCTCGCCGAGCGCTATTCCGGCCTTCTTCGCTAATTCGGTACGGGGACGGACGCCGATGGAGAGTATCACGATATCGGTCGTAAGCGTTTTACCACTCTTAAGGACGACTTCTATCTTGTCTCCCTTGCGTTCAAAACTTTCGACACTCTGCTCCAAGAAAAGCGATACTCCTTTTTGCAACAGATGTTGATGAACGTGCGAGGCTATCGAAAAGTCGACGGGTGCCATCACTTGGTTACCCATCTCGACAACAGACACATGGGCTCCTGTTTGGTGCAGGTTCTCGGCCATCTCCAGACCGATAAATCCGGCTCCGACAATCACCGCGTTTTCTACCTTGTGCGAAGTGATGTACGCCTTGATCCGGTCGGTGTCTTCTACATCCCGAAGCGTGAAAATCCCATTGCCGTCAATCCCTTTTAACGGCGGACGGATGGCTGATGCACCGGGAGAAAGCAATAGTTTGTCATACGTTTCCGTGTACGAAGAACCATCTGCACGCCGTATAGTCACCGTCTGTTTCGACGGATCAATGGCTACGGCCTCGTTTTCAATCCTTACGTCGATCTTAAACCGACGACCGAATGATTCGGGCTTTTGCACAAACAGTTTTTCGCGCTCCGCGATCGTGCCGCCAATATAATAAGGTAAGCCGCAATTGGCATACGAGATGTATTCTCCTTTTTCAAGCAGTACGATCTCCGCCAACTCATCCGCGCGTCGAATCCTTGCCGCTGCGGTTGCTCCTCCCGCAACGCCGCCTATAATCATGTATTTCATCTTGAATCAATCTTCTATTTTATGATATGTTCTATTGTATTCCAACGGAAATAATGGCGCAAAGATAAATATATATTTCCAATAAAACAAATTTCCGATGGAAAATTTATGTTTTAGAGTTGAAAGTCCTGTTTGAAATTTATCGTGTCATGCCTTTATCCCAAACTACGCGATACACTGTTCGGAGTTACCATTAATTAATTGTTAATTGTCAATGGTTAATTGTCATACTGGGTACATGATTCGGCGTGTACCATT
>NZ_JAUMYS010000018.1 GCF_030528505.1 Tannerella sp.
GGCATACAAGGGCTGAAAGCCCGGATTATTTCAGCCCCATCCCGCAAGGGTGGGGGATCGACATCCGTACCTTGTTCGCAGAGCTGAAGACCTGAATGAAATTCATTATGATTTGTTCTATGAGGGTGTGTCGAAACGCAATGTTTGGGCACACCCTCTTCAGGTGTGTAAGAATGGGTGAAATGCAAGGCGCTAAGGATGAGGGTGAGGGAGCATACTAAGGTATGTGACCGAGCTCTCATTCCGCAAGCAACGAAGCAGTTTGCCCGTTATGACACACCACCACAACAGCTGTAACGGCTTGTCGGTATCCTTGCTCCGATCCGTCAAGCTATGTCCTTTCATCTTACATCCATCTATGGATGAAAAAAATAAGCAATATCCGACGAAAAGACAAACATAAACATTCGTCAATTGAGCAATAAGATTCAAAAAATCAGCATCTTTGCATCCGCCATCAAAAAATCATTACACATTCTTATAGCTATTCAATTCGGTAAAACATGGTGGGGTGAACATTGGTTACGTTCATTGGAAAATGCAGATTATGACAACCGTCTGCCACGAGGAGCCGCTTATGCAAGGAGCGGGTACGTACAATCTGTAAAAATGAACAATAATACGATAATGGCCAAAGTATCCGAAAGTCGCCCTTCTCCATACCGTCCCGCCATTTTTTGAAGATCAGATTGAAATACTGATGCAAAAAATCATTGCAAGGCCGGTGTTGATTTCGAAATTACTTAACCGGGAACTCGATCCCGCCATTTTAGATATTGCCGAACAAGCGATCGGGGATATTCGTGGATGTATCGGAACAGTCGCATCGGTTAACGAAAGAACATGGTAGAACGCTTCCAAACGAATCGGGCCAACAAAATATTCATTCTCTCGCTCAAAGCTGCCGGCACCGGATTAAACCTCACGGCCGCTTCGCACATCATCCACTACGACCTGTGGTGGAATCCTGCCGTCGAGAATCAGGCAACCGACAGAGCTTATCGTATCGGACAAAAGAAAAATGTAATGATGCATCGCCTGATTACTAAAAATACGTTTGAAGAAAAAATTGATGAATACCTGCGGGGCGAGGGTGTGTCAAAATGCAATGTTTGGGCCCACCCTCTTTAGGTGTGTAAGAATGGGTAAAAAGCAAGGCGCTAAGGATGAGGGTGAGGGAGCATACTAAGGGATGTGACCGAGCTCTCATTCCGCAAGCAACGAAGCAGTTTGCCCGTTATGACACACCGCCTTAATATAATATGCAAACAGACAGATATTAATTCCGTATTTTCAATAAACAACCATCCGCAAAGAAAAAGCTGCCCCACAATCCCAACATTGCAAGGCAGCTCCTATCACTTCTTGAAGCAAACGATACCTTATTTCGCTTGAAGCGAGTCCTTCGCTTGAGGATATCTGAAAGTAATCGGAAGCGTATATTTTACTGCCACATCCTTTCCTCTCTGTCTTCCGGGTTTCCAGTTCGGCATCGATTTGATCACCCTGATTGCTTCCGCATCCAAATCCGGATCAACACTTCTTACAATCTGAACATCCCGGAGACTTCCATCGCAGCTTACAACAAATGCTGTGACAACCCGTCCTTCGATTTTTTTCTCGATAGCTTTGACCGGGTACTTGATATTCTGAGCAAGATATTTCATCATCGCACTCATTCCACCCGGAAATTCAGGCATTTCCTCCACCACAACAAACACCACGGTATCTTCGGGTGTTGTAGGTACAGGTTTGGGTTTGGCGGCAGGCACTTTCGTTTTACGAGGAGCAAGCGTTTCCACTACCGTTTCGACCGGTGCGGCAACTTCCTGTCGAGGCGGAGCAACGACTTTTTCTACACTTTTTGCTTCGACGGGTTGGGCGGCCGGAGCAAAATAACTAACTTTGACACTCGAAATCTCGTCGAACGGACGTGAGATTTCCGGGCGGGCAAAGGCAACAACAGTCGTAGCTGCCAACGGGAGTACAAGCGCGTACTTCAACCGTGCCCATGCATTCGATTTTTTTTGTAACATCATAGTGATACGTTTTTTGAGGTTATTACTGTGATTATAGCCGTTGGCCATGGAGTAGAGTCGTGTGCCGACGGCTTTTTTTATAAGCAATAATTGATAATGTTGCGCTTCGAATCCTTCGTCGAGAACGGATTTATCGGCTTCATATTCGTGCGTATTCCGCAAGTCGCGGTATACCAGCCATGCGAAAGGATTGAACCATTGCAGAATGACGAAAACATGCGCAGCCATCAAATCCCACGAGTGGCGAAGGCGGATATGCGCCGTTTCGTGCGCGATAATCGCGGCACCGTCGTCGGTATAGTCCTCCTCGGAAAGCACAATATACTTCATCCAACTGAACGGAGCCATGCGCGTGTCGGTATGTATGATCAGCCGGATATCGTTATGCAATACCGTGCGCTTTGCTTTAGAGAGCAACCGCCATAACCGTAAATAAGACACTGCCTGATAAAGTACGCAAAAAGCGATGCCGATAAAATATAACGTAAAGACCGGTACAAAGACAGACTGCCAGACAGACGACTCGAATGGCGTCACAGCACCTTTGGAAAGAGCTGCGAGCGGCTCCTCAACGATCATTTCCGGCATCACATTCGCACCGGTACGGAACGACAGCGCACCGGCAAACAGCGGTATCATCCACGACAGCGCCATGATGACAAGCAGCGTGTAGCGATTGAGCCGATGAAACGTTTCACGACTGAGCACGAAGGTGTAAAACAAATAGAATACCGCGAGGCACAGTGCCGATTGCAGCGAATAAGAAAAAAATGCTCCCATGATGCTTCAAGATTGATCGCCTGCGGGCGGTGAGTTTTTTTCCACTTCACGGATCAAAGCCTTCAATTCTTCGACCGAAATATTTTCGCTCTGCACAAGCGACGAAACGGCGTGCAGATACGAATTATCGAAATATTTACGGATGACACTCCGCAACGTACCGCGCCGATGCTCTTCCTTACTGATGACGGCGTAGTACTGATACGTATTCCCGAACGTCTTATGCGCCAAAAACCCTTTCTCTTCCAGCCCCCTCACAATGGTCGAGAGCGTATTGAAATGAGGCTTCGGAGCCGGATAGAAATCGAGTATTTCCCTGACAAACAACGCTCCTTTCTCCCAAAAAAAGAGCATCAATTCTTCTTCTTTAGCTGTTAACTTTTGCATACATCTGTCCTCCTGTTCAAATTACGACCACAAATAACGAGATAATTTAGTTCATAAACTAACTTTTGTAGTTAAATATAACTAAAAGGAGTAGTTTCTCCGCATTTCTCTTTCTTATCTACTCTCCGAAAACACTTCCTTTTCATCGCTGCAACATGAGCACCTCAAACGATGCAAATGGATGAGCCATGCGAAAAAGGCCAAATCGTACGGTACGAGGTTCGCGGAAAAACATTATCTTTGCGGACGCAAAAAACAAGAGACAAATAGATTTACTAAAAAAGCAATACATCATGACAAAGAGCGCATTACAAATTGAGCGGGCACACTATGTTCCGAAGATGCCCACCGCACTGAAAGGAGCCGTAAAAGCCGTAGACGGCGAATATACTGAATCGGTAGCCGATCAGGAAGACATCAAAAAACTGTTTCCGAACACGTACGGCATGCCGATTGTGACATTCGAGAAAAGCAACGAAAAGAAAGCGATGCCGCCGATCAACGTCGGTGTGATTTTATCGGGCGGACAAGCGCCGGGCGGCCACAACGTAATTGCCGGACTGTTCGACGGACTGAAATCGGGAAACAAAGAATCCCGTCTGTATGGATTTATTTTAGGCCCGAGCGGTCTGATCGAGCACAAATATATGGAGTTAACGGCCGATATCATCGACGAATACCGTAACACGGGAGGATTCGACATGATCGGTTCGGGACGTACGAAGCTGGAACAGAAAGAACAGTTCGATAAAGGATTAGAGATTCTGAAAAAGCTCGACATCAAGGCGCTCGTGATTATCGGCGGTGACGACTCGAATACGAATGCCTGCGTACTGGCGGAATATTACAAATCGATCGGCGCCGGCGTGCAGGTGATCGGCTGTCCGAAAACGATCGACGGCGACTTGAAAAACGAGCAGGTAGAAACGTCGTTCGGTTTCGATACGGCATGTAAGGTCTATTCGGAGGTGATCGGAAATATCCAGCGCGACTGTAACTCGGCACGTAAATACTGGCACTTCATCAAACTGATGGGACGTTCGGCCTCGCATATCGCTTTGGAATGTGCGCTGCAAACCCACCCGAACGTCTGCATCATCTCGGAAGAGGTGGAAGCCAAAAACCAGACGCTCGACGATATCGTAAACCAGATCGCAACGGTTGTCCTCAAACGCTCGGAAGCCGGCAACAACTTCGGGACGGTGCTGATTCCCGAAGGACTGGTAGAATTTATCCCGGCCATGAAACGGCTGATCGCCGAACTGAACGACTTCCTCGCCAAGCACGAAACGGAGTTCAAGATGATCAAGAAGAGCGAGCAGCGCAGCTACATCATCGCGAAGCTGACGAAAGAAAACTCCGAGCTGTACGCCAGCTTACCCGAAGGCGTAGCCCGTCAGCTCACCCTCGAACGCGACCCGCACGGCAACGTACAGGTATCGCTTATCGAAACGGAGAAACTGCTGGCCGAGATGGTAGGCAACCGTCTGGCCGAATGGAAAGCGGAAGGGAAATATACCGGCAAGTTCGCCACTCAGATGCACTTCTTCGGTTACGAAGGCCGTTGCGCCGCTCCGTCGAACTACGACGCCGACTATTGCTATTCGCTCGGATATGCGGCTGCCTGCCTGATTCAGGCCGGTAAAACGGGCTACATGTCGTCGGTACGCAATACGACCGCATCGGCCGATAAATGGATTGCCGGCGGTATTCCGGTGACGATGATGATGAACATGGAGCGTCGTCACGGCGAAATGAAACCGGTGATTCAGAAGGCGCTCGTCAAACTCGAAGACGCTCCGTTCAAAGCATATGCCGCACGTCGCGAAGAATGGGCGCTGAGCACGGACTATGTCTATCCGGGTCCGATACAGTACTTCGGTCCGTCGAGCGTATGCGACCAACCGACGAAGACATTGCAGTTGGAACAACAGAAATAATCATCCCACATTCTATTATTATGTTTTCAGGAATTGTAGAAGAAGCCGCAACCGTCGTTGCGCTGGAGCAAGACAAGGGCAACCTGCATCTGACGTTGCATTGCTCGTTTGTCGACGAGTTGAAAATTGATCAGAGCATCTCGCACAACGGGGTGTGCCTGACCGTAGTGAAGAAAACGCCGGAGAGCTACACCGTGACGGCCATCAAAGAGACGCTCGAACGTTCGAATCTGGGGCTGCTCAAGGTGGGCGACCGGGTGAATCTGGAGCGCAGCATGCTGATGAACGGACGGCTGGACGGACACATCGTGCAGGGGCACGTCGATCAGACCGCGGTTTGCACGCGGGTAACGGAAGCCGACGGCAGCTGGTACTACGCTTTCGAATATGAAATCGACCCGGCGATGGCCAAACAGGGATACATGACCGTCGAGAAAGGCTCCGTCTGTGTGAACGGCGTCAGTCTGACCGTCTGCAACTCACAGACCAACCGTTTCGAGGTAGCCATCATTCCTTATACGCACGACTGTACGAATTTCGGGCAGATCGAGCAGGGAACGGTCGTGAACCTCGAATTCGACATCATCGGGAAATATCTCAGCAAACTGATGACATTTCAATAAAACACAAGGACAGAGAGGAGGAGTCAGGAAATGACCCTCCTCTTTTTCCATCGCCCCGTATAATAATAAATGTATGTGGCGACGAATCCGAGTGAGATACTCAGCACAATCGCCCACCAGATGCCTGTGCGTCCCCACGCATGGCTGAGACCGTAAGCCAGCGGTATACGGATCAGCCAGAAGGTAACGATCGTCGTCACCATCGCAAACAGCGTATCTCCGGCTCCGCGCATCGCGCCGTTGAAGATTCCCAACGCACCGTGAACCACGAGAAAACCTCCGAGAATCAACAGATATTCGTAACCGATGGCAATCACTTCGGCATCGTGCGTAAAAGCCTGCATCATTGCTTTCCCGAAGAAACATACGGCGGCAAACACCATGGCGCAAAAGAGCAGATTAAACGTCAAGGCAAAACGTACGCCTTCACGCACACGGTCTAACCGCTGCGCACCGATATTCTGTCCGCAAAAAGCAGCCAGCGCGCTCGAAACGGTCAGAAGCGCCTGCGTGATGAACGAATCGACCTTTCCGGCTGCCCCGTAAGCCGTCAACGTATCGGTTCCGAACCGGTTGACGATCCCCAGAAGCGCCACCAGACCGATGGCGATGGAGACCTGCTGGATACTCGTCGGGATGCCGATACGCAACCCCTGCATAAAGAGTTTGGTGTCGAAGACCCAATCCCTCCGACGAATGGACAGCAACGGATGACGCCGGTGGATGTATGCCAATACAATACATACCCCGATGCCCTGCGCCGCGACGGTCGCAAGGGCAGCTCCTTCGATCTCCCACCCGAACCCGACGATAAAAAGCAAATCGAACAGGATGTTCAGTACGGCGGTGATGAGGACGAAAATCATCGGACGCGCCGAATCGCCCATGCTCCGCAAAACGGACGACATGCTGTGGAACGTAATAAACAGCACCGTTCCGCCCACATAGATGCGAAAATAGCGGACGGCTTGCGGAATGACATCTTCAGGCGTGCGGGTCAGCCGAAAAAAATCTTCGGTAAATACGATGCCGGCCACCGACAGCAGTATACCGGCAATCAGCGTGAAGCCACAAAACGACGAAAAAGCGCGCTGTACCTTGTCGTACTGCCGCGCCCCGTAATATTGCGAAACGATGACCGTGATACCGCTCCCTATACCGATCACGAACGAGATAATGAAATAGTAGATGAAAAACGAAGCCGAAACGGCCGCCAGCGCCTCCTTGCCCAAAAATCGCCCGACGATTACACTGTCGGTAAGGTTGTAAACCTGCTGAATCAGATTGCCGATAAGCAAGGGAAAAGCAAACGTCAAGATGACCTTCCAGACCGCCCCTTGCGTTAAATCGTGTTTCGGTTTCATGTCGTAAAAGTAGAAAAGATTGCCGAATCTGCCAAATGCCGAATGCCGGTGCGAAAGAGATCATGGTCTTCCTCCAAACAAAGGCGGCCGTCATCCCGACGACCGCCTTCCTGTGAAATTAAAACTTAAATATCATGAAAACTAAAATCATATGCTCGTCATTCAAGCATATATTCGTTATCTATCTCACCACGACCTTACGTACCGTATCCGTGCCCAGCTTCACGATATACACCCCGCGAGAAACGCTAAGCGTGCGTTCTCCCGGCGACGAAGCCAGCTTATGTAACAACTGACCCGTCAGCGAGTAGACGTACACATCCTTCGGACTGCCCGTACGAACATACAGCACACCATTCGAAGACCAGACCTCGTCGGCCTGTTCTACCGAGATGTTCGAAACAGGACTCACGCCCGTGAGTCTCACCTTCAACGGGTCGATTACGTGACGGAATTGTACCGTCACCGTACCGTCCGCGTTATGCGTTACCTTCATAAAGCCTAACTCGTCCTGCGATTTCGAACCCGTCGTCACCTTCAAGCCTTCCAGCGTATAACCCGGCTCCGGTGTCAACACAAGCGTAAACGTACTTTGACTTCTCACATAGTGAAAACCCTGACCCGGAGACGTCGTTACATGGGCGTAACGACCGATTTCCACACTGTGCACCAAATCTACCGTGCCCTGATTCGGGTGATACTCGTAAGCACCCATATCGACCACATCGTCATAGATTCTCGCGCGACCGCTCAGATCGTTCCGCAATGATGAAACGTATCGGCCATCCGTCGGCCGGGAGAGCGTAAGGCTCGCGATATTCCTGAAGCCCGACAAAACAAAGGGGTTGTAGCCACGGTTTACCGACGGACTCGATTGTGACAGACGGTAATCGCCATCCTTGCGAGGCGTCAGGTCCGAATCATATCCTTTGCGCAAAAACAGCGGATCGCGATCCATATTGTTGCCTCCGTCGCGTCCCGGCGTAGCGCCCCAGCCCGACACGTTACAATGCTTCCAGTACGGACTTCCGCCCGCGTTCAGCACATCGCCGCCCAGCGAACCGTCCGTGAGGTTACCCCACACGATCGTGTTGCGGAGTACCGGATTGCCATCGCTGTTATAGAAGCCTGAAGCCGATGAGGCCATGTTCCCGCTTAACGTATTGTTTACCGAAAGGAAGTTGCTGCCGTTATTGTACAGACCACCTCCTGTCGAAGCGCGGTTATGGCTCAGTTCCGTATTATAGATCAGCACATCGTCCGATGAAGTACAGCCCGCATATTCCCCGCCGATGTAGATTCCGCCACCGGATTCACGCGCCGTGTTCTCTTTGACGATACAGTTAGCCACCGTTCCCGAGGCGCCCCCGCGGAACAGAATCCCCGCGCCTTCTCTTGCCGTTCCGCCCAGCACCGTGAAGCCATCGAGTCGCGCGTCGCGGCTTGTGCCGCACGAACCGTTCGTATACGTCGTCGAACCGTCGAAGATCACCACCGAATTACCGTTGCCCTTCAGCACCGTACGATACTCCGCAGGATTGCGTTCGCTCAGATTCGTCTCCGTGCCCTTGAAACCTCCGTACACATGTACACTGTCGTAATCGATCAGGAACGAACCTCCTTTGGGCGGGGTGTACTCGCCCTGAGCCACCCACACGTAATCGCCCTGCGAAGCCACCGAGAGCGCATCCTCAAGTCGCGGAAAGGCGTTTTCCCAGTCCGAACCGTCACCCTTGCCACCCGTAACAGAGCCGTTCACAAAGTAACCGTTAACGGCCGAACGGACATCAACCGTCAACTCGATCGTCGTGTCGCACGTGATTTGATGCACGCCGGCGCCGGCCGTAGCAGACAAACGTAAGGTTACTTTTTTCTCGCCCGTTGAATTCCACGTCACTAACGGAGCTGCGAACGATGAACGTTCGGGCTTACCGCCCTCGAATGTCCAGTGATACGTCAATGAGTTAGCCAGTGAGGGGCTGACGGACGCGTCGAAGAGTTGCGGAACATTTAGCTTGGCGGGTTTGTTGGGCTTGCGGTTGACGGCTGCCTGAAACTGCATATCGAGCACCCAGCAGGTATCTCTCACCCAGTATTGTTCACCTGCCCCCAAATCCTGATCCATCAGTAAGACGTATGGACCGTTTGTGCGGGCTTTCAGGACGGAGCGACTGGGCCCTTGCACGATCGAACTGTCGGGTAATATCCATTTGTAATCTTTGGCGTAGCCGCCCATCAAGGTTTTCGGTTGCGGATTCGATGCGCATCTCCACAGCGTATCGGGATCGAATTTAAACTGTCCGAAACCGGAGAGATAACCGTAATTCCCCGTACCGCCGGCGCTGTTAAAATAACCGAGTGAGAAAGGAGACTCGGAGTTTTCGATTTTCACCAGTTTGTTCTTAGCCGCATCCGGCAGCTCGATTTTTCCCCATTTCCAGTCGTCTATCCCCGGAAGCGGCATGTCGGTGACCGCAAGCGGATACGTATTTCCGTCATATCCGATCGTAAAGTAACGCTCGCAGGTATCGCGGAAAATAACGAAGATGGCATTTTTGTTGAAGTTGGACTGGTAGAACGAGAGCGCGCTTTGTCCGATCGAATATAACGACGGAATCAATGCCCCTCCTTCTTCTTTGCCGTAACCGGAGGCATGGTAACAATAGACGGGTTCGGAGGCTTCGACGGTAATTGCTTTCGTGATTTCGTTGTGACTGTTCCCCATTTCAAAGTCTGTAATTTGCCCGGCATTGACCGTACGGTTCACGGTTTGAAGCGTATGGGATGCATCGAAATATTTCAGGGTAATATTCGTGCCGTCTTTCGTTCCCATCAGGTAGAGGATGTCTTTGAGGCGGTAGACGGCCGGGGTATTATCGCCGGTGTATCCGCGAATCACGGCATATCGTTTGCCCAAACGATCGGTCGGGACCAGCTGATCGCCCATGGCGTCGTGTCCGGAGAAAGCCGGCAGTCCGGTAAAATCCTGCACCATCGTGACGGCAATCGGCTTGGTAGCGGTAATCTTGGAGCCGGTAAGTTTATGGGGATTATCACTCATCACGGTTTCTTTGAGTTTGAGCGTTTGTCCGCGGTTGAGTGGCCCGACATTCGTATGCGTACCGGCCGGAAATCCGTCGCAGTCTTTCTTGAGTTCGAACGACAGGTACGTATTGTCTTCCGTAGCGACGATATCGATCTGGTCATACCCGTCTCTAGGCTGAGGCAAGCCCGGCACCGTGGCGCCGATATTCGTATAATGCGTGGCAAAGGGAATGTAAAACTCGGTACCGAGCGCCGGAGCACCTTTGAGCGTGAAGAGATCGCCGGAGGTATAATTCATCAACTGATAATAGACGATGATGCCGACATCGGAGGTGACGCGTATGCCGTAGTTCGTAACCGTTCCGGCAGCAGCACGAGGATTTTCGACCTTGGCGATGGCTGCGGCATCTAAAAACTGCGCACGGTCGGAGCCTCCCGGAGGGATACTGTACGTCGTACGTTCGGGGGTGGCATTTCCGGCCCACAGTTCGAGGGTGACATGGGCCGTCTGCGTTTTGCTTTGATTGGAAAAGACGATGAAAATCGGCATATCCGTGCCCGTTTCCGGAACTCCGTATTGCGGCCTTGGATTCGGCCTGTCTAAATAAGTCCCGAAATCGGGCGAGACGAACCAGAATTCGGTATCCTGTGCATGGCCGTAAAAAGCAAGCCATGAGAGTGTAAGCAGTAATATAAACTTCTTCATAGAGGTATTTTTTATCACTTCATTGTAAATACGATATACTATAATTTCATGCAAAGATAAGAATACGACGCAGAAAAACAAGTTTTTTTTAGGTAATCAGAAAAAAAGACCTTATCTTTGGGACGTAACACGCTGTCCGGCATCCATCATCGGTATAGCCCGATAAACGATGCACGGGGTGTCCGGACAGACACAAATCTTTCTAAACTATGGTTAAATACGTATTATCAGAGAATTTGTTGACGGCTCGCCCCGATGATTTTATGGCGACGCCGGTGGATGTCAAATCGTTCGACCGGGACACGATCGTGGAAATGATGCTCAGACGAGGTACTTTGCTGACTAAAACGGACATTCTGGCGGTGCTCAACTCGCTCGAAGAGGTGGTTGCCGACATTGTCAAAGACGGCGGGGCGGTCAATATGCCGCTGTTCAACACGTCGTTTTCGATCAGCGGTGTTTTTGACGGAGCCATGGACGCGTTCGATCCCAACAGACATCGCCTCTACGTGAACCTGAACAAGGGTACGCTCTTGCGCGACGTGGAGAAGCAGGTAAAAACATCGAAGACCGAAGGATCGGCTGTTGCTCCTTCGGTAATCGAAGTGCGCGATGTGCTGAGCGGCACGAGCAACGAGAAACTTACCCCCGGAGGGGTCATACAGGTATTCGGCAGCGGGCTGCGTATCGAAGGAACAGAACCGTCTGTCGGGCTATGGTTCGTTCCTGCCGAAGGCGCACTGCCTCCGGTCAAGGCCAACGTACTGGTATCGAACAAACCTTCGAGCCTGACGGCCATGGTACCCGCGCTCGACGCCGGAACCTACCGCATCAGGGTAGCCACCCAGTATGCAGGAAGCGGTAGCCGGTTGTTGAAAACACCACGGATTACAACGTGGGAAAAAGTTTTTGTGGTCGGATAACCACGCGAACTTTTTGCACGGACAGTCCGTGCACCGTTGCACGGACGGAACGTACACTACTGCACGGACGATCCGTGCAGATTTTCATGATTTCGAGAATAAGGGGGGCACACGTAAAGCCCCCCTTATTAGTAAGGTATCTAAATCGGGGCAGAGACGCCCCTGCGTTCTACCCGAATAAAACACAAGCGCGAAGGTCACCCCCCGCGCTTGGAAACTCAGCGTTCTTTTTGCGTAACTATAAATAATTTCGCTTCGTTTTTTGAATCATCTTGCTTCGTTTTTTGCTCTCAATACCCGCGAATCGCTTCGATTCCGGGAAGAGTTTTTCCTTCGATGGCTTCGAGCAGCGCGCCGCCTCCGGTCGATACGTACGATACCCCGTCGGCCAATCCGAATTTATTGATACATGCTACCGAGTCGCCGCCTCCGATAAGCGAATAAGCGCCGTTCTTCGTGGCTTCGACAATGGCTTCGGCTACCGAGCGCGATCCGTGCGTAAAATTGTCGAACTCGAACACCCCTGTCGGGCCGTTCCAAAGAATCGTTTGCGAAGCGCGAATCACTTTACCATATTTCTCTTCTGTCTTAGGACCGATGTCCATGCCTTCCCATCCGTCGGGGATTTCATTGCTGGGAGCATAAGCCGTTTTCGCATCGTTGCTGAAATCGTCGGCAATCTTCGAATCTTCGGCCAATACGAGGTTCACACCTTTTTCTTTGGCTTTGGCCAGCAATTCGAG
The DNA here is from genome assembly GCF_030528505.1 of Tannerella sp. Lineage (GTDB taxonomy): Bacteria > Bacteroidota > Bacteroidia > Bacteroidales > Tannerellaceae > Tannerella. The sequence continues at coordinate 12,551 of NZ_JAUMYS010000018.1, forward strand.
GGCGAGGTCTAATTTATCGTCTTCGCAGATCGACTTTCCGATTTTTCCACCCAGCGCCTTCATAAACGTATACGTCATTCCGCCCGTGATAATCAGGTTGTCGACCTTATTAAGCAGGTTCTCGATCACCTCGATCTTAGACGATACTTTCGATCCTCCCATAATGGCGGTAAAGGGTCGGTTGATGTCGTTGAGTACTTTCTCTACGGCCTTCACTTCCTTCTCCATCAGATAGCCGAACATCTTGTGATCGGCATCGAAATAAGCGGCCATCAACGCCGTTGAAGCATGCGCGCGATGGGCCGTTCCGAATGCGTCGTTCACATACACGTCGGCATAAGAAGCCAGCGTTTCGGCAAACTTCTTCTGGCTTTCCTTCACGGCTTTCTTGGCGGCCGCCTTCTCCTGCTCCGAAGCGTCTTCGGCCAATCCGCGGGGCTTGCCTTCTTCTTCGGCATAAAAGCGCAGGTTTTCGAGCAATAACACTTCGCCGGGTTGCAGGGCAGAGGCTTTGACTTTGGCTTCTTCGCCGATGCAATCGTTGGCGAACTGTACATCGACGCCCAGCAGGTCGGATACGTGTTTGAGAATATGTTTCAGCGAATATGTATCGGTAACGCCTTTGGGACGTCCCAGATGTGAACCGATGATGACGCTGCCGCCATCGCTCAGTATTTTTTTCAGGGTGGGTAAGGCAGCACGGATACGCGTATCGTCCGTGATATTGAATTGTTCGTCTAAGGGTACATTGAAATCTACCCGTACAAATGCCTTCTTTCCGGCAAAATTAAAGGAATCGATCGTCTGCATAATGATTGAATTTATCGAATATTAAATGTTGCGAATGTTTACCGGCTTGTTTTTCCAAGCCATGTGCAAAGGTATAAAATAATTGCCAACCGACAACCGGCAGCAGATAATTTTTACGCCTGCGGAAGAAAGAGATGCGGCCCGGGCGGCTGACCGCGTCGCAAGCCGCGTCACGTCAGCTTAAAGCGAATACGGAGCCGTCCGTTTTCGTAATCGTGCGAAATGATTTTAAAATGGCCGACTTCGCAGGTGTTCGAAACATGTTGTCCGATACAGGCGCAGGCGTCGTAGTCGCCGATGCGGACAATGCGCAATGTTTCGGATACGCCTTCGGGCAGTTTGCTCAAGTCGACAAACGCCGCCGCCTCTTCGTGCGACATGTACTCGCTCGTGACCGGCAGATGCCGGTCGATCACCGCGTTCACACGCTCAGCGATCTCCGCGATCTGTTCGTCCGTCGGGGCGGAGGCAAGCAGGTAGTCGCATTTCGATTTCTTGCGTTCGATGTGCGAATTTCGGGAGCGCGGACAACCGAACATTCTCACCATGGTTTGGTTCAGGATATGCTCGGCCGTGTGCATCGGGGGATGTTCCGTTTTATGGTGTTCGTTTAATAACGGGCTTTCTTGTTCCATTACTCTGATTTACGTTTTGAAGAAAAGAAGTTGTTCGGGACGATCAAAACTGTTCGAGCACCCGGATTCTTTTTTCGATGGGCGGATGGGTCGCAAATAATTCGTTGATGAACGAGGCGCCTTTCTTCATCGGGTTCTCGATAAAGAGCTGCGCGACATCGCTTTGTTCGACGGCTTCGATCAGCGGATCGGTCGATATTTTACGTAAGGCCGAGGCCAGTGCCTGCGGATTCTTCGTCATCTCGGCGCTTCCGGCGTCGGCCATGTATTCCCGATTGCGGGAGATGGCAAAGCGCATCAGAATCGTAATAAAGTAGCCGATGATGGCCAGTACCAGAATGACTAACAGGATAGCGAGCCCTCCTCCGTTTTTGTCGTTTTTACTGCTTCGTACGCTTCCGTGCAGCAGACTGCGCGAAGCAATCTGGGTGAGAAACGAAAAGATGCCGACGAAGACGATGGAAACGATCAGTACGTGTACGTCGCGATTGCGAATATGCATCAGCTCGTGCGCGATAACGGCTTCCAGCTCATCATCGCTCAGACGGTTGATAATTCCGCGCGAGAGCGAGACGGTATACGTCTGTTTATTCAGTCCGCTGGCAAAGGCATTCATCGACAAGTCTTCGATCACGTTGATTTTCGGCATCGGCATCCCGTTGGCCATACAAAGGTTCTCGACCAGATTATAAACGCGTTTATTGTCCCGCCGTTCCAGCGTATGCGACCCGGTCGCGGCATGGATGATGGCCGTATTGGAGAAGTAAGCGACCAGAAACCAGACGAAACAAACGCCCACCACCCATGGCGCGGCGTTGAGAAACGATTCGTTCGCAATGAACCAGGAATCTTCCCAGGAAGAAACGGCCGCCGCATCGTCCGAGCCGAGAAAGACATGGATAATCACGAAGAAAACCCATGTCAGAAAAAGGATGACGCAAGGGAAAAGCAATAACATCATCATCGATCGGATGTTATTTCTCCGTTGCTGCGTCTGTATACCGAGGTATTTCACCGGATCAGAAATTTATCTTCGGCGCCTCGTCCAGTTGCGCGCGTTGTTGCTGGCCGAGATCGAACATCGTCTCGCGACGGAAACCGAACATGCCGGCCACAAGATTAGCCGGGAACGTTTCGACGGCATTGTTGTATTCCTTCGTCGCCGAATTGAAGTAACGACGCACGGCCGCCAGTTTGTTTTCGATATCGGCCATCTCCTCCTGCAACTGCATAAAGTTGGCGTTGGCTTTCAGGTCGGGATAAGCTTCGACCGACACGGTCAGCCCCCGTAGCGCGGCAGACAACTGATTCTCGGCCGCAATTTTCTGATCGATACTCTGTGCCGACATGGCAGCGGAACGGGCTTGCGTGATGCTCTTCAGCGTTTCACTTTCATGCTTCATATACCCTTTAACGGCTTCGACCAGCTGCGGTATCAGATCGTGACGCTGTTTTAACTGCACATCGATATCGGCAAACGCATTTTCGCGATTGTTGCGGAAACGGACCAGCCGGTTGTATACCGACATAAAAAAAAGAAACAATACTACGACGATGACAATCGTAATGATTAATCCTACACTCATTTTCGTTTGAATAAAAAATTGAACATGCGGCAAAGATAGATATTTTTTCCGTAACCCCATTCCCCCTTGCGAAACAAACCCTTCATGTACAAAGAGGCCTTGACAGCAAATGAATAACCAACGCGCATGGAATTACCACACGACCGTAAAAGTATCGGATAAAATTTCGATGTTTGGCATTTCTACCCTATATTTGCCGATCGGGATACATATAATATATAGCAAACTTAGACGGGTTTCAGCAGAAAGTACATGATGTACGATAAATTACAAAACATGATTAGTCAAGTGAACCGGATCGGGGGATATGGCATTCTTCTTTGTCTGTCACTTGCAATACCGGCATGGGGCTTAGGTCTTTTTTTTCCTCTTATAGGCGGACCGGTATTCGGCATTATAACAGGGATCATGATCGGTCATCTGATCAAAGATAAAACCCGGATCGCTTCGGGTATTTCGTTTGTATCGAAAAAAGTCTTGCAATACGCCGTCGTTCTGTTAGGCTTTGGTCTGGACTTGCAAACGGTCATCACGGTAGGGAGTACATCGCTTCCCCTTATCATCGTTTCTATCGGAGCGGCATTGACCGTCGCCTATCTCTTGGGCAAAGCCATGCATATACCAGCGGGCACAGCCACACTCGTGGGAGTCGGCTCGTCGATCTGTGGAGGATCGGCCATCGCAGCCACCGCTCCGGTGATCAACGCCCGTGATGAGGAAATCGCTCAGGCCGTATCCGTCATCTTTCTGTTCAACGTAATCGCCGCCATCCTGTTTCCTTGGTTGGGAGACGGATTGAATTTCTCGCATGCCGGATTTGCGCTCTTCGCCGGAACAGCCATCAACGACACCTCGTCGGTAACAGCTGCCGCATCGGTCTGGGACAGCATGCATCAGACCGGAACACAAGTCTTAGACCATGCCACCATCGTCAAATTGACCCGAACACTCGCCATCATTCCAATCACACTCTCTCTGGCCCTCTATCAGGCGAAAAAACAGCCACGTGCGAACGGATTTTCGTTGAAAAGAACATTCCCGATGTTTATCGCCTGTTTTATTTTAGCCTCTCTGCTGACCACAATCTGCAACTACGCAATAGAAAGAGGAGGATTACGCGGTGAATTTACGGACATGATTCAAGGAACTTTCTCTTCACTGAAGCAATTGAGCAAATTCTTTATTATTATGGCAATGACGGCTATCGGTTTAAATACGGATATAAAAAAACTGCTTCGGTCGGGGACCAAACCTTTACTGCTGGGACTATGCTGTTGGATCACCATCATTCTGGCAAGCATCGGTTTACAAAAGATGTTGGGTTTCTTTTAATTCTCTCTCCCGATGCGATGACAATAAGCAATCATCTTTTACTTTTAAACTCATAAATTATATGAAAACAAAAATGCTATTTTTCTGCTGGATGACCTGTATGCTCATCCCTGCTCTGAAAGCACAAGACAACTCGGCCTTATTGAAAATCGGTACGCAGGCGCCTGCTTTTACGTTGACCTCGATCGACGGTAAAACGGTCAGCCTCTCCGATTTCAAGGGACGTTACGTGTTGATCGATTTCTGGGCATCATGGTGTCACGACTGTCGAAAGGCCAGCCCCGAAATGGTGGCGCTATTCGCACAATACGGAAAGGAGAACATTACGTTTCTCGGCGTATCGTTCGACGACAAGCGCGAGAACTGGGAGAACGCCGTAAAACACGATCAACTGACGTGGACGCATGTAAGCGAACTGAAAAAATGGAAAGAAACGACCATTTCCGGGCAATACGGCATCCGATGGATCCCGACCGTCTACCTGATCGATCCCGAAGGGCGAGTGGCGTATGCCGATATTAACGGACGCGGGTTGGAAGAGAAACTGCAGGAGATTTTCGGACGCAAATAAAACCTTGCTACCATACAGCCCCTCGCGTTTTTTCCTGCAATAAAAAATAACTACCTTTGCCACGTTTTAAGTTTAGGAGATGTCAGTAGCAGTATCAGAAGACAACCGCAAGGTAACGACACACCGCCTTTTTGAAATGAAACAGCGCGGCGAAAAGATTTCGATGCTTACGGCCTACGACTATTCGATGGCACAAATCATCGACCGGGCAGGCATGGATGTGATTCTCGTCGGCGATTCGGCCTCGAACGTCATGGCAGGCAATGTAACAACCCTTCCCATTACACTCGATCAGATGATTTATCACGGCAAATCGGTGATGAAAGCCGTCAAACGGGCGCTTGTCGTCGTCGATCTGCCTTTCGGAACGTATCAGGGCAATTCGAAAGAGGCACTCGCCTCGGCCATCCGCGTGATGAAAGAGACCCATGCCGACTGCATCAAAATGGAAGGCGGGTCGGAAATCAAAGAATCCATACAACGTATCTTGTGCGCCGGCATTCCGATCATGGGACATTTGGGATTGACGCCGCAATCGATCAACAAGTTCGGTACCTACGCCGTCCGTGCCCGCGAAGAAGAAGAAGCCCGCAAACTGCTCGAAGATGCGCATCTGCTCGAAGAGTGGGGATGTTTCGCGCTGGTACTCGAAAAGATTCCCGCAGCATTGGCTTCACAGGTAGCTTCCGAACTGAAAATCCCCGTGATCGGTATCGGTGCCGGGGGCGGTGTAGACGGTCAGGTGCTGGTGATGCACGACATGCTCGGGATCAATCAGGATTTTTCGCCTCGCTTCCTGCGTCGCTACGCCAATCTTTACGAAGAGATGACCAAGGCGCTTCACACCTACATCGAAGATGTCAAAGCAGGCGATTTCCCGAACGAGAGCGAACAATATTAAAAAACGAAAACAAACTACAATGGCAAAAGAACTAAAGGAACTCACTTCACAGGACGAAAACTATTCACAATGGTATCAGGACTTGGTCGTAAAAGCCGATTTGGCCGAAAATTCGGCCGTGCGCGGCTGTATGGTCATCAAGCCCTACGGGTATGCAATCTGGGAAAAGATGCAGCGCATTCTCGACAATAAATTTAAGGAAACAGGACACCAGAATGCTTATTTTCCACTGCTGATCCCGAAATCGTTTCTGAGCCGCGAAGCTGACCACGTCGAAGGGTTCGCCAAAGAGTGCGCCGTTGTGACGCACTACCGTCTGAAGAATGACCCGGAAGGTAGCGGGGTCATCGTCGATCCGGCCGCCCGCCTCGAAGAAGAACTTATCATCCGCCCTACCTCCGAAACCATCATCTGGAACACGTATAAAAACTGGATTCAGTCGTATCGCGATCTACCGTTGCTCATCAACCAGTGGGCGAACGTGATGCGCTGGGAAATGCGTACGCGCCTGTTTCTGCGTACGGCCGAATTCCTCTGGCAGGAAGGCCATACGGCACATGCCACACGCGAAGAAGCCGAAATTGAAGCACGGAAGATGCAGGATGTCTATGCCGATTTTGCCGAAAACGATATGGCTATGCCTGTAATCAAAGGCGTAAAGACCGAAAGCGAGCGGTTTGCCGGTGCCGTCGATACATACACCATTGAGGCGATGATGCAGGACGGGAAAGCCTTACAGGCCGGTACATCGCATTTCCTCGGACAGAATTTCGGGAAGGCCTTCGATGTGACGTTCATCGATAAAGAAGGAAAGACCGACTATGCGTGGGCCACTTCGTGGGGCGTTTCCACACGGCTCATCGGGGCGCTGATTATGTCGCACTCCGACAACAACGGGCTGGTGCTGCCTCCGCATCTGGCACCGATACAAGTCGTGATCATCCCGATTTACCGCTCTGCCGAGCAATTGGCGCAAATCAGCGAGAAGGTCGATCAAATCATCGCCGGTCTGAAAGCGTTAGGCATCAGCGTGAAATATGACGACCGCGATACAAAGAAACCCGGCTGGAAATTCGCCGAATACGAGCTGAAAGGAGTGCCCGTACGCTTGGCTATGGGCGGACGCGATCTCGAAAACAACACAATCGAGGTCATGCGTCGCGATACGCTCGAAAAAGAAACGGTTACCTGCGATGGAATCGAGGCATACGTGAAGAATCTGCTTAAAGAAATTCAGAAGAATATTTTCCGGAAAGCGTTGGATAACCGTGAGAAGCATACGGTCAAAGTCGATACATATGAAGAATTTAAAGAAAAACTCGAAGAAGGCAACTTCATTCTGGCTCATTGGGACGGTACGCCCGAAACGGAAGAACGCATCAAAAACGAAACGAAAGCGACGATCCGCTGCATTCCTTTCGACGACACAACGCCGGGACAATGTATGGTAACCGGCAAACCGTCCGCACAACGCGTTCTTTTCGCACGAGCCTATTAATAATAGATGTTAGAAATATCATAAAGTGAAAGAAATATGGAAGTAAGAGGAAAAATCATCGTCGTTCAGCCGGTTCAGACGGGCGAAGGCAAGAACGGAACATGGAGAAAACAGGAATACGTGATCGAATATGACCGGAACGCTCAGTATCCGCGAAAAATGATGTTCAACCTTTGGGGAGACCGGATCGACCAGTTTAACATTCAGGAAGGACAGGATCTGAAAATTTCGTTCGACATCGATTGCCGTGAATACAACGGACGCTGGTATAACGATATACGCGCCTGGCGAGTGGAGCCGGATAACGAATCGGGCGGAATGCAACCGATCGATCAACCGCTTCCGCCGCCGGAAATTCCCCCTTCCGATCCGGCAGACGATCTGCCTTTCTGAAAACGGAAAGAGAGTCAGGAAACACTTCGCTCCGATGCGTCATTTCCTTACGTGCGACGCGACCGGTAGAAGTACCCGCAAGAGGGGGCCGGTAATAAACCGTACCTGCCCTCTCCCGTACGGATACTGCAATCTTTAACCTGAACTGTGGAAAAGAGAACGGATATATATGATTTCAACCGTTTGTATCACGACTACCGTCAACGATACATCCGTTTTGCCCGTACCTATGTACGCGACACGGCCACAGCGGAAGATATCGTAATGGACAGCTTGATGTACTATTGGGAAAACCGCTCCGTTCTGCCGCATCAGACGAATATTCCGGCGTATGTCCTGACTATCGTAAAGAACAGATGTATCAATTACCTGAGACGTGAGCAAAAACGTGAGGAAGTGGAACGTTTTATTTCGGAGTATGAGGCCTGGGAACTGAATGTGCGCATCTCCACCCTCGAAGCTTGTAATCCGGAGCAGCTCTTCTCTGAAGAAATACAGTCCATCATACAAAAGACGCTCAACTCCCTTTCGGAACAGTCGCGTCAAATATTTATCCGCAGCAAGTACGAACGCCAAAGTCATCGCGAAATCGCAAATGATCTCGAACTTTCAATCAAAAGCATCGAGTATCATATCACCAAAACGCTTAAAGTCCTCCGCCAAGCCCTTAAAGATTATTTCCCCGCTTTGCTCGTGCTGCTCGGTACTTGACTATTACGCAAGCTCCACAGTACGCCTAAAAATCGGATATGAAATGCGGTCTTTTTCGATGGACGAATGGATGCCTCAGCACACACGTTTGGGAGACTGATCGAATGATGCCGTATTCGTGACGAAATGTATATACAAAAAAGGAGCTCTCTCATTTTGAGAAAGCTCTCTCTTTATAGGAGGCCGCACTGCCGATATGAACAAACTCCGTATGACAGGTTTTGAGTGCCTTTGACGCCTTTGTAATCTGCTGTGCCGAAGCATTCACAAGGAATTGCAGCCCGCCATCAGCGCCAAGAGCGTGTCTCGGAATTGTATTTTATCTGATGAGTTTCCCAATCTAACAATGCGGCTTTACTCATTCTTCGTCTGCAAATATAACAGATTCTTAAACGACATCCAAATAATTCCCATGAAAAAAGAGTAAAAAAATCAAATTTTGACACAAACGTAAAATAAGATATCCCCTCTCATGAAAAAACAAAGGCGGTGTGTCATAACGGGCAAACTGCTTCGTTGCTTGCGGAATGAGAGCTCGGTCACATACCTTAGTATGCTCCCTCACCCTCATCCTTAGCGCCTTGCTTTTTACCCATTCTTACACACCTAAAGAGGGTGTGCCCAAATATTGCATTTTGACACACCCTCTTGTATTTATTCTTCTCGCAAAGTTCTGCCTATTTCAGATACAGCGCAGAAAACGATTACAACCTGCCCCAATCGTGGGTTTGGATAGCAAAGATACGAAAAACATGAATCTACTTCATCAGCGATCCTAACAAGCCACGACCAAATTTAAACAAGGTATTAACAACCTCGCGCTTAGCCTTAGTCGAAGCCATCTTGGTCAAACTCCCCATCACGCTATTGTCTTTCTCACGCTTGCGCTGACGCTCCAACCGCTCACGCTCGACACGTTCGGCGCGTTGCTGGCGCTCTAATTCCTTTTGTTGCTTGGCCTCTTCTTTCTGGCGCATGGCTTCTTCCTGTGCCTGCCGCGTTCGGGCCAATCGTTCGGATAGAATCTCAAATGCCGATTCACGGTCTACCGATCGTTCATATTTGCCGAACACGAGCGAGGTTTGCATCATTCGTCGACGTTCGTCCGGAGTAACCGGGCCGGCTTGCCCTTCGGGAGGAAGGATGACTGCACGTTCAACGATCGTCGGGCTACCTTTTTCGTCAAGGAACGAAACAAGCGCTTCCCCTACCCCAAGCTCCGTAATGACTTTCTTCGTATCGAATGCGGGATTCTGTCGGAAGGTCGACGCGGCCGTAGCCACCGCCTTCTGGTCGCGAGGCGTAAAGGCACGCAAGGCATGTTGCACGCGATTTCCCATCTGTCCCAGAATCGTTTCAGGCACATCAAGCGGATTCTGCGTGCAGAAGTAAACCCCTACCCCCTTCGAACGGATCAGGCGAACAACTTGTTCGATTTTCTCCAACAAGGCTTTCGAGATATCATTGAAAAGCATATGCGCTTCGTCGAAGAAGAAGACCAGTTTGGGCTTGTCCAGATCACCGACCTCGGGCAACTGCTCGAAAAGCTCGGAAAGCAGATATAACAAAAAGGATGTGTACACTTTAGGCGAGTGGATCAGCTTGTCGGCCGCGAGCACATTAATCAGGCCCCGTCCGCCCTGCGTCTGCATAAAATCGAAGATATCCAATGCGGGTTCTCCGAAGAATACGTCGCCCCCCTGTTCCTCAAGCGCCAACAACCCACGCTGAATCGCTCCGATGCTGGCCGGCGAAATATTACCGTACGACACCGTATATTTGTCTCGTTCCGTACCGAGATGTTCGAGCATCTTACGCAAATCTTTCAGATCGATCAGCAAAAGCTGCTCATCGTCGGCAATACGGAAAGCGATCGTGAGCACACTGCTCTGTACGTCGTTCAGGTCCAGCAGGCGGCTGAGGAGCATCGGTCCCATCTCGGAGACTGTTGTACGTAACGGATGTCCCTGCTCTCCGAAAATATCCCAAAAACATACCGGAAAGCCACGATATTCGAAGCCTTTTTCTGTCAAACGATGCTGATCGACATTTTTTTGTAGGTTCGGATTGCTGCCTCCCGGCCTGCTAATCCCAGAAAGATCGCCTTTGATATCCGTGGCAAACACGGGAATGCCCATACTGCTGAAAGTTTCAGCCATATTTTGCAAGGTGCACGTCTTTCCCGTTCCGGTAGCTCCCGTAATCAGCCCATGACGATTCGCCATTTTGGGGAGAAGGCAGATATCCTGCCCCTCCGCAATGGCTATAAGCGCTTTTTGATTCTTATCCAGCATAAGAGCATTGTTAAGAATGAACTTTTATTTATCCATCTTCACATCCGAAAGGTCGACCACATTGGCGCGGCTGGCTGCGATCCGGTCAAATTCATCCTTGGCACCAACGGTCAGCTTTTCAAATTCACGCTGACCCGTTCCGGCCGGAATCAAATGACCACAGATTACATTTTCTTTCAATCCTTCGAGACGGTCGATCTTTCCACAGATCGCGGCTTCATTCAACACTTTGGTCGTTTCCTGGAACGATGCGGCCGACATAAAGCTGGTAGTCTGCAAAGCTGCACGTGTGATTCCCTGCAAGATCTGGTTCGTCGTTGCAGGAACGGCATCCCGTGCTTCTACCGGTCGCTTGTCGCGACGCTTCAGCATACTGTTCTCGTCGCGGAGTTTACGCGCCGTGACAATCTGTCCCGCATTGAGTGTCGCCGAATCACCGGCATCCGTCACCACCTTCTTACCCCAGATACGGTCATTCTCTTCCATCACTTCGAGCTTGTCAACGACTTGCTGCTCGAGGAAACGAGTATCTCCCGGATCTACGATTTCGACCTTGCGCATCATCTGACGAACAATCACCTCAAAATGTTTATCATTAATCTTCACTCCCTGCAGACGATACACATCCTGCACCTCGTTCACGATATACTCCTGAACGGCGGTCGGACCTTTGATCGCCAAAATATCGGAAGGAGTAATCGCTCCGTCGGAAAGCGGCATACCGGCACGTACGTAATCGTTTTCCTGCACCAGCAACTGCTTCGACAAGGGAACCATGTATTTCTTCACTTCCCCAAGCTTCGAGGTCACCATGATTTCACGATTACCGCGTTTGATTTTTCCGAAGCTGACTTCACCGTCGATCTCCGAAACAATAGCCGGATTAGATGGGTTGCGCGCTTCGAACAATTCCGTAACACGTGGCAATCCACCCGTGATATCACCGGTCTTACCTACCGCGCGCGGAATCTTTACCAGCACCTCACCCGCTTTGATCATATCGCCTTCTTCTTTCACCACATGGGCGCCCAAAGGCAACGAGTAATTCTTCAGCGGCTCATTGTCGGCATTCAAAATATGTGCGGCCGGTATCTTCGTCTTATCTTTCGATTCGATGATGATCTTCTCTTTCAAACCGGTCGTTTCATCACTTTCTACCTTATAAGTCACATTTTCATCCATGCTTTCGAAAGAAAGCTTTCCTGCAACTTCCGAGACAATCACGGCATTGAACGGATCCCACTCCATAATCTTATCTCCCTTCTGAATCATCGCTCCATGATCGAAGAACAATTTCGATCCGTAAGGGATATTATGATTATGCAAGATGATCTTCGTATGAGGATCTACGATACGAAGTTCCGCCAAACGGCTGACTACAATCTTACATTTTTCCGTTTCGGACTCTACGGCACGCAACTCATCAATCTCAAGTACTCCGTCGTATTTCGAAACGAGACTGTTTTCCGTTGCAATATTCGACGCGATACCACCGACGTGGAACGTACGAAGCGTCAACTGTGTTCCCGGTTCACCGATAGACTGTGCGGCAATCACACCGACTACTTCACCTTTCTGCACCATTTGTCCCGTTGCCAGGTTACGTCCGTAGCACTTCGCACAAACGCCTTTCTTCGACTCGCAGGTCAGCACCGAGCGAATTTCAACGCTCTCGATCGGCGAGTTTTGTATCTCGGTCGCCTGCTTCTCACGAATTTCCTCACCCGACTTAACGATGATTCTACCCGTAATCGGATGGATAATATCGTGAACCGATACACGGCCAAGGATGCGTTCGTAAAGCGATGCAATCACTTCTTCGTTGTTCTTCAACTCCGTACAAGTCAGCCCGCGCAATGTGCCGCAGTCTTCCTCATTGATGATCACATCATGTGACACGTCGACGAGACGACGGGTCAGATAGCCGGCATCGGCCGTCTTCAACGCTGTATCCGCCAAACCTTTTCGAGCACCGTGCGTGGAGATAAAGTACTCCAGCACCGACAATCCTTCTTTAAAGTTCGACAAAATCGGGTTTTCAATAATCTGTCCGCCGTCGCTTCCGCTCTTTTGCGGCTTGGCCATCAATCCACGCATACCCGAAAGCTGACGAATCTGCTCTTTCGAACCACGCGCTCCCGAATCCATCATCATGTAGATCGAGTTGAATCCATCGTCGTCAGCGCTAAGTTGATCGATCAGGGTCTTCGACAAACGGCTGTTGACGTGTGTCCACGTATCGATAATCTGATTATAACGCTCGTTATTCGTGATGAAACCCATGTTATAGTTCGCCGTGATCTGCTCTACTTCATCATAGCCTTCTTTCACGATATCATCTTTTTCCGGCGGAATCAACACATCGGCCAAATTGAACGACAAACCGCCCTTGAAAGCCATATAATAGCCCAAATTCTTGATGTCGTCGAGGAACTGAGCCGTACGAGCCACACCACATGCCTTGATCACCCGGCTGATGATATCGCGCAGCGCTTTCTTTCCCCAAACTTCATTAATATATCCGACTTCATCCGGTACATATTCATTGGCCATCAAACGACCGACAGAAGTTTCCACCATCTTCCTGACCGTTTCTCCCTCTTCATCCAAATCGTTCACATAGACCTTAATCGGGGCATGAATATTCACCTTCTTTTCGTTGTATGCAATCATCGCCTCTTCAGGACCATAGAACACAAGGCCTTCGCCTCGCGCTCCTCGCCGGAGCTTCGTGATATAGTACAAACCAAGCACCATGTCTTGAGAAGGCACCGTAATTGGAGCACCATTCGCCGGATTCAGGATATTATGCGAGGCAAGCATCAACATCTGAGCTTCCAGCACGGCCTCATTACCGAGCGGCAAATGGACAGCCATCTGGTCGCCGTCGAAGTCGGCATTGAACGCCGTACAAGCCAACGGATGCAACTGAATAGCCTTTCCTTCGATAAGCTTGGGCTGGAACGCCTGAATACCCAAACGGTGCAACGTCGGAGCACGGTTCAGCAAGACCGGATGTCCTTTCATCACATATTCCAGAATATCCCATACGACCGGTTCTTTGCGATCTACGATTTTTTTGGCAGATTTGACCGTCTTCACAATGCCGCGTTCAATCAACTTACGGATGATAAACGGCTTATATAACTCGGCAGCCATACCTTTCGGCAGACCGCACTCGTGCATTTTCAATTCGGGGCCGACCACAATGACCGAACGTGCAGAATAGTCGACACGTTTACCCAACAGATTCTGACGGAAACGTCCTTGTTTTCCTTTCAAGCTGTCTGAAAGCGACTTCAACAGACGGTTGGCATCCGTTTTCACGGCGCTTGACTTGCGCGAATTATCGAACAATGAATCGACCGCCTCCTGCAACATACGCTTTTCGTTTCGAAGAATAACTTCCGGGGCGCGGATATCAATCAACCGTTTCAGACGGTTGTTACGGATAATCACGCGACGATATAAATCATTCAAATCGGAAGTGGCAAAACGACCTCCATCCAGCGGAACAAGCGGACGCAATTCCGGCGGAATGACAGGTACCACCTTAATAATCATCCATTCCGGCTTATTCCGGCCTTTCGACGCACGAAACGATTCAACCACCTGCAAACGTTTCAGTGCCTCATTCTTTCGTTGCTGCGACGTGTCTGTCGTTGCATGATGACGCAAATCGTACGATAAGGTATCCAAGTCCAAACGAACAAGCAAGTCGTAAATCGCTTCTGCACCGATTTTTGCAATAAACTTGTTCGGGTCGGAATCTTCAAGCATTTGGTTTTCTTTCGGTAACGTATCGAGGATATTCAGATACTCTTCTTCGGACAATAAGTCCATATCATTAACACCTTCTGCCGCCCCTTTCTGGATCACGATATATCGTTCATAGTAGATAATCGAATCCATCTTCTTGGTAGGTAGTCCCAGCAGATAACCGATCTTATTCGGTAAAGAACGAAAATACCAGATATGTGCCACCGGAACGACTAACTGAATATGTCCGGAACGCTCACGGCGCACCTTCTTCTCCGTTACTTCCACTCCGCATCGGTCACAAACAATTCCCTTATAACGAATACGTTTATACTTTCCGCAATAACATTCGTAATTTTTTACCGGGCCAAAAATCCGTTCGCAGAACAAACCGTCGCGTTCGGGTTTGTACGTACGGTAATTGATCGTCTCCGGCTTCAATACCTCTCCGTACGAGTTTTCAAGAATCTCTTCCGGCGAAGCCAGTCCGATGGTAATCTTCGTAAACTCACTCTTTATCTTATTTTCTCTTCTAAAAGCCATATTTTTCTCTATTTTATAAAGAGTTATCTTTAATCTAATGTAAGACTTAAACAAAGGCCTCTCAACTCGTGAAGCAATACATTCAACGACTCGGGAATACCCGGTTTAGGCATATTCTCGCCTTTCACAATCGCTTCGTATGCTTTCGAACGGCCGACTACATCGTCCGACTTGATTGTCAAGATTTCTTGCAAGATGTGAGCGGCCCCGAAGGCTTCGATCGCCCAAACCTCCATCTCTCCGAAACGTTGACCACCAAACTGCGCCTTACCTCCTAACGGTTGCTGCGTAATCAATGAATACGGACCGATGGAACGAGCGTGCATCTTGTCGTCGACCATGTGTCCCAACTTCAAGAAGTACGTAACTCCTACCGTTGCCGGCTGGTCAAAGCGCTCTCCCGTGCCGCCGTCATACAAGTAGGTCTTACCATAACGCGGTATGCCTGCTTTATCAGTCCATTCATTCAAATCGTCGATCGATGCTCCGTCGAAAATCGGCGTAGCGAATTTCACATCGAGCGTCTTTCCGGCCCATCCCAAAACGGCTTCAAAAATCTGTCCGAGGTTCATACGCGAAGGTACACCCAACGGGTTCAAACAGATATCCACCGGCGTACCGTCCTCAAGGAAAGGCATGTCTTCCTGACGTACAATCTTCGAAACGATACCTTTATTACCATGGCGCCCGGCCATCTTATCGCCGACTTGAATCTTACGTTTCTTGGCAATGTAAACTTTGGCTATCTGCACGATTCCGGTAGGCAGCTCATCTCCAATCGTGAGATCGAACTTCTTCCGGCGCAATTCGGCATCTAATTCCTTATATTTCTTCAGATAATTAACAATCAGCTGCTTGATCAGCTCATTCTTATGGGCGTCAGTCGTCCATTTGCTTACCTGCACCGTGTTATAATCCAACTCTTCCAAGGCTTTACGCGAGAATTTGGCGCCACGGGCAATAACCTCCGTATTCAAATAGTCTTTTACGCCTTGCGAGGTTTTGCCGTTCGTGAGTTCCTGCAACTTATCGACGAGCAAGCTCTTCAATGCGGCCATCTTTTCTTCGTATTCTTCGTCCAGCTTCGGCAGTACAGCCTTATCGGACATACGAGAATTGCGTTTTTTCACCATCTTCGAGAACAGGCTCGTTTCAATAACGACCCCTTGCAACGAAGGCGTCGCTTTCAAGGAAGCGTCTTTTACGTCGCCGGCCTTGTCGCCGAAAATCGCACGCAACAACTTTTCTTCGGGAGAAGGATCGGACTCTCCTTTCGGCGTGATCTTTCCGATCAGGATATCGCCGGGTTTAACGTGTGCGCCTACACGGATGATACCACGCTCGTCGAGGTCTTTGATGGCTTCCTCACTCACGTTCGGGATATCGGAAGTTAACTCTTCCATACCACGCTTCGTTTCACGCACTTCCAGGATATACTCATCCACATGAACCGACGTAAAGAAATCTTCACGAACCATGCGTTCATTCAGTACTACGGCATCCTCATAGTTATATCCCTTCCACGGCATATAAGCCACTTTAACGTTACGTCCCAAAGCAAGCTCTCCGTTTTGTGTCGAATAACCTTCCGTCAGGATATCCCCGGCTTTTACGCGTTGACCGCAACGACAAATCGGGCGCAAATCGACGGTTGTACTTTGGTTCGTTTTCCGCCATTTCGGAATGATATACGTTTTCACCGCATCTTCGAAGCTTACAAATTCCTCATCTTCCGTGCGGTCATATTTAATCTTGATACAAGTAGCGTCTACAAAGACGATTTCGCCCTCTCCTTCTGCGATAATCTGGGTGCGCGAATCACGAGCCACCTGTGCTTCAATACCGGTTCCGACAATCGGAGCATCGGTACGAATCAACGGTACGGCCTGACGCATCATGTTCGATCCCATCAAGGCACGGTTCGCATCATCATGTTCGAGGAAAGGAATCAACGCCGCCGCAATCGAAGCGATTTGGGTCGGAGCAACGTCCATCAAATCGACCTTCTCCGGTTCTACCACGGGGAAGTCGGCTTCATACCTCGATTTCACCTTATCGCGCACAAAACGTCCGTTATCATCCAACGGGGCATTTCCTTGGGCTACGATCTTATTCTCTTCTTCTTCGGCCGTATAATATTCCAAAGCCTCTTCCGAGAAATCCACTCTTCCTTCTTCGACCTTACGGTAAGGAGTAGCGATGAATCCCAACTCATTGATTTTCGCATACACACAAAGCGAAGAAATCAAGCCGATATTCGGACCTTCCGGTGTTTCAATCGGACAAAGACGTCCGTAATGCGTATAATGAACGTCACGCACCTCAAACCCGGCACGTTCGCGCGAGAGACCTCCGGGACCTAAAGCCGACAAACGACGCTTATGGGTAATCTCTGCCAACGGATTCGTCTGATCCATAAATTGCGACAACGCGTTCGTCCCGAAAAAAGAGTTCACAACCGACGAAATCGTTTTGGCATTGATCAGATCGATCGGAGTGAACACCTCGTTATCACGAACATTCATCCGTTCACGAACGGTACGCGACATACGCGCCAGCCCGATTCCAAACTGGTTATACAACTGCTCACCAACCGTCCGGACACGACGGTTACTCAAATGGTCAATATCATCTACAACTGCCTTCGAATTAATCAGTTCAATCAGATATTTGATAATTTCAATAATATCTTCTTTCGTTAAGACCCTGATATCTTCGCTGGTAGTCAATCCTAACTTGCGATTTATGCGGAAACGTCCCACATCTCCCAAATCATAACGCTTTTCGGAGAAGAACAAGTTCGTAATTACTTCTCGTGCGCTGGCTTCATCAGCGGGCTCCGCATTACGTAACTGACGATAAATATACAATACGGCTTCCTTCTCCGAGTTACTCGGATCCTTCTGAAGCGTATTGTAAATGATCGCGTAATCGGCCAGATTCTGATCTTCGCGGTGTAACAAAATATGTTGTACCCCCGAATCAATGATTTCATTGATATTATCTTCGCTCAGTTCCGCTTCACGGTCGATAACCACGTCATTACGCTCGATAGAAACGACTTCGCCCGTATCTTCATCGACAAAATCTTCCACCCATGTCTTCAACACGCGGGCAGCCAATTTTCGCCCGATATATTTCTTTAAGTTCGTTTTGTTTACTTTGACTTCTTCCGCCAAGTTGAATATCTCCAAGATATCCTTATCGCTTTCGAAACCGATAGCACGCAACAAGGTTGTTACAGGCAGCTTTTTCTTACGGTCGATGTAGGCATACATCACGTTGTTGATATCCGTTGCAAACTCAATCCATGAACCTTTGAACGGAATAATACGGGCAGAATATAATTTCGTCCCGTTGGCATGCGTATTCTGTCCGAAAAATACACCCGGCGAACGGTGTAACTGTGATACGACAACACGTTCGGCACCGTTTATCACAAACGTCCCGCGATCCGTCATATAAGGAATTGGGCCCAGGTAGACATCCTGAATTACCGTGTCGAAATCTTCGTGTTCCGGGTCGGTACAGTATAATTTAAGTTTGGCTTTTAACGGAACACTGTAGGTCAATCCGCGCGCAATGCACTCGTCAATCGAATACCGGGGCGGATCTACATAATAATCCAAAAACTCCAACACGAAATTATTTCGTGTATCCGCGATAGGGAAGTTTTCGGAAAACACTTTATACAAGCCCTCCTTTTTTCTTTTTTCGGGCGGCGTATCAAGTTGTAAAAAGTCTTGAAATGACTTCAATTGTACTTCGAGAAAGTCCGGATAAGCGAGGAAGTTCTTTATCGAAGCAAAATTTATCCTTTGAGTTTGAGCTGCAGAAGACATTTAGTTAGTAGTTAGGAATTGTTTTTGAACTTGTAATGAAATAGACACAAAAAGGTTAAGAATCCCCGACTTACGGGGAGACTTAACCAAATCACCTGTTTATCAGGCTATAGACACTATTTAAGCTCAACTTCTGCTCCTGCTTCTTCCAACTTTTTCTTCAAATCTTCAGCCTCGGCCTTAGCCACACCTTCTTTTACGTTGCTCGGAGCACCGTCAACCATATCTTTTGCTTCTTTCAAGCCCAGACCGGTCAACTCTTTCACTAATTTAACGACTGCCAGCTTATTCGCACCAGCGGACTTCAGCACTACATCGAAAGAAGATTTCTCTTCAGCGGCTGCTGCGCCTGCTGCCGGACCGGCTGCTACCGCTACGGCTGCGGCTGCCGGCTCAATACCGTATTCCTCTTTCAAAATCGTCGTTAATTCGCTCACTTCCTTTACGGTAAGATTTACTAATTGTTCTGCAAAAGCTTTCAAATCTGCCATTTTTGTATGATTTAAATGATTATTATTCTGTTAATTAAATTTTCATCTCTTCTCGAGAGTTTGTAAAATACCATGAATAGCTTGTCCGGATGAAGACTGCAAAGCAGACATCACATTCTTGATCGGTGACTGCAACAATCCAATCAAATCTCCAATCATCTCTTCTCTGCTCTTCAGACTTGCCAGGGCATCAAGGTTCTCTGCTCCTATGTAGAAGCTTTCTTGTACATAGGCGGCTTTCAGTTGAGGTTTCACCTCTCCCTTCATGCCTTTTGTAAAATCCTTCATCAAGCGAGCCGGAGCATTGACCACATTCGAAAACATAACGGCCGTATTTCCCTTGAGGGTTTCATACAAGGCCGAATAATCCGCGTCCATGGACTCCAAAGCCCTTTTAAACAAAGTATTTTTTACAACGACTAACTTTACATTTTCTTTGTAACAAACTCTTCTCAACGCACTCGTCTTCTCCGCATCCAATGCTTCGATGTCCGTCAAGTAGAAGTTCGCATATTCTTTCAATGTTTCGGTCAACCGTTCAACAACGATACTTTTATCTTCCTTTTTCATTTGTTCCTAAACTTTAAAGTAATTAATCTTCAACCGTCTTCGGGTCAACCTTAATACCCGGACTCATTGTACTAGAAAGATAAATGCTCTTTATATAGGTACCTTTGGCAGCCGACGGTTTCAATTTGATAAGTGTTGAAATAAATTCTTTCGCATTTCCACTTATCTGCTCCGGGCTGAAAGATACTTTACCGATGGAAGAGTGAACGATTCCGGCTTTGTCGACTTTAAAATCGATTTTGCCTTGTTTCACCTCTTTCACGGCGTTCCCAATTTCATTCGTTACCGTTCCGCTCTTAGGATTCGGCATCAAGCCGCGAGGGCCCAACACACGTCCTAATGCACCGATTTTACCCATGATTGCGGGCATCGTGATGATGATATCGATATCGGTCCATCCACCTTTAATTTTTTCGATATATTCATCTAGTCCCACATAATCGGCTCCGGCTGCTTTAGCCTCGGCTTCTTTATCAGGAGTACACAATGCAAGAACCCTTGTTTCTTTACCTGTCCCATGAGGAAGTGATACCACCCCTCTCACCATTTGGTTGGATTTACGGGGGTCAACACCGAGACGAACATCCACATCTACCGAAGCATCGAATTTAGTCGTTGTAATTTCTTTGACTAATGCCGAAGCTTCCTGTAACGTGTACATTTTCCCTTCTTCAAGCTTACCCTCCGCCAATTTCCGATTTTTCGTTACTTTACTCATCTTCCAATTGACTTTTAATGGTTCGTTTCCGGGAATGTCCCAGTTACCGTAATACCCATGCTTCGCGCTGTACCGGCGACCATCTTCATCGCAGATTCAACGGTAAAGCAGTTCAGATCGACCAACTTGTCTTCCGCAATTGCCTTCACCGTATCCCAAGTGACTTGCGCCACTTTTTTACGGTTGGGCTGTGCCGATCCGCTCTTTTGCTTGCTGGCTTCAAGCAGCTGCACAGCAACAGGCGGTGTCTTTACGACAAAATCAAACGTCTTATCCGCATAATAGGTAATTACCACAGGTAACACCTTACCGGCCTTGTCTTGGGTTCTGGCATTGAATTGCTTGCAGAACTCCATAATATTTATTCCCTTGGAACCCAATGCAGGTCCAACGGGAGGAGAAGGGTTGGCCGCTCCTCCTTTTATCTGCAATTTAATTTGTCCAGCAATTTCTTTCGCCATCTTTCTTTAATTTAATATTTAATTCAGATTTTGGAAAAGTACTCGTCATTCGTAACAATGATTACTCTTTTTCCACTTGTACATAACTTAATTCAAGGGGCGTTTTACGTCCAAAGATTTTGACAATCACCTTGAGTTTCTTTTTCTCCGCATTTACTTCTTCAATGACACCACTGAAACCGTTGAAAGGTCCATACGTTACTTTCACCGTTTCACCTACATAATATTGAACATCGAGTTCTTCCGGTTGTTCTTGTAATTCATCCAGCGTTCCTAACACACGGCTCACCTCCGACGGACGTAACGGAACAGGGTTTTCCAACCCGCCCAAAAATCCGATTACATGAGGTATTTCGCGCAAACGATGGATCACCTCTCCCACCAGATTGGCTTCCACCAATACGTATCCGGGCAAATAGGCACGCTCCTTGACGACCTTTTTGCCATTACGCATGGTGAACGTCTTCTCTGTCGGGATAAGTACCTGAGAAACATAATTTCCCAAGTCCGAATTTCTCATTTCGGCCTCCAGATATTCACGCACCTTATTCTCCTTCCCGCTGATTGCGCGGAGAACATAGAATTTTTGTTGAGAATCTGACATTACAAAACCTTATAAACTGTAGATGAATTTCATCACAGCCTCAAATCCAAAGTCAATGGCGCCAATAAGTACTGCTATGATAAGGGAAGCAAACATAACAACGACAGCACTATTTGACAACTCCGCTTTCGTCGGCCAAGAAACCTTATGTACAAGCTCGTTATACGAGTCTTTGATATAAGCTATTACTCTCTTCATTATTTGTTATTTATTGCACGGAAGGAGAGGCTCGAACTCCCGACACCTGGTTTTGGAGACCAGTGCTCTACCGACTGAGCTACTTCCGTAAAGTACAGTCGGCCGTTATAGGCGAACCGACTGTATGTGTGATTTATTAGTCTATCAACTCCGTAATCTGACCGGCACCTACCGTACGGCCACCTTCACGGATAGCAAAACGCAAACCAATGTTACATGCTACAGGATAGATCAATTCCACTTCGATCGTCACGTTGTCACCGGGCATAACCATTTCTACCCCACTCGGCAGAGAGATTTCACCTGTCACGTCCAACGTACGGATATAGAACTGCGGACGATATTTGTTGTGGAACGGCGTATGACGACCACCTTCTTCTTTCTTCAAGATATAAACCTCTGCCTTAAATTTGGAGTGAGGTTTAACCTGTCCCGGATGGCAAAGTACCATACCGCGCTTGATTTCATTCTTATCAATACCACGGAGCAACAGACCTACGTTATCTCCGGCTTGACCTTCGTCCAAAATCTTACGGAACATTTCAACCCCCGTCACAACAGACTTTCTTCCTTCAGCACCCAAACCGATGATCTGAACTTCATCTCCGGTATGAACCACACCCGTTTCAATACGTCCTGTAGCAACCGTACCACGTCCCGTAATCGAGAACACGTCTTCAACCGGCATCAAGAACGGTTTGTCCACATCGCGCGGAGGCAACGGAATCCAAGTATCAACAGCATCCATCAATTCCATGATCTTTTCTTCCCATTTCGCATCTCCATTCAATCCACCCAATGCAGAACCTTGAATAACAGGAGTATTATCTCCATCGAAATTGTAGAACGAAAGCAGTTCACGCATTTCCATTTCTACCAATTCCAACATTTCAGCATCGTCAACCATATCGCACTTATTCATAAACACGACCAGACGAGGAACGTTTACCTGACGAGCCAACAAGATGTGTTCGCGAGTCTGAGGCATCGGACCGTCAGTAGCCGCAACAACGATGATCGCACCGTCCATCTGAGCAGCACCCGTTACCATGTTCTTCACATAGTCGGCGTGACCCGGACAGTCTACGTGTGCATAGTGACGGTTTGCCGTCTCATATTCCACGTGCGACGTGTTAATGGTAATACCTCTTTCTTTTTCTTCCGGAGCATTGTCGATCGAATCGAACGAACGCAATTCAGAAAGACCTTTCTTCGCCAAAACAGTTGTAATAGCAGCTGTCAAGGTAGTTTTACCATGGTCAACGTGACCAATCGTACCGATGTTTACATGCGGTTTTGTCCTGTTAAAATGTTCTTTTGCCATAACTCAAATTGTCTTTTATGTAATAATTAATAATTTTCTTCTTTCTATTTTATCTGAGCCGGTGCCGAGACTTGAACTCGGGACCTCTTCCTTACCAAGGAAGTGCTCTACCGCTGAGCTACACAGGCATTACACACTCGTTTATAAACAGACCATATATTTTTAAATGTACGCATGTACTATAATATAATAGCAACCTGTTCAAAAACTATTTTTCTATTCGCTCACTCTTCTCTTTCGAGCCTCTTGTCGGATTCGAACCAACGACCCCGAGATTACAAATCACGTGCTCTGGCCAGCTGAGCTAAAGAGGCCTTTCGCATAAAATGAGCCGCTTCGTGGTAAGCGAAACGGCTGCAAATTTAGACATTATTTTATTACGTAGCAAATTTCCACCTTTTTTTTTTACTTTGCCCTGCTTTTTTCTTTCACTTTGATCAATTGCTTCTCTAAAGCAACAACTGCATCGTCAACAGCTTCTTCGAATGTATCACTTACTTTCTCGGCAAAAAGATCGTTGTTTTTTATCTTTAAACGAATCCCAACCTGTTTGTTTTGAACAGACTCTGGCTTCACAACACGCAAAGCCACCTCTGCCCCCAAAATGCCGTCATGATACTGATTCAGTTTTGAAACTTTTTTTTGAATAAACGCTTCCAAACGCTCGGTTGCATCAAAATGAATTGCTTGAACTCTGATTTCCATAATTTACCTCCTTACTTTTTTGCTCTTGGATGAGCATGATACATTTTTTTTAATTCTTCAAAAGTAATATGCGTATAGACAGAGGTAGAAGCCAGACTGCCGTGTCCGAGCAACTCTTTCACGGCATTCAACTCCGCTCCGTCATTCAACATACTCGTTGCAAAAGAATGTCTGAGCACATGCGGACTGCATTTTGCCAACATCGGGACACCGGACAATCGTTCCCTGACGATACGATAGACGATAGACCCCGTCAAAGGCTTGCCATTTTTCCGCACAAAGAGATGCATGGAATCATCGACAGAAATTTCTTTTTCTTTCTCCGAGATATAATGTACAATCATCTCTTTTAAGCGCTCCGCAAACGGAATGATACGCTGCTTATTACGCTTACCGTTCACCCTGAGCTGCATGGCTTCCATATCAACATCGGCATGCCGAATTCCGACAAGCTCCGAGCGCCGGAGACCTGTCTGATACAACATTTCAAGCAACAGACGATCACGGCTACCCTCAAAATCGGAATCAAAGGAAGAACCGTCAAGCAAATCCGCCATCTCTTTCTCTTTCACAAAAGAAGGTAAAGGGCGCGACATCTTAGGCCCGACCAACAAACGTACCGGGCTTTCAGACAACACTCCCTGCTTCAACAAAAACTTAAAGAACGATTTCAGCGAACTCAGCTTGCGGTTGACCGAGCTGGAAGCCATTGACCTATCCAAAAGAGAAACCATCCACGAACGAACACAATCCGCATCGATCAACCGAACATCAATCGCTGCCCCTTCCGCATTCGCACGGACGAACGCTTCAAACTGAAGCAGATCCCGCTCATATGCCGCTACGGTAAGAGCCGAGTAGCCCCTCTCATAGCGAAGGTAACTTAAAAATGGCTTAATAAACGTATTCACGCCGCATTGTTTTAACGCGACGAATATAAGGAGTTTTTTTTATTAAACCAAAAAAGGTGGTAAAAAAAACGGATGATTACTCTTCAGCCTGCTGTAATTGCTGCACGTAAATCGCACGAATACGTTCTTTTCTTTTTTCAACGGAAGGTTTGGAAAAAGCCTGACGTTTTCTCAGCTCTTTTACAACCCCTGTTTTTTCAAACTTTCTTTTGAACTTCTTCAATGCTCTTTCGATGCTTTCGCCTTCTTTTAATGGAACTACAATCATAAATTATTACTTTAATGCTTATTTTATTTTTTATTTCATCCGTAAAAATCGGGCACAAAAGTACGGATAGTTTTATTACTTACAAAACTTTCCGATATATTTTTACCCGAACAAAGGGATTCGGTTCTTTTTATCTATCTTTGTGCCGAATCAACACGGAAGAATTCATTCATAATAATGTAACAAATGGCACTTGTAAAATCAGTTCGGGGTTTTGTACCCTCTATCGGGAAGGACACTTTTCTGGCAGATAATGCAACCATTATCGGAGATGTGGTGATTGGTGAAGGATGCAGCATCTGGTTCGGTGCGATATTACGCGGCGATGTCAACTCGATCCGTATCGGGAACGGGGTCAACATACAAGATGGTTCGGTACTTCATACTTTATATGAAAAGTCGACGATCGAGATTGGCGACAATGTGTCGGTCGGGCATAATGTTACGATTCACGGAGCCAAGATATGCGACGGGGCACTGATCGGGATGGGAGCCGTAGTGCTCGATCACGCGGTGATCGGCGAAGGAGCCATCGTGGCGGCGGGATCGGTCGTACTAAGCAACACGCAGGTAGAGCCGGGCAGCATCTACGCCGGAGCCCCCGCGAAGTTCGTAAAGAAAGTAGATCCGGAGCAATCGAAAGAGATCAATCAAAAGATCGCACGGAATTATCACATGTACGCTTCATGGTATAAATCGGAAGATTGATGCATTTTCTCTCCAAAAGCATACTGATTCCGGCACTTACATTGGCCACAGCCGTTACCGGCTATGTGGCATGGTGCACATTGAATCAGGAGAAAAACCATGCATCGCCCGACGGCGTAGTACAACAGGTCGATGAACCGCAACAGGCAAGACTCGTCTTTGCCGGCGATCTGATGCAGCACATGCCACAAGTTCGCGCCGCCCGTCGGCCGGACGGAACCTTCGACTACTCGGAGACGTTTCGTTACGTCAAACCGATCTTCGAAGAAGCAGACTTCGCCATGCTGAATTTCGAAACGACGCTCACGCCCACGTCGCGTTATACGGGCTATCCGATGTTTCGTTCTCCGGCACAACTGGCGGACGCGATTCGCCATATCGGTATCGACGCCGTGGTGATGGCCAATAATCATATTTGTGACAACGGGCGAACAGGAATCGAGTACATGACGGCACGTTTCGACTCGCTGGGTATCGTTCATACCGGCGCGTTCATTGACAGTACGCGATATCGTATGAATCACCCGTTGCGTTTCGAGGTCAAAGGAATCCGGTTTGCGCTGCTCAACTATACGTACGACACGAATGGGGTTCCCATCCCTAAGGGAACGATCGTAAACCTGATCGACACGACAGCTATCCAAAACGATTTAAAGCGGATCGACCGCTCCGAAACGGATTGCATCATCGTATTCTTTCACTGGGGCGACGAGTACGTACGAAAGCCCAATCATACTCAACGGAAGCTGGCGGAGCTATGTCATCGCTACGGGACGGAAATCGTGATGGGCAGCCATCCGCACGTGATTCAGCCTTTCGAGGCCGGATACGATACGGACAGCATCGTCCGCTCCGTGACAGTCTACTCGCTGGGCAACTTCGTATCAAATCAGCGCGACCGATACAAAAACGGCGGACTGATCGTTACGCTCGACGTAGAAAAGAAAAACGAACAAATCGAGATTTGTCC
Organism: Tannerella sp.; assembly: GCF_030528505.1. GTDB lineage: Bacteria > Bacteroidota > Bacteroidia > Bacteroidales > Tannerellaceae > Tannerella. Next base: position 39,354 of record NZ_JAUMYS010000018.1, read on the forward strand.
GTACTATACACCGGTATGGGTGGCTATGCCGAACTATCGCATTCTACCGCCCTCAGTGGCCGATACGCTTCCGCTACCGTCCGGACAACGGGAAAGTTACCGCCAGTTTATTCGGGACACCCGTACCCTGCTCGACAACGACCGGATATTCAAAGAGAGATAGGGACTCGTTTTTGAAAAGCATACGACAGTGTTCTCACCATTTATACGTATCGGTTCCCAATCCGATGCTTATCGCTTTTAGATCCGATGCCTATCGGATTTTTTTCGATGCCTATCGGTTTTTCAGGTTTACCGTCTTCGTCTATCGAATCAGTTAGCATGAGTCTTTAAAGATACATTCATCTCCTGAAGAATCCGATCGGTTACCCCGCTGTTGCGCTGCACATAATCACCGACGATTCGTCCGGACTCCGCACGCTGTTCCGGCTTGCCGATAAATGCATCCATGCGGGCTATAAATGCGGCTTCATCCTGTAAGGAGAATCCGCCACCGCAGGCAATCAGCTCATGCGCTTCGCGAAATTTCTGATATTTGGGCCCGAACAGTACCGGAATGCCGTAAACAGCGGCTTCGAGCGTGTTGTGAATCCCTTTTCCGAACCCCCCCCCCACATAAGCCACATCTCCGTAACGATAAATGGACGAGAGCAAACCGAAACTGTCGATAATCAGACAGTCCTTACCGGCTACCGGCTGATCATTCGTCTCAGAAAGACGGATGGAAGGACGATGAAGGAGCGATTCGATATACAGCAAATGCTCCCGCGGGATTTCATGCGGCGCAATGATCAATTTCACTTCCGGATGCGTATTAAAATACGGAATGATGATCGACTCATCTTCGGGCCACGAACTGCCTGCGACCAGAATCAGCGAAGTCCCGTCTCCTACAAAATCTTTCACCGCGGGAAGTTCGCGTGCCTGCCGTTGCACGGCCAGCACCCGGTCGAAACGCGTATCTCCGCACACCTGAACGTTCGTAATCCCGAACTCCGCCAGCAGACTTCGCGACGCTTCGTCCTGCACGAACAGACGCTCAAAACAGGTAAGCGCTTTCCGGTACCAGCTTCCGTACCACCTGAAAAATAGTTGTTCACGCCGAAAGATACCGGAAACGAGGTACGTCGGAATGTTTCTTTTTTTCAACTCCGTCAGGTAATTCAGCCAGAACTCGTATTTGATAAAGACCGCCACCGCCGGATTGGCCAGATGTAAGAACTTTCTCACCTTATACGGCGTATCGAAAGGCAAATAACAAATCACATCCGCCCCGTCGTAATTCTTACGCACTTCGTAGCCGGACGGCGAAAAGAACGTCAACAGAATTTTATAGTCGGGATAGCGCTTTCGAATCGCCTCCATCAAAGGACGCCCCTGCTCAAACTCACCGAGCGACGCGGCATGAAACCAAATATATCGGGCATTCCGGTCGATCTTTTTCCGCAGGATGCCGTTCGTATGCCACTGCCCCACGCGCGTCATCCGCGCCTTACGGTGGAAGAACGAAGACAATTCGACGGCAAACGCATACAGATGCAATGCCAGTGTGTAAACGTGACGCATCAACCTAATACTTCTATCGCCCGGCCGATTCTCCGAATCGTCTCTTCCTTTCCGATCGCTTCGGTGATATGAAACACTTGCGGCCCGATGCCTTGCCCCACAAGCGCCAGACGCGCGGCATTCATGATATTCCCGAGATTGTACCCTTTCTCGGCAATCCATGCTTTCACATATTCTTCGGTACCCGCTACATCGAACGGCTCGCGACGGCGTAACACCTCGATCAATTCCGTCAACTGCGCCGCACTGTCTTCCTTCCAGCGTTTCTTGCGCGTTTTCTCGTCGTACGTCTCCGGCGCGACAAAGAAATAATACGTCTGTTCCCACAGTTCGGGCACGAAACTCACGCGCTCTTTCATCAGTCCGACGACTTTTTCGACATAAGCCTCATCCGTACCGACAACGCCATGCTCTTCGAGAACCGGCCGAAACATGACGGCAATATCTCTGTCGCTACGTTTACGGATATATTGGTGATTGAACCATTTGCCCTTCTCGTAGTCGAACTTCGCACCGCTCTTGCTGCAATGAGCCAGATCGAAAAGCGAAATCAGTTCGTCCATCGCCATCAGTTCGCGATCATCTCCGGGATTCCATCCGAGCAACGCCAGAAAATTGATTACGGCCTCAGGCAGATAACCGCTCTCGCGATACCCCGATGACACTTCGCCGGTCTTCGGATCACGCCATTCGAGCGGAAAGACGGGAAAACCCAAACGATCTCCGTCGCGCTTGCTCAACTTGCCGCCACCTTCGGGTTTAAGGAGCAAGGGCAGATGCGCAAAGCAAGGCATCGTATCGGTCCAGCCGAGATAACGATAAAGCAGGACATGCAACGGAGCGCTCGAGAGCCACTCTTCCCCACGAATCACATGGGTAATCTCCATCAAATGGTCATCCACAATATTAGCCAGATGATACGTCGGCAAATGATCGGCCGATTTATAAAGCACCTTATCGTCAAGGATGGAGGTATTGATCACGACTTCGCCACGTATCAGATCGTTCACATGGATGTCTTCGCCCGGTTCGATTTTCGTACGGACCACATAGCGATGTCCTGCATCGATCAGCGACTTCACCTCATCGGCCGAAAGCGTCAAAGAATTGCGCATCTGCATCCGCGTCGAAGCGTCGTACTGAAAATTCGGAATCTCCTTTCGCTTGGCTTCCAGTTCTTCGGGCGTATCGAAAGCAATGTAAGCGAGTCCCGCATCCAGCAAACGGTCTACATATTGTTTGTAGATTTCCTTCCGTTCGCTCTGACGGTAAGGGCCATACTTTCCTCCATAGCCCACACCCTCATCGAAAGGAAGGCCAAGCCATTGAAACGACTCGATGATATATTCTTCCGCGCCCGGCACAAATCGCTGTGTATCCGTATCCTCGATACGAAGAATCATCTCACCGCCATGCTGTTTGGCAAACAAATAATTATACAAGGCTGTACGTACACCGCCGATATGAAGCGGCCCTGTAGGACTGGGTGCAAAACGCACTCTTACTTTTCGTTCCGACATATATTTAGACGAATTTGAATACTTATTACGAATGCGCAAAAGTAAGCAATTTCCGCATAATGCCGTCATATCGGAAAGAGTATTTGCCCGCCAAGTCCATAAAGAGAGTTCAATACATTCATATAGAGGCGTCCGATCATTGTCATATCCTAAAAAAGGTTGACACTATATTGATACTCTGCCTCACATTTCCCTGAAGCCGACATCCACATCCGTTTTTTTACTATTTTTGCATCGGGATGCTGCATAAAACAAAGGGAATTGTATTACATACCCTTCCGTACAACGACAAATACATTATAATAAATATGTATACGGAAGAATTCGGGCGTATTTCTTACATGGTGACGAACTCGCGCCGTAAGAAGGCAAAGATTCCGCATGCTTTCCTGATGCCTCTTTCCGTCCTCGATATGGAAGTGGAACATCTGAACAACAGAGATATCCAACGCATCCATGAAGCCCGCCCGGCCTTTCTGGCGATGCAGCTCCATCAGCATCCTGTAAAGAACGCCGAAGCCTTGTTTCTGTCCGAAGTCCTCTACCGGGTCATTCAGGAAAAGGAAGCGAACAAGCCCCTGTTCAACTACCTGTACCACGCCATCCGTTGGCTCGAAATCGCCGACGAAGGCATCGCCAACTTCCACCTCGCATTTCTCTTCCGGCTATCGAACTATCTCGGTATCCATCCCAATAAAGAATGGTATGCCGAAGGGCAATATTTCGATATGCTGAACGGTTCGTTTTCGGACACTCTTCCCGAACACAATCATTATTTAGACAGGGACGAGAGCCTCGTCTTTGCCCGTTTGTTAAAAATGAATTTCCAAAATATGTCGGTGTTCTCTTTTTCCCGAACAGAGCGCACCCGTATCATCCGACATATTCTTGATTACTACCGTCTTCATTTGTCCGATTTCCCGGAGATAAAATCGCTCGAAGTGATGCAAGCCCTTTTTAACCAATAAAAAACATTAAACCCTTCAAAGATATTCAAGCGAGCATTTGCATTTTTATCCGAAAGCAAGTATCTTTGTAACGACTTATAAAATTCACTTGTATGAAAGCGATTTTATCAACATTAATTTTTACATTTTTAAGCATTACACTTATGAGTTTTGAAACACCAAAGCTTCCCTATGCACAGAATGCATTGGAACCTGTAATCAGCCAGCAGACGATCGAATATCATTACGGTAAACATTTACAGAACTATGTAAATACATTGAACAAACTTGTAGTAGGTACGGAATACGAAGGAAAAAGCATCGTAGAGATTGTTCAAACAGCTCCCGACGGTGCCATTTTCAACAATGCCGGTCAAGCGCTGAATCATGAGATTTACTTCCTGCAGTTCAAGCCTCAGACAGAGCATAACGCTCCGAAAGGCAAACTTGCTGAAGCCATCAATCGCGATTTCGGCAGCTTCGAGGCCTTCCAAAAGAAGTTTACGGAAGCATCCTTAACCTTGTTCGGATCGGGATGGTCTTTCTTATCCATCGACAAAGAAGGTAAATTAGTGATCACACAGGAAGCCAACGGCGCCAATCCGGTACGGAGAGGATACACACCGATCTTCGGTATCGACGTGTGGGAACACGCTTACTACCTGGATTACCAGAACAGACGTGCCGACCATATCGAAGCGGTATGGAGCATCATCGACTGGGAAGTGGTAGAGAGCAGAATGAAATAAAGAAAGGTCGCATCGGAAGAGACCGCCGGCCGACCGCTTGAACCGTCGGCCGGTCTTTTAATGGTTCTGTAGTTCAATGGATAGAACGGAAGTTTCCTAAACTTTAAATCCGGGTTCGATTCCCGGCGGGACTACACTCTCAGAGGTTGCAGAGGAACAAAACAAGTGAAACCTCGACCAAACAAAATCATACGGCGGTGTGTCATAACGGGCAAACTGCTTCGTTGTTTGCGGAATGAGAGCTCGGTCACATCCCTTAGTATGCTCCCTCACCCTCATCCTTAGCGCCTTGCTTTTTACCCATTCTTACACACCTAAAGAGGGGGTGCCCAAACATTGCATTTTGACACACCCTCTTTTTTATCCCGGATTCCGCAATAGAACAAATAAGAATGAATTTCATTCAGGCTTTCAGCCCTCTGAATAGGGTGCGGACATCGATACCCCACCCTTGCAGGATGGGGCTGAACTAATTCGGGCTTTCAGCCCTTGGATGCCCTTCGGGGGGTGAGTTGTTGAAATGTTGATTTTGTTGGCTGTCATGTCCTGAAAAAAGTTGACAGAAAAATATCGGACAAAATGACAAAAAGAG
>NZ_JAUMYS010000019.1 GCF_030528505.1 Tannerella sp.
GAAGACGTAACGACCGGTAATCAGGCTGACAAAGTGGCATTACTCTTTCTTCCTGACTCTTTCTTGCTTTAATGAGATAGGTAGAAAAGTTTTGAAAAAAAAGCGGGAAAACCGATTAAAAGGCTTATCCCGCTTTCGTTAATTAATTAAGATAATTTTTCAGAAGGCGTGTTGATTATCCGATCTCGATCATCGGGGCGCCTGCCTGTATGGCGTCACCCGGTTTCACGTAGATACGAAGTACTGTACCGTTGTAATCGGAAGTAATGTCGTTCTCCATCTTCATTGATTCGAGGATGAGCAAGCTGTCGTTCTTTTTCACCACGTCTCCCTCTTTTACCGTGATTCGCAAGATATTCCCCGGCATCGGGCATTCCATTACATGTCCTTTCACCGCTTTTTCGGCAGTCGGGGCGGATTCTTGCTTTGTCTCGCACTTGGCTTCCTCGGCAGGAGCGGCCTGTTTCGCCTGAGCATTGAATTCCTCTTCGCGTTTTTTGCGGAGGAATCCGCTGGCTACGGCCGGGAACAGCTCCATCAACAGGCTGTCTTTTTCGTCTTTGGCCAATTGTACACCTCCGAATTCTTCCAGAACAGGATTGTCCTGACGTTTATAGTTCGACGTATCGTACGGCGTTTCTACCGGAGAACCGGTGATTTGTTCGCGGAATGCGGGATCGACCGGAACAGGCGTTTTTCCGTATTCACCTTTTACCAGCGCAATAAACTGATTCGACGGATTGGCATATTTCGGCCGACCGTTTTTGATGTTCAAGGCCGATACGACGGCTTGTGCGCCCACGATCTGGCTGGTGGGAGTAACGAGCGGCGGCAGACCCGCGTCGAGGCGTACGCTCGGGATCAGCTTCATGGCTTCTTCAAGCAGGTCGAGCGAGTTGAACTGTTTCAGCTGTGCCACCATGTTCGTATACATTCCGCCGGGGATTTCGGCATCCTTCACCAAATTATTCGGTTTCGGGAAGTTGAAGTAAGCCTCGATGGCGTGACAAGCTGCCAGCAAGGCAGGTTCGTCGTTGCGACGTACGGCTTCGATGGCTTTGTCGAACTCACGGTTTATTTCTGCCGGCAGCGTATCGGTCAGCGGGTTGAACGGTTTCGGGAATTGTTTGACGGCATCGAACGCATCGAGTTCCTTACGGATACCCAGCAATTCCTGATTGATCTTTGCCACAGCTTCCATGTTTACATCGAGTTCCACATCGAGTTTCTTACAGAAGAGGTAGATCAGCTCAATAGCCGGAGCAGCCGGTCCACCGGCAAAATTCCAGATATTCGTATCCACAATATCGACTCCGTGATAGATCGCCGTCAGAACCGCGCCTAAGCCAAACCCGGGTGTACAGTGCGTATGGAAATCGATCGGAACGTTCAGGTGCTGTTTGAACAGCGGGATCAGCGTAGCTACGCGCGAAGGCGGGATCAGGCCGCTCATATCCTTGATCGTAATCATATCGGCGCCGAGAGCGAGCATCTCTTTCGCTTTGTTCACAAAGTATGTATCGGTGAACACCAGCTCACGCTTCGGAGCGGCCTCTTCTTTCTTTCCGAACAGACCGCTGAAGAAGCCTCCTTTTTTGGCTTCGGCCTTCGGCTCATCGTCATACTTGGGATCTACGGTGTAGCACACGGCGCAATCGGCCATGCCACCATATTTTTTAATGGATTTTACACTCGACTTTACATTATCTACGTCGTTCAGTGCGTCGAAGATACGCATTACGTCTAACCCGGAAGCAACCGCGTTGCGGAAGAATCCGTCGATGATTTCGTCGGGATAGGGGGCATAGCCGTACAAGTTACGTCCGCGCGATAAGGCTGTCAGCTTCGAGGCGTTACCAACCGAGGCTTTAATTTTTTCCAGTCTGTCCCACGGGTTCTCGCCCAAGTATCGCATGACTGAGTCGGGCACGGCTCCTCCCCATACTTCCATGGCGTAGAAGTTGGCATCTTTGTAGTAAGGCAACACTCTGTCCACCTGCGACTGGTTCATACGTGTTGCGAAAGCCGACTGTTGTCCGTCTCTCAATGTTAAGTCTCTGATTAAAAGCTTCTTCTTCATGATTAATCGGTTTTTTTGAATGAGATTCGTTTTTATGATTTCGTTTGATTTTTATTTTATGATTTGATTGGTTTCCGGATTCTTCGTATCGGAAAAAAACACCGGAAACCAATGCTGTTTTATATTATTTATTCACTTAGCTTTGTTGAGTGCATTAAATATTACATATCATACTGCTGCAAAGTAAATACTTTTTTTGAAGATACATCGCCTGATTAGAGAAAAATTTCTTTAATTGGCGAAATTCTTTCGTTCAACAAGCAAAGTAGACCATCAACCCGGCCAGAATAATATAGCCGATGGCATACGGAAGAGCACTGCGAAGTATCTCTCCGTCCTTTCCCGGCATATTGCACGAAGCCGTTGCGATGGCAATACTTTGCGGCGAGATGATTTTTCCACCGGTTGCTCCTGACGTATTGGCGCTGACCAACCAGTTCGGGTCAGGATACGACAGCTGAGAGGCTACATTAGCTTGCAGTTTGCCGAACAGAATGTTCGACGAAGTGTCGCTACCTGTAACAAACGTACCGATGGCGCCGATCAGTGGCACGAACAACGGATAGTAAGCACCCGTCGCGGAGACAAGCGCCGAAGCGATCACTCCGATCATCCCCGCATAGTTCATCACCGATGCGATGGAAACGAGACTCATGATCGTGATTACTGTCTTATTCAGATTCTTCACCGTCCGGGCTAACACGACAAACAATTTCTTGACCGAAACGCCTTGTATCATGCCGCCGATAAACGTGCCGAGGAAAAGCATCAATCCTGCGTTCGATATCCATCCGAACGAAAAATATTTCCCTTCAGCATAGATGGGCAGATGCACATGACTGACAAGATGCGTACGGAGAAACTCGTTGATCGGCTTCACCAGCGGCCCACTGATAACAATAAAAAACAGGATGAATCCGTAGACGCTCCATGCCCGTAAGGCTCTCGAAAGAGTAATCGGTTCTTCGTCAGCCAAAGACTCGGCCGCTTTTTCTCCTCCGGCAAAAAGACGAGCGTAAAGCACAATGGCCAAAATGGCAGCTACGCTTCCGAGGATGGCCGGTGTCTCAGCCCCCAAGTACTTTGCGCAGAGATATTGTACCACCAACGAGATACCGCCCACCCATAGCGACAGCAGAATGTGTTTGAGAACCTTTTTGGGTGCACTGTCGGTAAGTGTAAGGATCACGAACGGAATAAGAATCATCAAAGGCGATAACTGTATAACCACTTTCGAGGCAATATCGCAAATGGCTTCGGGTGTAGCGCTGCCCGTAGGAGCGACCTCGTTGGCCAGTGTGATCACCGGCACCCCTACGGCGCCGAATCCCGTTGGTACACTGTTGGCAATCAGCGAGACCAATGCGCTGAAACCCGGCTTGAATCCCAAACCGATCAGGATGGCGGCAGGGATTGCGACAGCTGTTCCGAATCCGGCCATCCCTTCCAAAAGCCCTCCGAAGCCCCATACGAGCAGAAGCACGATGATGCCGCGATCGTTTGTGAGCGAGGTGAACTGCTTTTTGATGATCTCGATCTCTCCGCTTTCAAGCAGCGTGTTGTAGCTGTAAATGGCCATCAGGATAATGATCAAGATCGGGAAAGTCGCTTTTAGAATGCCTTCTACAAAAGCCCACAGCACCCCGCCTTGAGTATAACTCTCCGGAGCGAATCCGAGGGTAGGAGCGGCCAGCCATGCAATCAGCAGTGTGGCGACAAGGGTAAGGAATGCGCTCTTGTGTCCGGCCATCTTCACGCCGAGCATCAGTACGAACAAGAGCAGAATGGGGAAAACAGATAATAAAATGTTCATGACATATTTATTTAATTAGGTTTATAAATGAGCGAATTAAATAAGCAATACGGTAACCTGACGCGGTCCGTGTGCTCCCATAACGAGAGACTGTTCGATGTCGGCCGTTTTCGAGGGTCCGGACATAAAGCCTCTGAATTCTCCGGGATGTTCGTTCGGTACACGTTGGTATGCATCGTGCATGGTATCGACCAGTTGATCTTTCGGAAGAAGCATCAGCAACGCTTCCGAAATGAAGTAGATACCGCGTTGCAAATACTCCTGCTCAAAATATACGGCTGCATTTTCACACACCCCGAAAATTCCGCGGCAGATTACGAGGTCAGTTCCGTTCAACTCGGCCGGCGTCTTGATATCGTCGGGATTGTACGTGGCACACGTCACTTCCGGCAGGTTACATGCTATGCGCGAGGCATCGGGAAACAGACGCCGTACGGCATCATCGATCGATTCGCCTTCGTTGAGCACTTCCGCACGGCCGCCTACTCCGGCCGATATTTCGATAAACTGTTTGAGCTTATCGGGGTAAACGACATGTGGGATTTTTATTTCCGGACGTGAAAAACGCTCCTTGATATTTTCCCTCAAACTATGAATGATAAAATCTTTGCTGTTCATTTCGATTCTTGTTTAGTGTTTTTCTTTTGATGATTCTGTTTCCACCACGCTTCGAACGACTGCTTGGCAAAGCGTGGCATTTCTCTTTCTTTTCCCCAAGCATTCAGACCGTTGTACACGGCGAAACGCGGCATTTTATTGGCGATGGGTGCCATTTTCAAGGCAGAGTGGAACAGAGACGGACGTTCCATCAGAAATTGCATCCCTTTGCTCATCATTTTCTTCTGTGAATTGGCCTGTCCGAATCCGTCCAGCTTCTGGCGCCATACGTAAATCTGTTCGCCAAGGTCTACCATAGCCGGACATACGTACGAACACGACAGACAGAGCGAGCAGGCCGAGACGTTTCCGCTATGTTTCTGCGGGTCATGAAGCATGCCAAGATTGATGCCGATCGGCCCGGGGATAAAATACGAATAGGAATATCCACCGCTCCGACGGTACACCGGACAAGTGTTCATACAGGCCCCGCAACGGATGCAATTCATGCTTTTGCGATGTTGAGGCATGCCCAGAATCTTGCTGCGTCCGTTATCTACGATGATAAAATGCTGTTCGCCTCCCGTATGGGGACGTCCGAAGTGTGAGGTGTACGTCGTAATAGGTTGTCCCGTTGCCGAGCGTGCAAGTAAGCGTGTGAAGACGCCCAGCGATTCGAGGTCGGGGATGATTTTATCAATTCCGAAAGCGCAAATATTGAGCTTTTGGCACGACATGCCCATATCGGCATTTCCTTCGTTCGTACAAACAATCACTTCGCCTGTCGAGGCTACAGCAAAATTGCCGCCCGTCATACCGGCATCGGCATTCAGGAAATCTTGACGAAGTGCTCTTCGTGCCTGATGTGTCAGATAGGTCGGATCGAAGTTGCCCTTTTCACTGCCTAATTTTTCTTCAAACAGCTTTCCGACGATCTCGCGTTTAAGATGGATCGCCGGCATGACGATATGACTCGGGTTGGCATCCAGAAGCTGAAGAATACGTTCGCCCAAATCGCTTTCGATGACTTCGTAGCCTTTTTCGATCAGGTAAGGGTTCAGATGACATTCTTCGGAGAGCATCGATTTACTTTTTACCAGCTTGTGCGCGCCATGATCACGTAGAATCCCTTCAATGATCGATCGGTATTCTTCGGCGTCTTTGGCGTAATGTACATGACATCCGTTGGCGGTCGCGTTTTTTTCGAATTCTTCGATCAGCTCCGGCAGATGCGAATTGCTGTACAGCTTAATATCGCGTACGGCATGTCTCAGATCTTCCCACTCGGGGATCGCGTGCGAAAGACGGTCGCGTTTTGTGCGAACCATATACAATGTTTTGTCGTGCCATTCGGCATTCACTTTGTCGGATAAAAAGGCTTTGGCAGCCTTGGCATGTGTAGTACTCATAGCTGTGCGGATAATATTTCTAAATAATGGATGGTACGGATCGGATACTGTTCGCGTTCGATAACGCCTCCCATGTGCATCAGGCAGGAGCAGTCGGCGCCGGTGATGTATTCGGCTCCGGTAGCCATATGATCTTTTACTTTGTCGCGCCCCATACAGGCCGATACTTCAGGCTCTTCGGCAGCAAACATCCCGCCGAAGCCGCAGCACTCGTCCACGCGCTCCGGCTCTACGACTGTGATGCCCGGCACTTTCTCGAGCAAAGCGCGAATCTTATTGTAATAAGGTACCGTCAGTTCCGAAGCGGAAGAGAGGTGGAGCTCCCGTACGCCGTGGCAACTGTTGTGCAAGCTGACCTTATGAGGAAAGTGAGAAGCAAAGCGTTCCGGTTTTACCACATCATGAAGAAATTCAGTGATGTCGTAAATGTGTTTGCTTGTTTCACAGGTGTGCTCGCCGTGTTCGGACAGAAGACGGGGGTGATTTTCTTTCACGAAAGCTACACAACTGGCCGAGGGGCCTACGACATAGGTGTAGTCTTTAAACAATTGCTCGAAGCGTTTGACCAACTTCAACGAATCGCCTTCAAACCCGGCGTTAGCCATCGGCTGCCCGCAACAGGTTTGCCCCAAAGGGTAGTCAACGTCTATACCAAGACTTGTAAGCAGTTTGTAACATGCAATACCGACGTGTGGATAGACGGCATTCACATAACAGGGAATAAATAATCCTACTTTCATAACCACGTAAATTTTTAAAATGTCGAGACAAATATATTAAGTTATAATGTGTATTTCAACTCAAATCGTGCCCAATTATATGGATCTGCACCCTTGAAATAAAAATTGCCCGGAGTAAAGTGTTCGAACAGAAAGTGCCCTGTCCAGTTCTTATGCATCTGGTAACTGAGCTTCATGATGAATAGATTTCCTCGTGTCTTTCCTCCACCCGAACAGAAAGCTGTTTCATTAGGTTTTGGTGCCGATAAATGCAGATAGTCGGCATTAAACTTTATATTCGGAGCGAGCATAGCACAAAAGCCGAGATTGACTGCATGGATATTTGACCAATAGGCTACTTTTCCTTTGCTTTCAGCTATCAGCGTGTATACGTACGATTCGCTCCATTTCGGCCAACGGCTCCAAAGAGGGTCCCATCCTTCTATTTTCTCTGTTTTGGGGTCGTCACCACTCAGATAGAATGCGCCAGCCGATATGCAGTCAAGCAGAGGAATAGATTCTCCCAATTTATAATCCAAACGGGAATATCCTCCGTAAGACTGTCTGTTGAATCCATCTACTTTCCCTAACTGATAAGCCAATTCTGTGGTGAAAGTGAATCCGTTTAGAAATGGCAAAGCTACTCTGCTACCGACCGTATGGGTACGAGCCTCAGGCAACGCTTCGTATTTGAAATAGTTTTTATAAAAATAATAAGTCGACCAGTCGAGTTGCTTGATCTTCGAATTGTAGTGTATTCCTAACCCGCTGTTTGTTTGTTCTTCCAGGAGTTGATACGAATCTTTTTCGCGGAGGATCGGAAGAAACTCTTCTTTCCTTGTATTATAGGTGAAAAATGCCGTGAGTCTGTTTTGCTCATTGAAGCGATAGACGATTTTCAGGGCATTAAAATAATTTGAACGGGAACCAACCAACGGATTACCGTCGAAACAGATAAACCCTTCATCCAGCACGATATTTTGCCGTCCGAGGCGGATATCAAGCGGTAAGTTAGCAACATTTTGATAGTTAATATACAACTCGTTGATGAAGATTTCGTTCAGACTCGTCTTTTTAGAAGATGGAGACATCCAGATACGGGCCTCATTGCCCAGCTCAAGTTTCATACCCAGATACTCATTCAGGGTGTACTCTGCGCCCAGATACGTTCGCCACCGTGTGAATGTCAGCACATCCTTGCTGTTATCCAGTGTAATAGCCTTGTCAATGGTTGTTAAACGGACACGTTCCGAAAAAGACAGCTTGAATTTCGAGTCTTTCGTTGTCTCTTGTGCTTTAATCGGGTAAAAACAAAAGAGGAAGCAAATGATAGATACATACTTTTTCATTGGTTTATATGGCTTTAGATGGATATATTATGTTTAAGTTAGGATATTTATCGATGCATTGAATGGAGGATAAGAAAAGTAGAGGTTGTCACCCAATTGTCCCACACGGCTTTTATTGAAAAAAAAACGTGAATACAGTGTTTTATTAGATAATCTAGATAACATGTTTCTGTGAATTTTTTTGTAAAAGTCCGAAATATTTATCTAAACTGCAAAATAAAAAGAGAAAAAAGTGGTTGTTACTTTCGTTGTTTTATTGTTTGTTAACTGTTTTCATGGTGTTTTGTTTGTATATTAGCATATTTTAGTTATTGTTGGTTCGTATATTTTATCCTGAATTCTGAGTATTTTTGTTTTATCTAAGAGAGATTTATACAGGATTAGCGAATCATATTGTTAAATGTTATGTTTGATTTTATGTGTTGACTATATTTTGAATCATGTTTGATTTTTTGATCTAATCTATAATTAAATTTGGAGATAAAGCAAGAAATTGATCTTGTAGCCATATTGATCTGTTGTTTTCTGGAGTTTGTTTTATTGAGGGATGATTAATCGTGTGTTGTAATGTTGTAAATTAGTTGCTAATCGACATTTTACACAGCTTATCGTTTGGGGGTATCGGGTAGGAGAAATCGTTTATTGGATTCATTTCATCTCGAATATTCTTTGTGAAAATCGTTGAGTAAACGGAAAATTTCCGTAAGTTTGTCACAAAATAACGAAGGAAATGAGTGTTCATCCATTGGCAGATTTTCATTATTGTCCACAATGTGGTTCGTCGCACTTCGGTATACACGATAGTAAGTCGAAACGTTGCGCCGGCTGTGGCTTTGTATATTACTACAATTCCGCAGCGTCGACGGCGGCTATTATCCTGAACGAACAGGATGAACTGATGGTTTGCCGGCGTGCGCAGGAACCGGCGTGCGGCACACTCGATCTGCCGGGAGGGTTTTGTGACTGTTCCGAAACGGCTGAAGAAGGTGTCGTGCGTGAAGTGCGTGAAGAGACAGGGTTGGAAGTAATGCGTACTACTTATTTATTTTCATTACCCAACCGCTATCTCTATTCGGGTTTTTGGGTGCATACGACCGATTTGTTTTTCCGTTGTGAGGTCTCCTCTTCGTCGTCGCCGGTAGCGTGCGACGATGCATCGGAGCTGCTTTGGATACCGCGAAGTGAGTTGAAGGCTTCCGATTTCGGCCTCGAATCGATCCGAAAGGGGATTGAAACGTTTTTGGCCGGAAACTTTTAATGAATTGTTTTTTTTGTATGATAACGAATGAATGTCGAACCTAAATATAAATTGTTATGTTGATCAGGCAATTATCTGTTTTTCTGGAAAACAAACAGGGGCGTTTTACGCAAGTAGCCAAGTTATTGGGACAGGAAGGAATTAATATGACGGCATTTTCCGTTTCTGAGAATGCGGACTTCGGTATTCTTCGGCTGATCGTTGATGACCCTGATCGAGCCTTCGAGGTGCTTCGCCGTCATAAGTATGCTGTCACGGAAGTGGATGTTCTTCGTCTGTGTTGCCCGAATCGGCCGGGCGCACTCGGACGGCTAATGGATATCGTTACGCAGGCAGGAATTTTTATTGAATACATGTATGCGTTTTCTGGAGAACGTTCGGGACATGTGATCATTCGTCCGGATAATCTCGAAGAATGTGTCGAAGTATTGAACGAGCATCAATCGGAATTGACCTCCATCAGCGAGTTGTACGAGTTGTAAATATTAACGTTCGAAAAGGAGGGAGTTTCGTGAAGATGCATTATCTTTGCGGGCTAAACGCAGGAAAATGAAAAAGATTATCTATCTAATGATAACAGGTTTGTTGTGCGTTTCGTGTGGAGAGTACAATAAACTGCTGAAAAGTACGGACTATGAGTTGAAGTATTCGTATGCCAAGAAATACTTTAATGAAAAGAAATACGCCAAAGCGGCGACGCTTCTTGAGGAGGTCGTTCCGATATTTAAGGGATCGACTTATGCTGAAGAATCGTTGTATCTTCTGGCACAGACGTATTACGGACAGAAAGATTATCAGACGGCTTCCGAATATTTTAAGACATATTACAATACCTATCCGAAAGGAGAATTTGCAGAATTATCGCGCTTCTATTCAGGCTATGGGTTGTACCTCGACTCTCCTGATCCGCGCCTTGATCAGTCGCAGACGTATGAAGCGATCTCACAGTTACAGCTCTATATGGAATATTATCCGCAGAGCGAACGTGCCAAGCAGGCACAGGAGATTCTGTTCGAGTTGCAGGAAAAACTTGCTTATAAAGAATTTCTTGCGGCACAGTTGTATTACGATCTGGGGACATACATGGGGAACAACTATCGTTCGTGTGTGATTACCGCCGATAATGCCTTGCGTGACTATCCTTATTCAAAATATCGCGAGGATTTGATATTCCTCAAGATCAAATCGAAGTACGAATTGGCCATCGTCAGTGTCGAAGACCGTTTGCAAGGCCGTTACCGAGATGTGGTTGACGAGTACTACAATTACAAGAATGAATTTCCGGAGGGGAAGTATATGAAGCAGGTACAGAAGTTTTTCGACTATGCCAACGCTCAAATTACGACAAGTTATTAATTTACATAGATTTTCACTAGGATAAAAAATAATTATGGATTATCGCAAAACAAACGCTCCGACGACAACCGTCACTCGCGACATGATTAAGTTATGTCACGGTAATGAAGACAATGTATATGAAACGGTTATGGTTATCGCTAAACGTTCCAACCAAATCGCTTCCGAAATGAAGCAGGACTTGGAAAAGAAACTGCAGGAGTTCGCATCGTTCAACGACAATTTGGAAGAAGTGTTCGAGAATCGCGAGCAGATTGAAATTTCCCGTTACTACGAGAAATTGCCCAAACCCACACTTATCGCTACTCAGGAATACACCGAAGATAAGGTGTATCACAAAAATCCGGCGAGAGAAAAAAATAATTTCTGATGATTCAGCGTATTCAAACCGTCTATCTGCTGATCGTTGTCGCGTTGAATTTGGCTGTCGTCTTTTTGCCGCTGGCCGTTATTCAGTCGGGAGGGGCTTTTTACTCTTTCGATGCTTCGGGGATGAGCACGATCGAAGCCCCTCAGGAACTCGTTTATCCGACATGGGCTTTGATGGCGTTATCGGCCATCATCTCCTTGCTCGCATTGGTCACGGTATTTCTCTATAAGAAACGGATCTTGCAAATTCGTCTCTGTATATTTAATGCCCTGCTGATTATTGGCTTTTACGGGCTTTTTGCTTTTTCTCTTTGGAAAGTTGCAGGTGCTTCGGAGTCTTTTCATTTCAGTATGCGGATTGCTGTTGCGTTCCCCTTGGTAAGTTTAATTCTGAATTATTTAGCCATTCGCGAAATCGGAGCCGACGAGGCATTGATACGTTCGCTCGATCGGTTACGGTAAGCGTCTTTCTGCGCTATGAAGGCTGTCAAACGCCTGCTGGTTTGGGGCAGGAATACGTTGTTATTCCTGTTCTTATTTAGCATCCTGATTGTCGTTTTCTACAAATGGGTGCCGGTTTATTATACGCCGCTGATGTTTATTCGTTCGAGTGAAGAGGCCGCTCCTGCCCGTAAACATCAGTGGGTGCCGATCGAAAAGATTTCGCAGGCTATGCCTTTGGCAGTGGTAGCCTCCGAGGATAATCTTTTTATGACACACCATGGTTTTGACAGGGAACAGATTCGTAAAGCCATGGACGAAGCCGAAAAAGGAAGGCGCCGGCGGGGAGCCAGTACGATTTCGCAACAAACGGCCAAAAATGTGTTCCTGTGGCCGGGTAAGACTTATTTTCGGAAGGGGCTTGAAGCGTATTTTACGGTGCTGATCGAACTGATATGGGGAAAAGAACGCATCATGGAGGTCTATCTCAACTCAATTGAGATGGGAAAGGGTATTTATGGCGTAGAAGCGGCTTCAAGGACGTACTTTTCGAAACCGGCTATTGAACTGACACGCGGCGAGGCAGCCCTGATTGCCGCCTCGTTGCCTAATCCGCGCAAACGGAATCCGGGCAGTCCGTCCGGTTATATGTTACAACGACAAAGCGAAATCTTGTCGTTGATGCGCAAAGTCGAGAATGTTCCGTTGGGGTATCGACGTCCGATAAAAGCCGAAGCGGAAGAATCAAACGGGAAAAGAACGGACGAGGTGCAGGAAAAAGGGGCTTCGTCCGATGAGGTAACGGCCGGAGATAAAGAGAAAGCCGTCGTACAAGCTGCAGATACCTTGTCCGGAGGGTCGGCTGAACAATGAACCGAATGAACCACCCTCCATCATTTACTTTTTGCGATTTAGGCCGCATCTTATACGAAGAAGCATTGGCCATCCAGACCGATGCTTTCAATCGCTTAATTGTGAAAAAAGCGCACGGAAGCATCGGAGAGAATACGCTCTTTTTCTGCGAACACGAGCCGGTGTTCACGCTTGGGAAGCACGGTCGGGAAGCGAATCTGCTGCTGCCGGAAGAAAGGCTTAAGCAACGAGGCATTTCGTTTTATCATACGAATCGGGGAGGGGATATCACGTATCATGGTCCCGGACAGATTACGGGCTATCCCGTGTTTGATCTGGAGCAATTCGGTCTGGGACTGAAAGCCTATATCGACCGTTTAGAGGAAACGGTCATTCGTTTTCTGGCCTTTTACGGTCTGAAAGGTGAACGCATGACGGGGGCGTCCGGCGTCTGGCTCGATGCCGAAACGCCGAAAGCTCGCAAGATTTGCGCCGTAGGAGTCAGAAGCAGTCGTTTTGTGACCATGCACGGGTTTGCCCTGAATATCTCGACGGATTTGTCTTATTTTTCCCTGATTCATCCATGCGGGTTTGTGAATAAAGGAGTGACTTCTTTAGCTGCAGAATGTAAAAATGTTCCTGATTTTGACGTGGCAAAGCAACGTTTGGCAGATCTCTTTGAGGAAATGTTTCAACGAGTTTAGCTGACTCGTTCGCTATCGGGCTGTTTTCTCGATACGCAGCCCGATTGCTTCAATACCTTTCAATCGTTCGTCGCGCATACCTTGTCGGATGCATAACGTATATTGGCCTTTGTGTGGAAATAAGTGGCTGTTGCGAACGGGGATGGTGTTATGATAAACGGAGATTCCGCGACCTTTCCATCTGCCGTAATCGTCGGCCAATACACATTCTACGGTGTCGCGAACCATGGCGCCGACCGGTCGCTCTTCGGCGCAAAGCAACCACAGATTCTGATAGGGGTAGAAATTGTTGTTTCGAATTTCTAACGAAATATTATAAGGTACCGTATGATCTTCAATCTCATACGTGAAATAATATTCCCTGTCTTTTGGCCAAGGGTTTTCGATCGTTTGGTACAGGTCGTAATGGGCCGTGTTGGTACAGGATAAAAGAAGTCCCAATATCCATGATACCGATAACAGTCGATACCGACTTTTATTCATCGGAAGAAGCTTTTGGAGATGGTTTTCTTTCCGACGCAGAGCGGTCGTTCTTCGACGCGTTGCTCTCGTTTTTCTTGGGAGGCGGCGTATTGCCGTTATTTCTCGAAGGGTTTCCTCTACCGCCGCCTTTTCGGCGAGGAGCGTTTCCGTTTTTGGGCTCCGTACGATTTCCCGCTTGGGGTTGCGTACGCTGGTTGCCGTTCTGCGGCTTGTTGTTTGGAGCCGCCTGTTCAGTGTTGGCGTTGGTATTATTACGGCTACCGGACGGCCGCTTTTTCTTTTTCTTTCTGACCGAGTCGAATCGACTTACACTATCATCCAGAATGTCGTGCGTATCGATGGGTTTTGTGTTGGCTCCTGCCAGATGCTCCGGTTCCAACGTATCGGGTTTAATACCTTTTCTGTTCAGGTTGATAATCTCAAAAACTCGCTCTACCGAAATCGTGACGATATTCGCCGCAATCACTTTATCGGTAGAATAGCTGAGCTCTTTCTTGAAAATATCGGTCTTGAAATGATAATACGTCCGGTCTTTTGTTTCCAGCGCGATCTTCCGCGAAGGTAATTGCTTCTGCACTTCGGCATACGCATCTACTTCGTAGTTAATACAACATTTGAGTTTGGCGCATTGTCCGGCCAACTTTTGCGGATTCATCGAAATATCTTGCAAGCGTGCGGCATCTGTGGCAACGGATACGAAGTTCGTCATCCACGAAGAGCAGCAAAGTTGTCGTCCGCACGGTCCGATTCCGCCGATACGCCCTGCTTCCTGTCGAGCGCCGATCTGCTTCATTTCGATGCGTACATGGAAATTTTCGGCCAACACCTTGATCAGTTGACGGAAATCGACTCGCCCCTCGGCAATATAATAGAAGATGGCTTTGTTCCCGTCGCCCTGATATTCTACATCGCCGATTTTCATCGACAAGCCGAGATCGGCGGCGATTTGCCGCGAGCGAATCATCGTCTCGTGCTCTTTGGCCTTCGCTTCTTCGTAGCGTTCCAAATCACCGGGTTTGGCGATACGATAAATCTTCTTGGCCGTCGTATTGTCTTGACGAACATTGTTTTTCCGCATCTGGAGCAGAACCAGCTTGCCGGTGAGCGTGACCGTGCCGATATCATGTCCCGGATTCGCTTCTACGGCAACGATATCGCCTTTGTTGAGCGGGATTTTCGCTTCGTTCAGATAGTACCCTTTACGGGTGTTTTTAAACTGAACTTCGACATAATCCGTGGCATGCTCCGCTTCGGGAATATCACAGAGCCAGTTGCAGGTACAAAGTTTACCTTTCGAATGCTTACAACATCCTCTGGGCCCCATCGCGCTGTTCCCCATGTTCTGTACGAAGTCCATCGTGGATTATCAGGGAATCAGGTTGTGCTTCTTGAATATCTTCCGGATCGCTTCGAGGGCATAGTCGAGTTGGGCCTGCGTATGCGTAGCCATGAGGGAGAAGCGGATCAACGTATCTTGCGAAGCAACAGCCGGCGAAACGACCGGATTGACGAAGATACCCTCGTCGAAGAGTTCCTTCACGATGAGGAACGTCAAGTCGTTATCCCGGATAAAGAGCGGAATAATCGGGGTCGAAGTATGTCCGATCTCGCAACCCATCTGACGGAAGCCTTCCAAGGCATAATGCGTCAGTTTCCACAAATTCTTCATGTGTTCCGGCTCATTCAGCATGATGTCCAATGCCGCATTAGCCGCTGCTACAGAAGCGGGGGTACAGCTTGCACTGAAGATGTACGTGCGTGAATGATGGCGAAGATAGTTGATCGTATCTTTATCTGCTGCAATAAATCCACCCAGCGCAGCAAACGATTTGCTAAAGGTACCCATGATCAGGTCGACATCTTTCGAAACGCCGAAGTGATCGCACGTGCCGCGTCCGTGATTGCCGAGCACACCGATTCCGTGTGCTTCGTCGACCATGACATTGGCATTGTATTGCTTGGCCAGACGGACGATTTCGGCCACATTGGCCACATCGCCTTCCATGCTGAAAACACCGTCGGTGACGATCAGTTTTACCTTGTCCGGCTCGCATTTACGGAGCTGTTTTTCCAACGACTCCATGTCGTTGTGCTTATATTTGAGCTTATTGGAGAACGAAAGACGAATGCCTTCAATGATGGAAGCATGGTTCAATTCATCCCAAATCAGATAATCTTCGCGTCCGGTGATGCACGAAATAACGCCTTCATTGACCTGAAAACCTGTCGAGAAAGAAATAGCATCTTCTTTGCCGACGAACTTGGCCAGGCGTTCTTCGAGCTGAACATGGATGTCGAGTGTCCCATTCAAGAAGCGCGATCCGGCGCATCCGGTACCGTATTTCTTGATAGCTTCGATGGAAGCTTCTTTAACTTTCGGATGGTTAGTCAGCCCCAAGTAGGAGTTGGATCCGAACATCAATACTTTTTTTCCGCTGATATAAACTTCCGTGTCCTGGTCGCTTTGGATTTCGCGGAAATAAGGATAGATACCGGCAGCCTTCGCTCGTTGCGGGGCATCGTATTTCGCTAGTTTTTCTCTTAATAAGTTCATATATTGTTGAGGTTTACCTTGTCTTTTGTGAAAAAATCAGCGGCAAAAGTAGTAAAAAATCGAGATATATACAATGGGGCTTAAAATATTGAATGGCGTGTCTATGCTCCGATCAAGTGATCATCAGCCGTGGTTTCACTTTTTCGATGCGCTGTTTAAAACAGGTAGAAAACCTGTGTCAGTTGCCGGTAGGCGATTGTGCGTTGGTGCATGCGGTTTTCGAGCGTAAGTTCGTCTGTTGTGGAAACGGGCGAAGGCATGGAAGAGAGTTCTATAAGAAGACGTTTGGGAGCCGCTCCTTCGACGGGAATGACGTACGTTTCACGTACCTTGTGTAGTGCTTCGTTTTTGGCGGTGCGTAGCAGATCGTCACGTTGCGCGAAGGGCAGGATCAGGGCGATTCGTCCGTCGGGGGCAAGGAGCGATTTTCCGGTATGAAGCAGATCGGTGAGAGTCAGGCTGTCGTCGTGTCGTGCCAGGCTGCGTCTGCCTTCGGGGCATTTCATCGATTCTCTGAAATAGGGAGGGTTGGAGACGATCAGGTCGTACGGTTCGGTGACAGTCGAGGCGAAGGACTGAAGCGGAGCATGTACAACCCGGATACGTGTGGCGAAGGGTGACTGCCGTACATTCTCCTGCGCTTGCAGGCAAGCATCGGCATCGAGGTCGATGCCGTCGATGCGCGCTTCGAGGTTGCGTTGCGCCAGCATCAGCGCAATCAGTCCCGTACCCGTTCCGACGTCGAGAATCCGCCTCCGGTCGTGCACGTTAGCCCATGCTCCGAGCAGAGTACCGTCGGTGCCGACTTTCATGGCACAACGGTCGTGCCATACGGTAAACTGTTTGAAGCGGAAATACGGATTGGACATCGTCAGGGAGTCATCATAAAAACGCCGCAAAGATAGATGTTTTTATGATTGCGGCGTTATGATGTCCGTTTTTACTTCCCTTGTTTTCCGTCTGCTTCGAAGCGCATCCGGTGATGTTCGCGAATCTCCCGGCGTTCGTTGACAAAGTCTTGGATGAGTCTGTGGTCATCCTCCTGTTTCACCGTGGCATGACTGTGTCTATGACCGTGTCCTTTGGGGTAGAGCACCGTCATCACCTGCTTTTGGGTGAGTATCTTGGAGAACTTGGCGTAGTAATTTTCGCGGATGTCGAGTATTTTACGCTCGTTTTTCAGATGCTCTTTGAATTTTTTCTCAAGGTCTTTGTCCGACGGACGGTTAACGTTTGCGCCCTCCTGCTTGATCCTTGGGCACTCCGTTCGGCATTCCTGCAACTCTTTGAGGTAAGACTCGTACATCGGTTTGAACCGGGCTGCCGTCTGATCGTCGAGCATGAGCCGGTCGGCTACTCGTTCGGCTTTCATTTTCATGCGTTCGCCCGTGTTGGCCGGGCAGCGCTTTTCGCCGTGCATGGCGTTGTCTTGTGCAAAGGATTGTGAGCCGCATAACAAAAGGCTCATCGCAGCTACATAAAATACGTTCATTTTCATATCGTCAAAAAAAATAAATTCATGTTGGCATTAAGACGTGCCCGGTTGGAAAAGGTTTATTCGGCCGGTAAAAATTCCGGGCGATTCTTTTTCCCGGCGCGATTTCGTGATTCGTGAAATAGTTGTATTTTTACGGCTTGAAATAAAAAAATGTTATGGAAATAAAAGCGTATATCGAAGAACACAAGGACCGCTTTCGTGACGAGTGGTTCAGTTTGTTGCGTATTCCGTCGGTCAGTTCGCAGAGCGAGCACAAGGCGGACATGGTGAAGTGTGCCGAACGGTGGAAAGAGTTGTTGATCGCCTCGGGGGCGACGCGGGCGGAAGTGATGCCGACAGCTGGCAATCCGGTGGTGTATGCCGAGCGTATCGTCTCGGCCTCGGCGCCGACGGTGCTCGTGTACGGACATTACGATGTGATGCCGCCCGAGCCGCTGGAGCTGTGGAAGAGCAATCCGTTTGAACCGGAGATACGTGACGGACGGGTCTACGCGCGCGGCGCCGACGATGATAAAGGTCAGGCGATGATTCAGATCAAAGGATTTGAGACGGCGTTGCAGACGGGAATTTTGAACTGCAACGTCAAGTTTATCCTCGAAGGAGAAGAGGAAATCGGCTCGATCAGTCTCGGCGATTTCTGTGCGGCTCACAAAGAGCTGCTCGCCGCCGATGTGATTCTCGTATCGGACACGAGTATGGTGAGTGAGGAAACGCCTTCCCTGACGACCGGCTTGCGCGGACTGTCCTATTGGGAGGTGGAAGTGACGGGACCTAACCGCGACCTGCACTCGGGACACTTCGGCGGAGCGGTGGCCAACCCGATCAATGTGCTTTGTAAACTGATTGCCGATATTACGGATGCTGACGGACGCATTACGATCCCCGGTTTCTACGACGATGTGGAAGAACTCTCGGACACGGAGAAAGCCATGCTTGCGCAGGTGCCGTTCAGTGAAGCGAAGTATAAGCAGGCGATCGACGTGGACGAACTGTTCGGCGAAAAAGGCTATTCGACGCTTGAGCGCAACAGTTGCCGTCCGTCGTTCGATGTGTGCGGTATCTGGGGCGGTTACACGGGCGAAGGCGCGAAAACCGTTCTGCCGTCGAAGGCGTACGCCAAGTTGTCGTGCCGTCTCGTCCCGAACCAGCAGCCCGACAAGATTACGCGGCTGATGATCGATTATCTGGAGTCGGTCGCTCCCCGCTACGTGAAGATCAAAGTCGTTCACAAGCACGACGGCGACGCGTACGTTTGTCCGATCGATTTGCCGGCCTACAAAGCGGCCGAGAAAGGTTTTACAATCGCGTTCGGCAAACAGCCGCTGGCGGTGCGTCGCGGCGGAAGCATCCCGATTATTCCCGCCTTCGAGAAAATCCTCGGCATGAAATCGGTACTGATGGGCTTCGGACTGGAACGCAACGCCATCCATTCGCCTAACGAGAGCTTCGGGCTGGATATGTTTTATACCGGTATCGAGGCGGTGGCGGAGTTTTATAACCACTATCGTCCATGAGCATCCTGATTCAATCCGTCGAATGGAACGGCCGGCCGACGGATATTCTGATCGAGGGACAGACGATTGCGCAGGTGGCACCGGTGATCGACCGAACAGCCGATACGGTGATCGACGGGCGAGGCAAGGCTGTCATCCCGGGATTGATCAACGCGCATACGCATGCGGCTATGACGCTCTTTCGCGGTTACGGCGACGATATGCCGCTGATGCCGTGGCTCGAACAAGTGATCTGGCCGAACGAGGCCAAGCTGACCGACGAGGATGTATACTGGGGCGCCAAGTTGGCGTGTGTGGAGATGTTGCGCAGCGGCACGACGGCGTTTCTCGACATGTATCACAAACTCGACGCCACGGCGCGCGCCGTCGAAGAGATGGGCTTGCGTGCCGTTCTGTCCGAAGCGTGCTTCGATTATTTCAAACCGGCCGTTGCCGAGCGCAACAAACAGACCATTACGCGCCGTTTCTCATCGCCCTCTCCTTATGGAGACCGCATACGTTACGCCCTCGGGCCGCATGCCATCTATACCGTTTCGGGCGAGCTGCTGCAATGGGCCGGCGCCTTTGCGGCCGATCATGGGCTGCTCATCAACACCCATCTGGCCGAAACGGAGTATGAGACGCAGCAGTGCCTCCAACGCTTCGGACTGACGCCGGTGCGTTATATGCACAAACTGGGACTGCTTTCGCCGCGTCTGGTCGTGGCGCACGGGTTGTATGTAGACGACGAAGAGATCCGAATGCTGGCCGATCACGGCGTGAAAGTGGTGCATAACCCGGCCTCGAACATGAAGCTGGCTTCGGGCTACCGGTTCAAATACGAAGAGATGTGCGCCGCCGGCGTGACGGTCGGGTTGGGTACGGACGGCTGTTCGTCGTCGAACAATCTGGATATGATCGAGGCGATGAAGCTGGCTTCGTTGCTGGGCAAGGTTTGGCGCGGCGATCCGGAAGCCATGCGATGCGACCGCATGCTGTATGCCGCTACCGAAGCCGGCGCGGCGATACTCGGGATCGATGCCGGGCTCATCGCCGAAGGTTGTCTGGCCGACTTGTGTCTGATCGACCTGCGTCAGCCTGTCTTTTCGCCGAATCATCATTTCGTATCGAACCTCGTTTATGCCGCCAACGGCAGTTGCGTCGACACGGTGATCTGCGACGGGCGCATCGTGATGCGCGACAAAAAAGTGCCGGGCGAAGACGAGATCATGGAGCGCACCGCAGCGCTGGCGTATGATCTGATGAAGAGAGAGCGTTGAGATGGAGGGTGGTCAATCCGGCCATCAAGCATGGGGATAGGTGTGCATAGGGGCAAACCCACGTGTTCGCCCGCAATAACGATACCCAATAGTTGTATTATATAGTATAGTAGAGACGCCCAAATTGGACGTCTCTGCCATCTATGCCATGCTGAAACCTTCTCCAAGTGTTTCGGCATGCTTTCGGAAGATTCCGATACCTTCTCCAAGTGTTTCGGCATGCTTTCGGAAAGTTCCGAATTCTTGCATGTCAGAGGGCATATGGTCTGGTTTGAGAGTTAGAACATCATCCTTCTATTCAGAAACTTTACCTGAATTGTCAATCATACAAAGGAAAACGCTATCTTTTCATAAATTACGACTTTTTGTGCTTCGAGCACGCGAATAGACCATCAATCAAGTCCGCAGGGCTTGATTTTTTTATTCCACCAGTATAAAAAATGAAGTTTTTTATGTAAGTTTGCCCTATCATAAACAATACTGCTAAAAATATGGCTGACGACAAGAAAATTATTTTTTCGATGGTGGGAGTAAGCAAGATTTTCCCACCGCAAAAACAAGTGTTGAAGAACATTTACCTTTCGTTTTTTTATGGAGCTAAAATCGGGATTATCGGTTTGAACGGTTCCGGAAAATCGACGTTGTTGAAAATTATTGCCGGCCTTGACAAGGACTTTTTGGGCGAGGTCGTTTTTTCGCCCGGTTATACGGTCGGTTATCTGGAGCAAGATCCACGCCTCGAAGCCGGCAAGACCGTCAAAGAGATTGTACAGGAAGGGGTGCAGGAAACGGTCGACTTGCTGAAAGAATTTGAAGAGGTAAATGAAAAATTCGGAGATCCGGAGGTGCTTGAAAACCCGGACAAGATGGAGGCGCTGATGAACCGTCAGGCCGAACTTCAGGATAAGATCGATGCGATGGACGCGTGGAACCTCGATAGCAAACTCGAACGTGCGATGGACGCTCTCCGCTGTCCACCCGAAGATCAGGTGGTCGATACGCTGTCAGGAGGTGAGCGCCGCCGTGTGGCGTTGTGCCGTCTGCTGTTACAACAGCCGGACGTGCTCCTGCTTGACGAGCCGACGAACCACCTTGACGCCGAATCGATCGACTGGCTCGAACAGCACCTGCAACAATATGCGGGCACGGTGATTTGCATCACGCACGACCGTTATTTCCTCGACCATGTGGCCGGCTGGATTCTCGAACTTGACAGGGGCGAAGGAATTCCGTGGAAAGGCAATTATTCATCGTGGCTTGATCAGAAGACGCAGCGTATGGCACAAGAGGAGAAGCAAGCGAGCAAACGTCGGAAGACACTCGAACGCGAGTTGGAATGGATACGCATGGCACCGAAGGCCCGTCAGGCAAAAGGTAAAGCGCGTCTGAACTCTTATGAATCGTTGCTTAACGAAGACCAGAAAGAGCGCGAAACGAAGCTCGAAATATTTATACCGAACGGCCCTCGCTTGGGGAATAAGGTGATCGAAGCACATGATGTTGCCAAAGCATTCGGCGATAAACTACTGTTCGATAATCTCAACTTCATGCTGCCGCCTAACGGCATCGTGGGAGTGATCGGGCCGAACGGTGCCGGAAAGACGACTCTTTTTAAGATGATTATGGGGCAGGAGGCTATCGATAAGGGAGAGTTTGAAGTCGGCGAAACGGTTAAAGTCGGATACGTCGATCAGACTCATAAGGATATTGATCCGAATAAATCCGTGTATCAGGTGGTCTCGGGCGGAAATGACTTTATACGTGTCGGCGGAAAAGAAATCAATTCGAGGGCTTACCTTTCGCGATTCAATTTTGCCGGAGCCGATCAAGAAAAGTTGTGCGGTGTATTGTCGGGAGGCGAACGCAACCGATTGCATCTGGCGCTTGCTCTGAAAGCCGAAGCCAATGTGCTCCTGCTCGACGAGCCGACGAACGATATCGACGTGAATACGCTCCGCGCGTTGGAAGAAGGCTTGGAGAACTTTGCCGGCTGTGCCGTTGTCATCTCGCACGACCGTTGGTTCCTCGACCGTATCTGCACGCATATCCTCTCGTTCGAAGGGAACTCCGAAGTCGTGTTTTACGAAGGCAGTTATTCGGATTATGAAGAATACAAGCGTAAGCAGGTAGGCTTTACTGAACCGAAGCGAATCAGATACAGACAGCTAGTCAAATGACCTGCTGTCGTGTCATTACCATTTTATATTTATTGTATCATGAAACGTAGATTTTTTTTGCTGTCCGCCATCGTGGCGGCGTGTATGACGGCAGGAAGCAGTCATGCACAAACGGAAGATTTGTTCAACGGCAAGGACTTGTCGAATTGGAACTTTGTAGTAGCCGACGGAAACACACCGGCTGAAGACGTGTTTTCCGTGCAGGACGGTGTAATCCTTATTCAGGGCAATCCGTTCGGCTATATGTACACGAAAAAGAAGTATACGGACTTTACGTTGGAGGTCGAATGGGCATGGGTCGACAAGGCCTCGAACAGCGGTATTTTTCTGATGATTAGCGATCCGAAGACTCCGTTCCCGAACGGTATCGAATGTCAGTTGCACGCCGGTGATGCCGGTGATTTTATTCTGCTCGAAGGCGCTCATCTCGCGGAGTATAAACAACCGGCAGGCGAAGAGCGTCCGAAATTTCCGGTCGTAAAAAAACGTACCGACTCGAACGAAAAACCTGTCGGAGAATGGAACAAGGCGAAGATCGAAGTCAAAGATGGAGTCATCAAGGTGTACATTAACGATCTGTTGCAGAACACCGGGACGAGCAACGTGAAAGAAGGCTGCATCGGTCTGCAAAGCGAAGGTGGCTTGATTCAGTTTCGCACCGTGAAGGTCACTCCGGCCGGTTGAGGCTACGCCTCAATCCGGTCAGAAGGGATAGGGACTCTCCGATTGGACCGAAATAAAGTCTTCGACATTCGGTGTAAACGGAGAGGTCTCGTTTTTTTCTCCCGTATGATTGAGCTGGTTCATGCTCGATGCATATTCCTTTGTAGCCAGATCTTCATCCAGATTCATAAATTTCGCAAATTCACTTTTGAAACGCAGACGCACATCTCCTGTGGCGCCGTTACGGTGTTTCGCGACGATAATTTCGGCCAAACCGCGCAGATCGTTCCCCCTCTCGTCTTCATAAATCTTGTAATATTCCGGGCGATGGATGAAGCATACCATGTCGGCGTCCTGTTCAATGGCACCTGACTCACGCAAATCGGCCAACTGCGGGCGTTTTCCTTCAATTCCCTGACGCGATTCGACTCCGCGGTTCAACTGTGACAGGGCAATAATCGGAATATTGAGTTCCTTGGCCAGCGCTTTCAACGATCGGGAGATGGTACTGACTTCCTGCTCGCGGCTTCCGAAATTCATACCGCTGGCGTTCATCAGCTGCAGGTAATCGATAAAGATACATTGAATCTTATGTTCACGTACTAAACGTCGCGCTTTCGTACGTAGCTCGAAGATGGAAAGGCTGGGAGTATCGTCGACATAAATCGGGGCATCGTACAAATCTTTGATTTTATATTCGAGCTGTTCCCATTCGTACTTTTCCAATCGTCCGCTTTTGATTTTCTCGCCGGACAATTCGCATACATTTACGATCAGACGGTTTACAAGCTGCACATTACTCATTTCAAGCGAAAACATCGCAACGGGAATCTTGAAATTGAGTGCCATGTTTTTGGCCATCGAAAGCACAAAAGCCGTCTTTCCCATCGCCGGGCGGGCGGCAATAATCACCAAATCGGAATTTTGCCAGCCCGATGTGATTTTATCTAAGTAGGTAAAGCCGCTTGGCGAACCGCTCAACCCTTCTTTCCGGTTAGCCGCTTTCTCCAATAATTCGCGGGCTTGCTTGATGACCGGATTGATTTGAATTGCTTCGTTCTTGATGTTTTGCTGCGAAATTCTGAAAAGTTCGCCTTCGGCCTCTTGCATCAGCTCTCTGACTTCGACGGTCTCATCGAACGCTTTCCCTTGAATCAGACCGGTATAGCGGATCAGTTCGCGTGCCAGATATTTTTGTGCGACGATTTGCGAATGGTATTCCAAGTGTGCCGTACTGGCTATATTTTCTGTTAAGCGTGAGATGTAAAGAGGCCCTCCGACGGTTTCCAGATCTCCGTTTTTTTTTAACTGTTCCACAACGGTGAGCATATCGATGGGTTGCTGACGGGCAGCTAAATCTAAAACGGCTTGATAAATCAGCTCGTGGGCTTTTTCGTAAAAACTCTCGGGTTTAAGTATCTCGTTTATTTTGAAAAATGCATCTTGTTCGAGCATCAACGCACCGAGGATGGCCGCTTCAAGATCGCGAGCCTGCGGTTGTAATCTTCCCACATCGGAAACCTGTACGACCGCGGGCTTCTTCCGCGTCGCATTTTTCTTTTGTCCTTCTGCCATGTCTTGTTTTGATAATTCGGGCATCAAAAATACATGTTTTTAGGCAGACGGAAGCCCCGAAAAAAGAGAATTTATAACAAGGTTATTAACACGGATCAGTTAAAAAAGTCGTCGAATCCGGTCGCTTCGTTTACCCGACTGTTGTTATCTTTTGAAGAACCGCACGATACGGCATATTGCGACGGTACATCAAAGTTTTCCGTTTCCGAATATCCCAACGTTTTATCGGCATACACCTTTTGCATAAATAAGGCAAAAATAGGTAACGCCATCGAAGCGCCTTGTCCTTCACTCATCCGGTCGAAATGGATCGAACGGTCTTCGCCGCCTACCCAGCATCCGGCTACGAGGCTGGGCGTAAATCCCATAAACCATCCGTCGGAATTGTTCTGTGTCGTGCCGGTTTTGCCGCCCATGGGCGCACGCACGCCATAGCGAAAACGCAATCGACTACCTGTGCCGCCATCTACCACGCTGCGTAACATCCCGATCATCTTGCAGGAGGCTTCTTCGGACAGTACTTCGTTGACTTGTGCCGAGAACGAAGCGATCGTGTTGCCGTACGAATCTTCGATACGGGTCACGTAAAGTGGTTCGACGCGAATTCCTTTATTGGGGAAAACACTGTATCCGCTGACCATTTCGCTGACCGAAATATCGGGTGTACCCAAACACATCGAAACGACCGGATCAATATGTCCTTTCATGCCGTATGAACGCAGCAGGCGTACCAGCATATAGGGCGAGAGTTGTTTCATCAGATAAGCCGTTACCCAGTTCGATGAATTTTGCAATCCCCACTGGATGGTTACTTCTTCGCCGATATGTTTAGCCCCTGTATTCTTAGGAGCCCATTCTTTACCGTTTTCATCGACGAGAACCTGTTGGACATGGCGCATTTTATCGCAAGGATCAACGCCTTCGATTATCGCCAGAGAATAGAGGAAAGGCTTCATGGTCGATCCGATCTGACGCCGTCCGGTCGAGACCATATCGTATTTGAAGTAATTGTAATCGATTCCGCCGACGTAGGCCTTTACATATCCGGTTCGCGGATCCATGGCCATAAAGGCCGTACGCAGGAAGCTTTTGTAATAACGTATAGAGTCCATCGGCGTCATAGTCGTATCAATCGTTCCCGACCAACTGAAGACTTGCATGTCGACCGGCGTTTCAAAACTCTTTTTAATCTCGTTGTCGGATTTTCCGGCGTTTTTTAAGATACGGTAGCGATCGCTTTGCACCATGGCGCGTGTCAGCATTTCTTCCCGCTGTTCTTTGGAAACACGTTGAGAGAAGGGGGCATATTCACGTCCTTTCTTCTCTTTGAAAAAGGCCGGTTGCAACGTTTGGCTCAGATGTTCGACCACGACTTCTTCGGCATATTGCTGCATGTGCGAATCGATGGTCGTATAGACTTTCAATCCGTCGGTATAGATGTTGTACGGTTCGCCGTTGGCTTTTGTGTTTTTATGACACCAGCCATACAAAGGGTTGGTCTCCCATGCCAGCGAATCGTCTGAGAATTTCTGCGATTGCCACGCCGCGTAATCACTACGTACGGGCTTTTTGGCCGTAAGCATCAGGCGGAGGTATTCACGAAAATAGCGTGCCGGCCCTTCGTTATGGTCCATCCGCGTGAAATGCAGTTCGAGCGGTAAAGCGCATAACGAATCGCATGCGGCCGCATCGAGGTAACCGGCTTTCTTCATCTGAAGGAGCACCGTATTGCGCCGATTGCGTGTGCGTTCGTTGTGACGAACCGGATTATAGTACGACGGATTTTTGCACATC
This sequence comes from Tannerella sp., assembly GCF_030528505.1. GTDB lineage: Bacteria > Bacteroidota > Bacteroidia > Bacteroidales > Tannerellaceae > Tannerella. The sequence goes on from NZ_JAUMYS010000019.1 coordinate 26,465, forward strand.
CCGACGAGGGTAGCCGCCTCTTCTACCTTCAAGGTTTTCGGGGTCTGTCCGAAATACACACAGGCAGCCGACTGAATACCCACGGCGTTGTGAAGAAAATCAAACTTGTTCAGATACATGTTGATGATTTCCTCCTTCGTATAGTAGCGCTCCAGACGTACGGCAATCACCCATTCGATCGGTTTCTGCAATAACCGTTCGGTAAGACTTTCGACACGCGGTGAAAATAATTGTTTGGCTAATTGCTGAGTGATCGTACTGCCGCCACCGCCGCTTTTTTGCATCAGCAGTCCGCGTTTGACAACGGCACGAAACAAACCGCGCACATCGATGCCGCAATGCTTTGTAAAACGGACATCTTCCGTGGCGATTAACGCTTTGACGAGGTCGGGAGATAAATCGTTATAGCTAACATAGATGCGATTGTCTTTTCCGTACGAATAACTGCCCAGCATCTTGCCGTCGGACGAGATGACCTGCGTCGCATAACGGTCGATAGGATTTTCCAACTGTTCGATGGGAGGAACGTAACCGATCATTCCCTTGCCGATGGCTATAAAGACCACGATGCTTGCAAAGACAAACAGTCCGGCCAACGACCAGAGTGTCACGATCAGGTATCCGCGTCGCTTCGGCGTCAGATTCAGTTTGCGACTCATCCATGCCGAGGTTTTGCGGTATCCGGCAATCGCTTTCGATAAGATAGCTTTGATTTTCTCCTTCATCATTACATTATAAATCTTTTTCAGCAGAGACGGTCGACAGCAACTCGTCCGAATCATCTTCCGCTTCCGTTTCTTCCGGCGCTTTTTTTACAAAGAAAGCGCTCAACTCATACAAGCCGTACAAGGGGAAGAAGACAAGCGACAACGTGAACGGATCGCCACTGGGCGTAATAAACGCCGCCGCCACTAATAGACCCACGATGGCATAACGCCGATAGGTACGAAAGAACGAGCGGTTCAGAATGCCTATCTGCGAAAGCAGCCACGAGAGCAACGGCATTTCAAAAACAATCCCCATGATGAAAATCATCATCAGAAAATTGTCCATATACGATTCGAGCGAAACCTGTTCCGTGATAGCTGCGCTTAACTCATAAGTTGCCAAGAATCGGAGCGTCATCGGGAATACGATAAAATATCCCACGCCGCATCCGATAAAAAACATCAGGGTACCGAACGAGAAGACCCAGCGAACGCTTTTCATCTCGTTCTCGTAGAGTGCCGGGCGGATAAATTTCCAGACCTCATACACCAGATAAGGAAACGTCAGAAGCAATGCCAGCCAGAAAGAGGAAGACATGTGCGTAAAAAACTGGGTAGCCAGTTTGATGTTGACGATGTTTACCTTAAAAGCCGGATCACAGAAGTCCGGCAGAAACGATACGCTCGACGTCACCTTACACATCAGTCGGTAGGTGGCAAAATCGCCGTAGCAGGGAGCCATGATGACGTGATCGAACAGATAACGCATCATGGAGAAAGAAGCAATCGTAAAAACAAGAAGAGCTAAAATGCAGCGGAATAAAGTCCATCGAAGCGCTTCTAGGTGATCCCAGAAGGACATTTCGTCATTTTGCTGTGACATGTTTATTTCGGTGCTTTTATTTCGTCGTGTTCGTGTCGTTCAAATTGATATCGTCTTCGATGCCTTTGACTCCGTCTTTAAAGTTCCGAATGCCTTTGCCCAACCCTTTCATCAGTTCGGGAATCTTTTTCCCGCCGAAGAGCAATAAGACGAGGACGGCAATAATGATGATTTCACCGGTACCTAAATTTCCCAAAAATAATAACTGGTTCATATATGAATAAATAAAGTTAATAATTCGTTTTGTCTGGGAGGCAAAGGTACAATTTGAAAATGATTCGACGATCCTTTTTACTAAATTTATTACTTTTGCGGCGTCTAAAAAATAAAATAGAAGATTATGAATGCGTATGTATTCCCCGGACAGGGGGCACAATTCGTTGGAATGGGCAAAGATCTGTATGATCATAACCCTTTGGCTAAAGAACTTTTTGAACAGGCGGACGCCGTGCTCGGATTTCGTATTACGGATCTAATGTTTGCCGGAACGGACGAGGACTTGAAACAGACGAAGGTCACTCAGCCGGCTATTTTCCTGCATTCGGTCATTTTGGCTCGTACGTTGGGAGCCGACTTCCAGCCCGATATGACGGCCGGACATTCTTTAGGTGAATTCTCGGCGCTCGTAGCAGCGCAGGCGTTGTCGTTTGAAGATGGCCTGAAGCTGGTGTCGAAACGCGCGCAAGCCATGCAGAAGGCGTGCGAGCTGGCGCCGTCGACGATGGCGGCCGTGATCGGACTGCCGGACGAGACAGCCGAAAAAATATGCGCTGAGATTACGGACGAAGTCGTGGTCTGCGCCAATTATAACTGCCCGGGACAGATCGTAATCTCCGGAAGCATGGCTGGTATCGATGCGGCATGCGAAAAATTAACGACTGCCGGGGCGAAACGCGCGCTCAAGCTGAAGGTAGGCGGTGCATTCCACTCGCCGCTGATGGAGCCGGCACGTGCCGAACTGGCCGAGGCTATTGAATTGACCGCGTTCAGTAAGCCTGTTTGTCCGGTTTATCAAAATGTGGACGCCCGTCCGCAAACCGATCCGGATGTGATCCGTAAAAATCTTGTCGCTCAACTTACCTCGCCGGTGCGCTGGACCCAGACCGTGCAAAACATGGTGGCCGACGGCGCCACGCGTTTCGTCGAGCTCGGGCCGGGAAACGTGTTGCAGGGACTGATCAAGAAAATAAGCGGTAACGTTGCAACCGAAGGAAAACAATAATCCGATGGACGGGGGAAGCAGTCCGGTTTACGACAAAAATACGCTGGAATTCGTTACCGTGGCGTTCGAGTTTTGCTCATGGATGGAATCCGTCGGGCATGACTTGCCGGCCTTTGTCGATAAGGCGACCAAGCTGCTTCCTCTGCTTTATCTGAAAGCGACACTGCTGCCCGAAACGGAGGCGGATAACGATACTGAAGTCTCGCATTTCGTCACGGAAGAGACGTATCATGCCCTCCGCGAGCGCCTTGCTGCGCTGCTGGGCGAATATGACAGTTATCTGGAAACTTTTACGCCCGACATGCCGTACAGCGATACGCCTGTTGCGGCGTTTATTTCCGAAAACCTGTCCGACTTGTATCAGGACCTCGGCAATTTCGTTTCGCTCTTCCGGCAGGGATACGAAGAAACGATGCGGGTGTCGCTGGCGCTCTGCACCGAGAATTTCCGGATGTACTGGGGGCAATCGCTCCTCAACGCGCTGAAAGCGCTCCATGCCGTGCGGTATAACGAAGAGATGTATCTGGCCGGAGAAGAAACGGTATGACGTATACTCCGAACTTTTCCAAGATTACGAAAGAAGAAATTGCGACGCTGCCTGTGGAGTCGTTCCCGGGACATATCGTCGTCGTAGATCGGCCCGAGGAGGTCGAGCACGCTGTTCGTATCCTGTCGGCAAGCCGCTGCGTGGGATTTGATACGGAAACGCGTCCGAGCTTCAAAAAAAATCAGCATCACAAAGTCGCGCTGATGCAACTCTCGACCGAGAATGTTTGTTATCTTTTCAGGCTTAATCATCTGGGAGGTATTCCGGAACCGCTGATCGCGTTTCTGAAGGACGAGCGGATCACGAAAATCGGATTGTCGCTGCCGGACGACTTCCACATGATGCGCGAGCGCGTCAAAGACCTGATGCCGGCGGGTTTTATCGACTTGCAGAAAATTATACCTTCGTACGGTATCGAAGAGGCGAGCTTGCAGAAAATCTACGCGATTCTGTTCGGGAAAAAAATTTCGAAACGTACGCGTCTCACGAACTGGGATGCCGATATCCTGACGGACGCTCAGCAGAAATATGCCGCGCTTGACGCATGGGCTTGTCTGCGCATCTATCAATTGTTGAAATCCGAAGAATCATGACTTACTGTAAAATCTACCTGAAGCCGAAGAAGGAAGAATCCGTACTGCGTTTCCATCCGTGGATTTTTTCCGGGGCCATTGCTCATATCGAAGGGAAGCCGAATGAAGGCGACTTGGTCGAAGTGTATAGTGCCGGGCGTTCTTTTCTTGGTATCGGACATTATCAGATCGGAAGCATCGCCGTGCGTTTGCTCTCGCTCAAGCCGGTGTCGATCGATCAGGCGTTTTGGACGGAACGGATACGGACGGCCTATCGGGTGCGTTGGATGCTCGGGCTGGCAGGCCGCGACGACAATAACACGTATCGCCTTGTTTACGGAGAGGGCGACCGTCTGCCCGGACTCGTGATCGATGTGTATGGCGACACGGCCGTGATGCAGGCTCATTCCGTAGGGATGCACCATGTACGAAAGGAGATTGCCGAGGCGCTGCGTGAAGTGCTCGGCGAGGTTCTTCATCATATTTATTATAAGTCGGAAGGGACGTTGCCTTATAAAGCCGGTCTCGATCAGATGGACGGGTATTTGTACGGCGGTCATCGGACGGAAGCGCATATGGCCGTCGAGAACGGGCTGAAGTTTCGTGTGGACTGGGAGAAAGGGCAGAAGACAGGCTTTTTTATCGATCAGCGGGAGAATCGCCGGCTGGTTGAACAGTATGCGCGGGAACGCTCGGTGCTGAATATGTTTTGTTACACGGGCGGATTTTCGGCTTATGCCATGCAGGGAGGTGCACGGGTGGTGCATTCGGTGGACAGCTCGGCCAAGGCCATATCACTGACGAAAGAGAACGTGGCGTTGAACTTTCCGGACGATTCGCGTCACGAAGCGTTTGCGGAAGACGCGTTCGATTACCTCGATCGGGCAGGCGACTCGTACGATCTGATCATCCTCGATCCGCCTGCATTCGCCAAGCATCGCGACGTGCTTCGCAACGCCTTGCAGGGGTATCGCAAACTGAATGCGCTTGCGTTTGAGAAGATTCGTCCCAATGGTCTTTTGTTTACTTTTTCTTGTTCGCAGGTGGTGAGCCGCAACGATTTTCGGCTGGCCGTATTCAGCGCAGCGGCGCAATCGGGACGTGCGGTGCGGATCCTGCATCAGTTGACTCAGCCGGCCGATCATCCGGTGAATATCTATCATCCCGAAGGGGAGTATCTGAAAGGATTGGTGCTGCATGTGGAGTAAAGAACTGGCACTGACGAATGCCGAAATCCGGAAGATGCGCAACGGCGAATGGCCGGATTTTTCGGATGCGGGCATGCAGGCCGGTTTCAGGCATGCCAAGCAGTTGTTAGCGAAACTGCGGACGATGTCGACGTACGACGAGGGGTATCGCGCCGTGCTCGAAGCGCTTATTCCCGGCATCCCTGCCTCGGCCGTCATTTGTCCTCCGTTTCATTGCGATCACGGACACGGTATCATCCTCGGTGAACATGTTTTTATCAATGCTAATTGTACATTTCTTGACGGTGCTTATATCCGTATCGGTGCGCATACGCTGATTGCTCCCAACGTACAGATTTATACGCCTCATCATCCGCTCGATTATCGGCTGCGGCGCGAGGGGAGGGAGTATGCTTATCCCGTTACCGTCGGGGCTGACTGCTGGATTGGCGGCAGTGCCGTGATTTGTCCCGGTGTTACGATTGGCGACCGTTGCGTGATCGGAGCCGGCAGCGTTGTGACGGAAGATATCCCCGACGATTCGTTGGCCGTCGGTAATCCCTGCCGTGTTATCCGGCGGTTGGCGTGATTCCATAGTTGTCACAATTGTCAATTGTTAATTGTCAGTTGTTATGCGTGGTACACGCCGAATTTGTCTCGAATGACGAAGCATTTTTTCTTCTAACGATTTATTTTTTCGTTCTGTCGTCTCATTTTTTGTTTCTGACAGAGCTTTTTTTCGTTCTGACGGGGTGTTTTTTTCTTCTGTTATTTTGTTTTTTATCTTTGACATGGCATTTTTTGTTTCTGACACGGTATTTTTTCGTTCTGACAGTTTATTTTTTTCTTCTGTTCTCTTATTTTTTGACTTTGACAAGGTGTTTTTCTCTTCCGGCGGTGTGTTTTTTCGTTCTGACGGGATCAGAATCCAATCTTATTGCGCAAGAAGTGTAAAAAAGGTGAGTTTTATTAAACTTTTTTATTCTTGGATTGTTTTATATAAGAGTATCGTACTAAATGGTGAGAATTATGACAACAAGAGATGAAAATTACGTATCAATGTGTAGGGCTGTAGAGAGTGTGCTGGTTACATACGAGTCGGTATGGCGTATTAACGTGCGTTTTGTAAAAGAACGGACACTTTTCAGGGATTTGTTAAGCAAGGTTGAGCAAGCAGGAGTGGAAAGCCTGATTGTTACGACGGGAGCAACGACGGATAAGGCGGAGGCTGCTTCGAGACTTTTTTCGATGGTGACGGATTTGGGTAAACGGGCGTCTGTTTATGCCTTGGATCATGATAATCAGGAGTTGCATGACCATTTGCGAACGAGTAAGGGTGCGTTATCGAACATGTCGGACACGGTTTCGCTTGCCAAAGCGAAGGATATGTGCGCGCGCATGGAGGAAATCAAGAGTGGTTTGGCAGATTATGGTATTACGGAGGAGGTTTTGGCCGAGTGTAAGCGTTTGATCGATGCTTACGATTCGTATATCACGCGTCCGCGCGATTTAATTGTGGAGCGTAAGGGCCATAACCAGAGTCTTTCGGAACTTATGCGTGATTTGCGTCGGTGTGTTTATAAATTAGACAGTTTAATGACTCTGTTTTCGGGTACACTTTTTGAGACGAATTATCGGAACGCCCGCATCATCGTAGATTTGGGAGGGCGCAGGAAGAAAAAAGAAGGGCCTCAGGCGTAAGCTTCGGCCACTTGTTCGGCGCAGCGTTCGCCATCGATGGCTGCGGAAACGATTCCTCCGGCATAACCGGCTCCTTCGCCGCAAGGGAAAAGTCCTTTCAGGGTGACGTGCTGCAAGGTTTCTTTATCGCGCAGGATGCGCACGGGCGAGGAGGTGCGCGTTTCGACACCGATCAGGACGGCTTCGTTCGTGAGAAAGCCGCGCGATACGCGGTCGGAATGGCGGAATCCTTCGCGTAAACGCGTCGTGATGAACTCCGGCATCCAGAAATGAAGCGGTGAGGCAAGTAATCCCGGTGTGTAGGACGAAACGGGCAGATGCGAGGAGTTCTTTTTTTGTACAAAATCGGCCATGCGCTGGGCGGGAGCCGTTTGGGTCATCCCTCCGCTCAGGCGGCAGAGGCGTTCGAGGCGTTCCTGAAAGTCCATGACGGATAAAACGGGTGGGAGCGAGGCGTCTCCTGCGGGCATGCCCGGGCAGAGACAGGCGGGCAGGTCTTCGGGTCTGATTTCGACGACCCATCCGGCGTTGGCCCATCGCGATCCGCGGTTGGAGGGCGACATGCCGTTTACGACGACCTCGTCGGGCGAGGTGGCGGACGGCACGACAAAACCTCCGGGACACATGCAGAACGAGTATACGCCGCGTCCGGCGGCTTGGGTGACGAAACTGTATTCGGCGGCGGGCAAGTATTTTCCGCGTCCGTCTTTGCGATGGTAGCGGATGCGATCGACCAGTTGCTGCGGATGTTCGAGCCGTACGCCGACGGCAATTCCTTTGGCTTCGATGGGGATGTTTTGTGCTGCGAGGTAACGATAGACGTCGCGCGCGGAGTGTCCGGTGGCCAGGATGACGGGACCGTGGAATTCGCGTCCGTCACGCGTTCGTATGCCTTTTACTTCGTCCGCTTGTAAGAGAAAAGCTTCCATGCAGGTTTCGAAATGTACCTCTCCGCCGCAACGCAAAATCTGCTCGCGCATGTTTTCGATGACGCGCGGGAGTTTATCCGTTCCGATATGGGGATGGGCATCCGCGAGGATGGTTGTACTGGCGCCATGCTGGCAGAAAATGCGGAGGATGCGTTCGACCGATCCGCGTTTCTTGCTTCGGGTGTAGAGTTTGCCGTCGGAATAGGCGCCGGCGCCTCCTTCGCCGAAGCAATAGTTGGATTCGGGATCGACGGTATGTTCACGACTGATCAGGGCGATGTCTTTTTTGCGCCGTCGCACGTCTTTTCCGCGTTCGATGAGGATGGGGCGCCGCCCCAGCTCAATCAGCCGCAAGGCGGCGAAGAGTCCGCCCGGTCCGGCCCCTACGACAACGACAGGTTTGGCGGTCGATACGTCGCGGTATTCGACAGGGGTAAATTCGGTTTCTTCCGGTTCTTCGTTGATGAAGGCGCGTACGGTTACGTTGACCCAGACCGTGCGTTGGCGCGCATCGATCGAGCGTTTCAGTACGCGCACGGCGCGTACGGTTTCGAGCTTCTCGCCCGTTTCGCGGCAGACGACCTCGCGCAACGAAGATTCGTTCGCCGCCTCTTCGGGCAATATACGTAATGATAGTTCTTTGATCACAATTCGAAAGGATTTTACTTTATTTTATAATGTTTTTAGAATCAGTTGAACTTTTTCTCTCAAAGGGAGTAAATCGGTCTCTATGGTAGCCCATACGATCTCATCCCGGATTTGATAATATCCGTGAACTAATACATGTCGCATCCCTATGAGAGCATGCCATTCTATCTCCGAATATTCTTTTTTAAACTCATTCGTCAGCAAGTAGGCTGCCTCGCCTATTATTTCCAGATTTTTAATGATAGCAAAACGCAACATTTTATTTTGCGTGTATGTTTCAAATGTTTTGTTATTCGTAAACTCGAAAATATTATCAATCGCTTCAATGATGTGCAACAAACGTGCTTTATCTTTATTTTTTTCTCTCATATATCAGTATTTTATCGGCATTGGCACTATCTTCGGCGAAGTCTTTCAGTTGTCCTTCTTCGACCAAGTCTATCTTTTTATTCAGTAAGCGTTCCATTTTATATTGCATAGAGGCATAGGAGAATAAGGTTATTCTTCTTCCTTTCAAAAAACGAACAAGTACATCCATATCACTCCCTTCTACTTCTTCGCCGCGCGAATAAGATCCAAAAATCCATGCTTTCTCTACCGGTTGTGTCCGGAAAAAATCGGATAATTTATCAATCATCAATTTGTCCATATCTTTTCTGTCGTTGTTGTGCGGATACAAAGATAATGTGTTTAATTCGCCTGTTAAAGTCATCCTTATCCGAATAGCTGCCGGAAGGCTTCTTCTACTTTTCTGACCTGAACGATCTTCATTTTGCTTTTCAACGCTTCCAATCCTTTCATCTGGGGGACAATCATGTGGGTGAATCCGAGTTTCTCGGCTTCCTGAATGCGCTGTTCGATACGGTTGACCGGACGTATCTCGCCGGAGAGTCCCACTTCGCCGGCCATGCAGGTGCTGCGATCGATCGGGATGTCCAGACTCGACGACAAGACGGCGCTGATCACCGGCAGGTCGATGGCCGGATCGCTTACGCGCAGCCCTCCTGCGATATTCAGGAAAACGTCTTTCTGTACGAGCTTGAAACCGGCGCGTTTTTCCAGTACGGCCAGCAGCATATTCATCCGCCGGAGGTCGAATCCTGTCGCACTGCGTTGAGGCGTTCCGTAGACGGCGCTGCTGACGAGCGACTGGGTCTCGATCAAGAAAGGACGAGCGCCTTCCATCGCGGCCGCAATGGCTACGCCGCTGAGTCCTTCGTGATTCTCGGTCAGGAGCAGTTCGGAGGGATTTTCGACCTGCCGCAATCCGTTCTGCCGCATCTCATAGATGCCCAGCTCGGAGGTGCTGCCGAAACGGTTCTTGATGCTTCGCAGGATGCGATACATATAATGTTGATCGCCTTCGAACTGCAAGACGGTATCGACAATGTGTTCGAGCACCTTCGGTCCGGCGATGCTGCCTTCCTTATTAATATGTCCGATCATCAGCACGGGAGTCCCCGTCTCTTTGGCAAACTTCAGTACCGCCGCGCTGCACTCACGCACTTGGGTGATGCTGCCCGGCGACGATTCGGCTCGGTCGGTAAACATGGTTTGGATGGAATCGATGATCAAGAGATCGGGTTGGAGATTTTGCGCCTGTACGAAAATCTGTTCGAGATTCGTTTCGCAAAACACATGGCAATTGCCCATATCGGTATCTTTTCCGGCCAGACGGTCGGCACGCATCTTCAACTGTTGAGCGCTCTCTTCGCCCGAAACGTAGAGCGTATGCAGACCTTTCATCTGCAAAACGGTTTGCAGCACGAGCGTAGATTTTCCGATGCCCGGCTCTCCTCCGACGAGTACGAGCGAGCCTTTCACTAATCCGCCGCCTAAGACACGGTTCAATTCCGTATCGTGCATATCGATACGTGTCTCTTCTTTTGCCGTGACATCACGCAGCAGCCGGGGCTTCATGCCGTCACGTACGATTCCCGGAACAGCCCGCCATGTTGCGGGTTCTTTCTTTACAAGTTCTTCTACATACGTATTCCACGCGCCGCACGACGGACATTTGCCGACCCACTTCGGTGATTCGGCACCGCAGTCGGAACAGATATATACGGATTTAACTTTAGCCATACATCGTTTTTTTGAAGAGGTAAAGGTAAGAAAAATATCGGAACATGTTATGCCCCGTTTACGGAACGAAACATACGGAAATTAGGCCGATGGACGGAAGAGCAGGAGTGGGAGCCGTTTTTACGGGAGATGCCCGAAGCAACAGCACAAAAAAAGGACTGTCCGTTTTTTGTGAGACAGCCCTTTTTCGCTTTGATTTTTTATCGTACTAATTAAAGCTTGTTGTCTGAACCTAATACATTTTTGATCTTATTGATGTAAAGAGCCTTCGCTGCATCGCGAGCCGGTCCTAAATATTTACGCGGATCAAATTCGGCCGGTTTTTCGGCAAATACTTTACGAATGGCAGCCGTCATGGCTAAGCGGCTGTCGGAGTCGATGTTGATTTTGCAAACGGCCGACTTGGCAGCTTTACGCAACTCTTCTTCCGGAATACCGATCGCATCTTTCAGCGCACCGCCGTATTTATTGATGGTGTCTACATCTTCTTGCGGTACGGACGATGATCCGTGGAGCACAATCGGGAAGCCCGGCAATTCTTTTTCCACTGCTTCCAAGATATCGAAAGCCAAAGGCGGCGGAACAAGGCGTCCATCTGCGTCACGCTTGCACTGTTCGGGTTTGAACTTGTTTGCTCCGTGCGAGGTACCGATCGAGATCGCCAGCGAGTCACAGCCGGTTTTCGTTACAAAGTCAACGACTTCTTCCGGCTTCGTGTAGGTGTGATGTTCTGCTACGACATCGTCTTCAACGCCTGCCAGAACGCCTAATTCACCTTCCACTGTCACATCGTGCTGATGAGCATACTCAACGACTTGCTTCGTCAGTGCGACGTTTTCGTCGTATGGGAGATGCGAACCGTCGATCATGACGGAAGAGAATCCCATGTCGATGCAGTTTTTGCAAAGTTCGAACGTATCCCCATGGTCGAGGTGAAGGACGATTTGCGGATTCGGGCATCCGAGTTCTTTTGCATAAGCAACGGCACCTTCGGCCATGTAGCGCAGGATTGTCTGGTTGGCGTATTTCCGCGCCCCACTCGAAACTTGTAAAATCACCGGCGATTTCGTTTCTACCGCGGCCTGAATGATGGCCTGCATCTGTTCCATGTTGTTGAAGTTGAAGGCCGGAATTGCATAGCCTCCGTTGATTGCTTTTTTGAACATTTCACGCGTGTTCACCAAGCCTAAGTCTTTGTAATTTATCATTGTTTCTTGTGTTATATGTGAAAAATCAGCCTCAAAGGTACGAAAAAAATCAGGAACGAATAAATATGGAGCATTTTTTTTCATTGTTTGGCGCATAAATTAGACGGGGCTATGCTATGAATTAGAATTTTACCGCTTTTTTCTTGCTTGTTTAAACAATTATGAATACTTTTGCACCCCGTATTTGGAAAAAGGAAACAAGATCATAATAAATTAAAAAAATAGAAGAACAATGAAAAAGGAACTTCATCCGGAAAATTACCGTCAGGTTGCTTTCAAAGACATGTCGAACGAAGAAGTGTTTATCACGCGTTCTACGATCAACACGAAAGAGACAATCGAGATTGACGGGGTTACCTATCCGCTGGTTAAACTGGAAATTTCCAGCAGTTCGCATCCGTTTTATACGGGTAAGGCCAAGTTGGTCGATACGGCCGGTCGTGTAGACAAGTTTATGAGCCGTTACGGTAACCGAAACAAAAAGTAAGTGTAATACGTACGATCAGAGAGGGCGTTCTATGGAGCGTCCTTTTTTTGGTTTACATCAAATTTTTTCAACACCATGACAAACGAAAAATATCTGCAAATCCTGAGTCGATTTGATATTAAAGAAAAGGTCCTGTCTGTCGAGCCTTTCGGTAACGGACATATTAACGATACGCTGAAAGTAATTACCGAATCCGGTACACCCGGTTATGTTTTACAACGTATCAATCATCATATCTTCACCAATGTGGAGATGCTCCAAAATAATATTCATACGGTTACATCGCATATCCGCGCGAAGTTGCAGGAGCGCGGAGAAGAGGATATCGACCGTAAGGTGCTGACTTTCCTTCCGACCGATGACGGGAAAAGGTATTATTTCGACGGCGAAAGTTATTGGCGCGTTTGTCTGATGATTCCTCGTTGCCAAAGTCTGGAGGAAGTGAATCCTTCTTCTTCTTATGAGGCCGGACGCGCTTTTGGCGATTTCCAATCGATGCTTGCCGATTTACCCGAAGGGGCTTTGGGTGAAACGATTCCGAACTTTCATAATATGGAGTTCCGGTTGCAGCAATTTCACGAGGCAGTTGAGGCAAATGCGGCCGGACGTGTGGATGAGGTGAAAGACCTCATTGACGAAATTGAGAAGCGTGCCAAGGAAATGTGCGTTCAGGAAGAGTTGTATCGTGAAGGCAAACTGAAAAAACGCACGAACCATTGCGATACGAAAGTCAACAATATCTTGTTCGATGAAGAAGGGAAGGTCTTATGTGTGATTGATCTGGATACCGTCATGCCGGGCTTTGTCTTGTCCGACATCGGCGATTTTATCCGTACCGGAGCCAATACCGGATCCGAAGACGATGAGCAACTTGATCGAGTGGGAGTAAATATGGAGATTTTCAAAGCGTACACGCGCGGTTATATGGAAAAGGCAAAATCTTTCCTGACACCGCTCGAAATCAGTCTCCTCCCTTACGGAGGACGTCTGTTGACGTATATGCAGACCGTACGTTTCCTGACCGATTATCTCAATGGCGACACCTATTATAAAACGCATAAGCCGAAGCATAATCTGATTCGTACACGGGCTCAGTTTAAGCTGTTGCAAAGTCTTGAAGCACATGCTGAGGAAATGAATGCGTTTATGAAAGAATGGCTGTAATCAGCCGTAGAACATCATACAGACTCGGCGGTATGTCATAACGGGCGAACTCCTTCGTTGCTTGCGGAATGTGAGCTCGGTCACATACGTTAGTATGCTCCCTCGTTCTCATCCTTAGCGCCTTGCTTTTCGCCCATTCTTACACACCTAAAGAGGGTGTGCCCAAACATTGCGTTTTGACACACCCTCGAAGTTTTTTGTGACGAGATGTTTTTTTCGTCCTGTTCATTTTCTTGAGAAGCTCCATTTCGGAAAAATTCTCTAATTTTGTCCTCACATCATTATAATATATAGTATGGAAGATTTCAATTCTCTGATCACCCGTCGACGCAGCACGCGGAAGTTTACGGACGAACTGATCGCACCGGAAAAGGTGCAGCAACTCTTGAAAGCCGCTTTGATGGCTCCGACATCGAAGAACTCGCATTCGTGGCAGTTTATCACGGTCGAAGATAAGGATATGCTGACGCAGTTGGCGAGGTGCAAAAGCGCCGGGGGCGGTTTTCTCGAAGGATGCGCGTTGGCCGTTGTGGTGTTGGGTGATATGACGATAAGCGATGTGTGGGTCGAAGATGCCTCTATCGCCGCGATATATATGCAGTTGCAGGCCGAGGACTTAGGCCTGGGGAGCTGTTGGTGCCATGTGCGGAACCGTCTGACGGCCGATGAGCGCGACTCGGAGCAATATGTCCGCGATTTGTTGGATATACCGTATCAGATGGGGGTTCTGTGTATCATCGGTTTTGGCCACAAGGATCAGGAACGCAAACCGTTCGATGAATCCCACTTGTTGTGGGAGAAGGTGCATATCGGTAAGTTCGCGTTGCCCGGTACATCGGAGGAAGCGACTCTGGCATGAAGGTCGTCTTTATCGGAGCCGGAAATGTAGCGACTCATCTGTCCGCAGCGATGCGGCAGGCCGGACTATGTATCTGTCAGATTTATAGCCGTACTGAAGCAAATGCACAAAGGCTGGCTGCGGAGCACGCGTGTGCGTGGACAACGGATATCGGCGCACTACGTTCGGATGCCGATTTATATGTCTTTGCTCTGAAAGACGCCGTTTTGCAGACGATTGTGGCACAGGTTTCCCCGAACGAAGGGCTTTGGTTGCATACGGCAGGCAGTGTGCCGATGGATATTTTTGACGGATATGCGCGCCACTATGGCGTGCTTTATCCGTTACAGACTTTCTCAAAAAAACGACCAATCGATTTCCGGAATGTTCCTTGCTTTATCGAAGCTGATTCGCCGCAAAATGAACAGCGTCTGCGAACGCTGGCCGAAAAGATTTCTTCCGATGTGCGGGTGCTCGCTTCCGAGAAACGGCGTTATTTGCATCTTTCCGCAGTTTTTGCCTGTAACTTTACAAATCACATGTATGTCCTTGCCGATCGGATTTTGAATGAGCAGGGGATAGACCCTGCCGTGCTGTTGCCGCTTATTGATGAAACGGCCGCAAAAATACATACCCTTTCTCCTGCTGATGCGCAGACGGGACCGGCCGTGCGATACGATCGCAATGTGATCGAAAAACAATCGGCCATGCTGACCGATCCGGTCGTGCGTGAGCTGTATGAATTAATCAGTAAACATATTCACCAATTATCTCAATCTTGAACATGATGATACCGTATGATTTGACAAAAATAAAAGCTTTTCTGTTCGATGTGGACGGCGTGCTGTCGTCCGACAAAATTCCGTTGACGGATAACGGCGATCCGGCCCGAACCGTTAACATCAAAGACGGCTATGCGTTGCAATTGGCTGTTAAGCATGGTTATCAGGTGGGTATCATCACCGGTGCCTACACGGAAAATGTACGTTTTCGCTTCGAGCGTCTCGGGGTGCAGCATATTTATATGTGTAGCTCTATCAAAATAAAGGATTACGAAGATTTTCTTCAGAAGACCGGTTTGGAAGAAGAAGCGATCGTGTATGCCGGCGACGATATCCCGGACTATGAAGTGATGTGCCGTGTCGGTTTGCCTATTGCGCCGGCTACGGCAGCCCCAGAGATTAAACACATCGCAAAATATATTTCGCCTCTGAACGGTGGTGACGGGATTGCTCGCGAAGTGATTGAGCAGACGATGAAAGCGCAGCAAATGTGGATGACGGATAAAGCATTCGGTTGGTAAAAATTGCCGGCGGAATATACGCTTTGGGCTTTTTTTACGTTCATACTCACGTAAAATAAAGGAAAGATGAGAAATCGTACGTTGGCGTCGCTTCTGTTTTTGTTGATAGCCGTGGGTTTGAATGCTCAGGGCAAAGTGAAAGTTTCGGGAAATGTGCGGGATGCCGAGGGCAACCCGTTGGAGCTCGTAGCTGTACAGGTGAAAAACACACTGACTGGCGCGATGACGGACGAGAAAGGATTTTATTCGTTGTCGGTTTCGCCGGGCGATTCCGTTGTGCTGCTTTTTTCGTGTCTCGGATACAATAAGGCAGAGCGAGTGATTCCGCGTTTGTCGCAAGATATGCGTGTGAACGTACAAATGAATTATACCTCCCTCCAACTGAACGAAGTGTCGGTTACGGCGATTCGCAGGCAGACGACTACGATGGAGACACTCGATGCCGGTCGCTTGAAGATTCTTCCCGATCCGGCGGGCGGGAGTATCGAAAGTCTGATCGTGACGTACGCCGGCGTATCGTCGAGCAATGAACTGAGTACGCAATATTCGGTGCGCGGCGGAAGTTTTGATGAAAATCTCGTTTATGTGAACGGGATGGAGGTCTTTCGTCCTTTGCTGATACGATCCGGTCAGCAGGAAGGATTAAGTTTTGTCAATCCGAGCTTGACTGAAAACGTGCAGTTCTCGGCCGGCGGTTTTGACGCGCGTTATGGAGATAAGATGAGTTCCGTCTTGGATATCTCGTATAAAAAGCCGACAAAACCGGAAGGCTCGGCTTCGGTCGGTGTGCTTGGCGCTTGTAAATTGAACATCAGCAACGCGAGTGCGTATGTGGGCAGTGGAAGTAAGAAATTTACACAGGTTACCGGCATACGTTACAAAATGTCGAGTTCGCTGTTGAGCAATTTAGTTGGCCGTGCCGAGTATGTGCCGCGCTTCGTAGATTTGCAAACCTTCATGACCTATAAACCGGCTCCGAAGTGGGAACTTCATTTTCTGGGAAACCTCTCGTCTAACCATTACAAATATGTCCCGATTGAATTGGAGACCACGTTTGGTACGGTAAAGAATAAGCAAAAGTTTCATGTGTATTTCGATGGAAAAGAACGTGACAAGTTTGAAACGATCTATGGGGCTTTGACGTTGAAGCATCAATTAAGTGCAAAGACGGAACTGGGGTTGCAGGCCTTCGCTTTCCGGAGCAATGAAGAGGAAAGTTACGATTTGACCGGAAATTATCGTCTGGATAAGGCCGCAGAAGAGGATGACGATGAAAAGACCGCTGAAGGAGAACAATCCATTACGCTCGCATCGTATCACGAACACGCACGAAACAGATTACAAGCGACCGTTAGTCATGTCGGACTCTACGGCATCACACAGCTTACGACTCATCAAACATTGAAATGGGGCGTCAACGCGCAGATGGAACGTATTATCGATAAAATCAGCGAATGGGAAAGTCGTGATTCGTCCGGTTATTCGTTACCTCAGACCGGTAAGGAGGTAAATGTGATTGCGAATCTTTTTTCGGACAATAAATTAAGTAGTACGCGTCTCGCGGCCTATGTTCAGGATGTGTTCAAGTTTCGCACCGACCAGGGCTTGTTTACGCTTGTCGGCGGTATACGTGGCAGTTATTGGACCTACAGCAAGGAGTTTCTTTTCAGTCCGCGCGCTTCGTTAGGCTTCATTCCGAATGCCAATCAGGATCTCACGTTTCGTTTTGCGACCGGACTGTATTATCAGTCTCCTTTTTATAAAGAATTGCGCACTGAGGTGAAGGATAAAGATGGAAATACGGTGATCAGGCTTAATGAGCAGTTGAAATCGCAACGGTCGATGCATTTTATTTTGGGAGGCGATTACGGATTTAAGGTCGGCAGTCGGAACTTTAAGTTGACGACGGAGCTGTATTATAAGAACCTAAGCAATATCAATCCTTATACGTTAGATAATGTGAAGATACGATACTATGGAGAGAATTGTGCGAAAGGGTATATTGCCGGCTTGGATATGAAACTTTTCGGCGAGTTTGTACCCGGAACCGATTCTTGGATCAGCTTGTCGTTGATGAAATCACGTCAGACGATTAAACGGAGTGGTCGGGAAACAGTCAGCGTATCAATGCCGAATAGTCCCGCGTATAATATTTCGCTTTATTTTCAGGACTATTTTCCCGGCTACCGCCGGGCCATGCTCAATCTGCGCGGTGTGCTGACCGGGGGATTACCCGTCACGGTACCACGTCGGGGATATGACGGAAGCAATTACAAAACGCCGCCTTATCGTCGCATAGACCTCGGTTTTACGTATCAGCTGGCCGGGGGAGAAGATGCTTTGATGGAACGGGGTTTTTTCCGGAATTTCAAAAGCATTTGGTTAGGGCTTGACGTATTCAATGTATTCGATATTTACAATACGAGTTCTTATTATTGGATAACGGATGTATATAGTCATCAGTATGCGGTGCCGAATTATTTGACCGGTCGCCAGCTGAATTTTCGTCTGACGGTCGATTTTTAATCGAACCGTTGAATGATTGTACTCCTTGTTCCTGTTTTGTTTTTCTCGTGTTTTTGCGCTCTATTTTTCTTTTATATATATTAATGTATATACTGGCTTGTAGCTTTATTTA
>NZ_JAUMYS010000020.1 GCF_030528505.1 Tannerella sp.
CACTTTTCTCTCACTTCTTAATCAATTTCTGCGTATACGTCTGTCCGTCTTTGACGACGCGCACGAAGTACAGTCCTGCCGGCAGTCCGGCCATCGGGATTTGGAACGTCGGCTCATTCGTCCGGAACGACCGCAGCATCGTCATACCGCTCCAGAGCTGGATTTCGTAGGTGCTTCTGTCGGTCGAGAGCACGCTTAATCCGCTGACTTCGTCCGTCTCCATCAGCTGCAAGGTCACTGCATCCGTTGCCGGGTTGGGCGAGAGGGTGAAGAAATTCGAACCACAGCTGTATTCATACCTTGCGAAAGGTATATAACAAGGATATCCTGTGATTTCTACGGTAATCATGTAGGTGCCGGGGCCGGGGAATGTAACAACCGGTTGGATGTTTAAGAAGGTGGTATTCGGATAATACCCAATTAAAGTATAACCGCTTCCGTCTATTTTCGTATAACTCCAACGATAATTTAAAGGGACATTCTGTAAGTCTCCATTTTCTCCTTGAGGTGTCAGAAAGAAGCTGGCAAAATTGCTTCCTGAATAGCCGAGAGGTTGTATCTGAAATTTGGGTTGACCGGTCATTACGCGTTCTTTCCTGATGGTTAATTCGTTTCCTCTCGTGAAAATGTTCGCTTCCACATGAGTTAACGCAAAGGTTTGATTGGTAACTCGCAATACTCCGTTATTGCTTATCGTAGCGACATTCGAATTCGATACGCTCCATTGCACCGTTGCGCCCGGCGGCAGATTTTCTACCGTGTAGGTCGCCTGATTGCAGACCGATGCAGGGCCGGAGATAGAGGGTTGGCAAATAGTTATACTGTGTCAAGTTGGCAATTGTGATTCCGTTAAAACGAATGGCTGCTCGTATCTCTGCGTTGGCAAATCCGGTTTGCCTAAATAGAGCCGTTGCTGTTCCCTGACCGGACTGCAACGTCATGCTATTGTTACTAGCACTCCACTGTACGGTTGCTCCCTGCGGAAGGTTCTTTATTGTGTAGGTATAGTTAGGCTGGTTGCAAATGGTCATGGGCCCAATGAGAGTAGGTCTTCCTATGCCATTTAACGTTTGCGGATTTGTCCCTTGTGGATCCAACCAATCTCTCAACCGCCTTCTCGAATCGGTAGCGCCGTTTCCTGTCCAGGAAACACTGAATTTGCCGTACCAATCGGGTGAATTTAAAGAACTACAACTCGACAGTCCTCCATGTAGCTGGCCGATTACTCTATGATCGTTATTCAATAATGGGGAACCGGAAGAACCTTTTTCTGTAACTCCATGATGTGGCTCTGTAGGACTCCATGTTATCCGCCAATGGGTAGCGGAATTGTTTGGAGAATTACTCTCATAAGCAGTAGATATAGGTACATTTCTATATGTCGATATCTTTTTTACATCTCCACTCGGATGGTGAATACCGACACCGCTTGTTCCCGAATTACCGGAACGATCCCAACCTAAATAATAAGGGGTAAATCCGGTTAAATTACGCGGGTCTTGCGTTAATCGAAGTAAAGCAAAATCAGATGATCCATTGTTCGCAACCACGGTAGCCCTAACCGTTGACCGATGAGCCGGTTCGTTGCCATCGGAACAACCCGGATGTTCATACCCCCAATAGAAAACCCATCGAGAGGCATTCGGATTGCTAATCGCATCAAACAGATTTTGACCATAACCATTTTGCAAACAATGATCGGCCGTCAATACATAGGGAGTGTTGTCGTTATTGGTGTTATTGACCAATGAACAGGAACACCATCCTGATCCGTAATCCGAGACAACCATAATTCTGGCAATAGCATCCTTTTCCATTCTCCAATTCGCTCCCTCCGGACAGTTTACATTTACCTGACAGTCGCCGGAGTCATCAAAAGATCTTGTTCGGACAGTATAGGGACTGTTAATATACCTGTATCCATAATCGATGCGAGAGATGGATATAATGGCTTCTTCACGAACGGTTTCCGGTTGATAATATTCGAAAGTAACCGTTTCTCCATATATCAAGCCGGTTGAAAATGCAAATGCACCGTTTGATTCGTTATTAAGGTACTCGGAGGTTATGGCCCCGATAGATTGCCTTGTATCTTCACTGTATACATAGAACTTTGCTCCTTTAGGCAACCGGAACTTATCGTATAGAGCGTTCGTGGAAAGGGCTCCTGGCAATCTAACCTTTAGCCTCCACAATTTGCTGCCATCTTCTAACGTTTGCCACACCCCGGAATTAGCTAATGTGTAATGCACTTTTACGGGATAAGCAAATCGCAAAGGGCCACCCGGTAAAGCGTCTTTGACTTTGTCTTGCGCCTGTATTATCGTCATATTCGGAGCAGATAACTCTTGTGTAGAAATATCTCTTAATAACTGAGAGGGAGTGACTCCGAAACTAAAAGGAACTTCATTGGTCGTTATTTGTGCGCTTAAAAATTGTATAAAAAACAAGTATCCTAAAATAGAGAGTATTATTCTTTTCATGACTTCGAGTATTTATAAAGTAAGTAATATTGTTTATTGTCGTAGAAAAATTTCAGTTCATTTTTCTCCCATGTGTACGATTCGAGCTTCTTTATGATGTGATAGAACAGCGCGGCATCGCCGTTATGATCATCCCCAACCTTCGTTACTATATCAATATGAGGAGGAGTTGTAAGATAAACCCTCATATCATTAAAGACGGAACGCCCTTGGGCTTTTGTCTCGGAAATAAATTTAAACCAGTAGCTGCCTTTCGGTGCAAGGGGAGTGATTTTCCCGGTTTTTGCATCCACTATTCCGGCCAGTTCCCACCGAGTACCGGTCAGTTGCGTAGGAACCTCGTAGTCCTTGTTCTTCTCGCACCCCGCTCCTGCTGTTAGCAAGAACAGAGCGATTACGGTAAATAAAATAGTCTTTCGTTTCATAATCATTTCTTTTTAAACAGTAAATAATTGGTATCATCATAACATAGCTTCAATTGCTTTGAGGCTATTTCGAAGCGATGAACTTTATATAAAGCCTCTACATAGTTTCGACCATCGAAAAGTTCATTGATTTTAGTTCCTCCTATTTTTAGAAAATGAAGGCTTTCACCTTTTATCTGGTACTCTCCACCTATTTCATTTGTAGAAGTATGTCCTGTTATCGTTCCGTCACTTAAAAATGTTATTGTATAGCATTTTTCACACTCTTTGGGTTCGGCTTCCCGCAAAGTCTTGTCTGCCGTGTTGCCGAAACCAGCCAGTTTCCATGTCCCGTACAATTCGGTAGAACCGTACTCTTCTTTCTCTTTCTCGCACCCCATTCCTACCATCAGCAAAAGCAAGGCGCCTATCCATAAAATGATTTGCTGTTTCATGTTTTTTTATTTTTAGAGGTTTATACTTGTTTCCGCGTTCCGGATATTTCTTTTACGCTGCGCCTCCGGTGCGGTTTGCGAGGCGCATCGGCTTGTCGGGTGGAGTATCGGTCGTTTTTTCCATAGTGTTGTGTTTTTTTATGTGTTACTGCAAAGATAGATACAGTTTTTGATTATATGCAAATATTTCGCCTGTTTTTTTATGTTTTTTTGACACACGGGAAATAGAGTGTTGGGTGTTATGTAAACCAACCCCATTAAACATCTCGCAGGGCTTTCGTTATTCAAAAACTCCATTCCCATACTCGTAAATTAATTTCCAGTCTTTACTTGTACGGCAAAAATGATCTGTAGCAATCTCTTCCTTACTCCAAGCAACTCGCTTTCCTCCGTCATAATACACTTCGCAAAATAAACATGAACTTAAAAGTTCTTTACAAAATAAACGGCCTTCTCATTCTATTCACCTTGATATAATCTGATTTTGACGATAGCAATATCTTTTTCATTTTCTTTCTCCATTTGATTTACTTTTTCTGAAAGCCAATCCGGAAAATCTTTTTTCGCCATAATATCGTGAGGCGCTTTTTGTAAATTAGAAAAGAAAATATCTACCATATTCTTTTCATCTTTTTCCTCGCATCCCATCCCTGCCATCATTATGAGCAAGGCACTTATCCATAAAGTAATTTTTATCTTCATATCTTCTTTTTTATCGTTGACAATTTAATAAAGTAAACAGGATCCCGTTTAATCCACGGCTTGATATATTCACTACAATCAAAGACTTCTCCACTGATTATAACGGAGAGGCCATCTTTTTTGTATTTTTCAGGAATATCACATCCGCGGGGGATAAGATAAAGTCCATGTACAAGCTCTTTATTCTCTATTTCCAAAGCAAAATCATTTCGCCTTTTTATATATCGAAAATGGGCATTTTCATTCTTAAGGGTTACAATCGGAATCTTCTCTTCCACACATTCGCATGAGCAAGAGATGTGGCTTTCTTCCTCGGAACTTTCTTTCTCACACCCCGCTCCTGCCGTTAGCAAAAGCAGGGCACCTATCCATAAAATGATTTTTGTCTTCATATCTTCTTTTTTTAAAGGTTTATAATTGCTTTTCGCGTTCCGGATATTTCTTTTACGCTGCGCCTTCGGTGCGGTTTGCGAGGCGCATTGGCTTGTCGGCAGGTCGCTGTTTAGGTCGTTTCTTCATGGCGTTGTATTTTGTAACTGATACCGTTTTATACTGGATAATTGGATGTAAAAGCGGTGATAGTATCTGGCGTTAGGCTTATAATACTCACTACAATCGAACTTCTGTCCACTGACAATAACAGGCAGGTCTTCCTGTTTATATCTGTCAGGAATATCATTTTCGCATGGAACGATAGGAATTTGGAATTTTCCTTGTGCTTCTTCTTTACTCTTGGAGACTAATACATATTTCTTTAAGAAACTGTTATATTGGACATATAACGTTTCATCTTTCAGTTCCATGATATGTACCTTCTCTTCCACGCATTCGCATGGACAAGAGATGTGGCTTTCTTCCTCGGAACTTTTTTTCTCACACCCTGTTGCTCCTAACATCAAGAGCAGAAAAAATGCGTAGGATAAAAATGTTTTTATTTTCATGTTATCGGATTTTAAAATTAATTTTGAAATGAATGTCTTCTGTTTCCATATGTTTACCTCCCGAAACAGGGAACAATTTAAATTTATGAGAGAAACTTGTGTAATAACTTCCTGCTTTAAGAGGCTTTCTCTTTAGGCTTCTATAACGGAAATCTCCACCTTGAACGATCGATTCTTCAGGATGAACCCATGATACTTTAAAGATATAACTGTCGTTATTATTAAATGGATAAGCTGCTATGCCGATATCTTCCTGCGCCATAGCTTCATAAGATTTTCCTACTGTTTTTCCGGAAGAGTACCAAATGGAAAAGAAATCCTTCGCATAAACACATGGATAGGCATTGTAGTAAAAATTTTTTCCCGTCTCATTTTTTATTCGGAAATAAAAGGTGAAATTTTCTCCTTCCTTAAAGACTGTTGCCGGTTTTCCCTGTTCATTAAGCAGACAAAACTTAAAAGCAATACCGTTTATCTTCTGCTCTATAACGGCTTGCTTTCCATCGGGCGATATTTCCCATAGCTGATCATCATCCTTGTTACAGCCCGTTATTCCAGCGGTTATCCATAGTAATAATAAACGTACAAATAAGACTTCTTTTTTTGTCTTCATAATATCTTCTTTTTTTAAGTTTATACTTGTTTTCCGCATTTCGGATATCTCTTATACGCTGCGCCTCTGGTGCGGTTTGCAAGGCGCATCGGTTTGTCGGGCGGAGTATAATCGTTTATCGCTTCCATGATTTGTTGTACAAAGTTAGTAGATATATCATCAAACGTTTTTTAGATATGATGCAAAAAAGGTTGAAAACGCTGCTCGGCGAAGTGTTAAAATCGCAGGATAAGGCCGATTCATATAAAAACCGTATTTTTGCTTTCGAAACAAATGTTCAGCATGATCAGACAAAAGATAAAGAAAGCAGGACTTTTACTCGTCTTCGTACTCTGTGCATGGAGCGGGTATGCGCAAGTCCCTTCGAAGCCTGTCGACGCCTTCACCCTTCGCGCGGGATACAATCATAACCGGGATAAAAATACGGCGTTTCTGGGGGGAGGTTACCTCGTAGGCGATTATTTCTGGGCCAGCGCTACGTTTTACGGGGGGGTACATTATCTGAAGTATGACGGAAGGCATCGTATCGTTCCCGAAATCGGCGCCGATTTTCATGCGGTAATGGTGATGGCCGGCCTCTCGGTCACTCCCTGCTCCGTTCAGCCGAAAGTAGGACTGAGCATCTTATCTATCGCCAACGTGACGGCAGGATACAGCATACCGTTCGGACGGGAGCAGCTTTTTAAAGGGTTTACGTTGGGCGTACAGTTTCAGTTGCCCGTCATAAATCGCAAATAATATACATACCGGATGAACGGAGCTGTTTATCATCGGAGAAATATGCCTATTTTTGTGCGAAAAATTCGGAAATCATGAAGAAGCATTATTTTCTGGCATTCGATTTGGGCGCTACCAGCGGACGGTCGATGCTCGGCATGTTAGAAGACGACAAGTTTGAAATCAGGGAACTGACACGCTTCCCAAACGCCATCATGGAGCTTCATGGCAGATATTACTGGAACGTTTTCAGTCTGTACGAGTCGTTGAAGGACGGACTGCGCGAGTGCGCCCGTCAGGGAATCCGGCTCACGTCGATCGGTATCGATACGTGGGGCGTCGATTTCGGCTATATCGGTCGTGACGGTACGATACTCGGGATGCCGCGCGCCTACCGCGATCCTTATACCGACGGAGCGCCGGATGAATTCTTTCAGCTCGTTCCGCGTGATAAAGTGTATGGCATGACAGGGATTCAGGTGATGAATTTCAACAGCCTCTTCCAACTGTTTTGTGCCAAAGCCGAAGCGTTCTCTCCGCTTGCGCAGGCCGACAAAATCTTGTTCATGCCCGATCTGTTGATTTATATGCTGACCGGTAAGCAAGTCTGCGAATATACCGAGGCATCGACATCGCAACTGCTGAATCCTGCGACAAGGCGTTTCGAACCGTCCCTGCTGACGGCCATGGGCCTTTCGCCTTCATTGCTTCATCCGCTCGTCGACCCCGGCACCCCGATCGGCACCCTCACCGACGCGCTCGCCGAGGAGACAGGGGTAGGAAAAGTGCCGGTCGTAACCGTTGCTGGACACGATACGGCATCGGCCATCCTTGCCGTCCCGGCGGAGAATCCGCGTTTTGCCTATCTGAGCAGCGGTACCTGGAGCCTGATGGGGATCGAGACATCGGAACCGATCGTGACGAAAGAATCGTTCGAGCATAACTTTACGAACGAGGGCGGCGCCGAGGGAACGACTTGCTTTCTGAAGAACATCACCGGCATGTGGCTGCTCGAACAGTGCCGCAAGGAATGGGAGAAGGAAGGGCGCGTCTATACGTATCCGCAAATGGTCGATATGGCGGAGCGTGTCGGAAAAGCGCATGCCGTCATCTCGCCCGACGATTCGCGTCTGGCCAACCCGTCGAGCATGTCGCAAACCATCGCTGCGCTTTGTCGCGAAAAAGGGATGATACCTCCTTCGAACGATGCCGAATATATCCGTTGCATCTTCGAAAGTCTTGCGCATCGATATGCCGAAGTAACGGAAAAACTTGCGGAAATGGCTCCGTTCCCGATCGAAAAGTTACACATCATCGGGGGAGGATCGCAGAACGACCTGATGAATCGGTTGACGGCTCGTGCGTTGGGCATTCCCGTCGTAGCCGGTCCGTCCGAAGCAACGGCTATCGGTAACTGCATGACGCAGGCCAAAGCGGCCGGACTCGTAAGCGACCGCTGGGAGATGCGCCGCCTTATCGCGCGAGCGTTTGCCGTAAAAACGTATCTTCCGGAATGAAGACGAATGAAACGGATGAGACCGGGGACTTTTCCATCGGGTTTGTCCTTAAATAATTGAAATAAAAACGACTTAAAAGCATCATAAACATGAAATCAATTTTAGATCATCGTCCTGCCTTGACGCGGGAAGTACATCAAGTGGCCGAAGTGGCCGGATACCTTTGGCAAAAAGGCTGGGCCGAACGGAACGGAGGTAATATTACCGTCAACATCACCGAATGGGTTGACGACGAAATCCGTCAGCTGCCGGCTCTGGGCGAAACGATTCCTATCGGACTGACGCTGCCTCACCTCAAAGGCTGTTATTTTTACTGCAAAGGAACGAATAAACGAATGCGCGATCTGGCCCGATGGCCGATGGAGAACGGTTCCGTCATCCGGATTACGGACGACTGTTCGGGGTATGTGATTATTGCCGACCATCCGGTAAAACCGACGTCGGAGTTGCCGTCACACCTCTCCATGCACAATAAGTTTATCGCTTCGGGAAACGGTTACAAGGCGGTGCTGCACACGCATCCGATCGAACTGATTGCGATGTCGCACAGCAAAAAGTTTCTTCAGAAAGATGTGCTCACCCGTCTTTTATGGTCGATGATTCCGGAGACGAAGGCTTTCTGTCCGCGCGGACTGGGCATTATTCCTTACGAGATGCCGTCGTCCATCAACTTGGCGGAGGCGACGCTCAAAGAGCTGGATGACTATGACGTGGTGATGTGGGAAAAGCATGGCATCGTGTCGGTAAGCACCGATATTATGGAGGCATTCGATATGGTCGATACGCTTAGCAAGTCGGCGCAGATTTACATCAATAGCAAATGTATGGGCTATGAGCCGGACGGAATGAGCGACGAGCAAATGGCCGAGATGACGCGAGCGTTTCATTTGCCCAAGTGAGTTTTTCTACGACACGTGTGCATCATGTGTGCGTTTCTTCTCCGAAAGAAAGACGCACTTGATTATTCCGCGGCTGACGTGCTGTTTCAGCATTGGATATGCAGCCGATGCAGCACGTCACGTATCTTCTCATACGTCGTGATGCGCGTCGGAACGAGGGGGAGACGCAATTTGTTCTCAATAAAGCCCATCATGTTCAGCATGCTCTTTACACCGGCCGGATTGCCGTCGACGAAGAGTAATTCGAACAGTTCCATAAAACGCGAATGGATAACCCGTGCATTCGTATAGTCGCCTTCGAGCGCGAGCCGTACCATACGGCCGAATTCTTTGGGGAACGCGTTCCCGATTACCGATATCACTCCAACGGCTCCTAAGGCAATGAGCGGGAATGTGATGCCGTCATCGCCTGAGATGACCTGGAAATCTGCGGGCTTATGTTTGATGATATCATCCATTTGTTTGATGTTCCCCGACGCCTCTTTGATGGCTACGATATTCTCAAATGCGGAAGCGAGTCGGAGGGTCGTTTCCGCCGTCATGTTTGCTCCCGTGCGTCCGGGCACGTTATAGAGCACCACCGGCAGCGGGGTCGCTTCGGCCACGGCTTCGTAGTGCCGAAAAAGTCCTTCTTGCGAAGGTTTATTGTAGTAGGGAACTACGGATAAGATGGCGTCGATACCTTGAAAGTCACCGTGCTTTAACGTGTCGACTAACACTTGGGTGCAGTTTCCGCCGACACCTAACACAATCGGGATGCGGCGCCGCACTTGTGTCACGACTTTCCGTACGATTTGCGCTTTCTCTTCCTCCCTCAGTGTGGGCGTTTCCGCCGTCGTTCCCAGTACGACCAAATAATCCGTACCGCTCTGTACCTGAAATTCGACTAATCGGAGCAAAGCCTCGTAGTCAATGCTTCCGTCCTGTCTGAAAGGTGTGATCAGGGCAACGCCCATCCCTCTTAAATCGATTGTAGCCATAAGTGAAAACCGGTGCTTTCCGTTTATTTCGAACGAATGGCCTGTAGATAAACCAGAATCTGCCCGAAGAGAAAAGGAATGTCATACACCCCGTCTTTCATGACGATCGACATATCGTACATATTCATCTCGGAAGGTCGTTTGGCCCCTACCTTGAAGGAGGAGGGATGCTGCAGCATCAGATAGCGCATGATCGGCGCCTCGTCGCTTGTCAGGTCGACCAGCATATCCACCGACAGACCGTTCAACTGTTTGCATAAATTCTTATCGGGGAAACTCCATATATTGATGTCTTTACCTTCTTCGACGAGCAAATAAGCGTAATCCCATATCGGCGTCTCCTCGTTTTTTCGCGTATACACACAGACATGCACGGTTTTCTTCATGGCCTTGAGCGTTTCGACACAAGGTTCTACCGCTTTCCAGTCTCTTGCTTCACACATTAAAAGGACATACCGTACATCGTCAAGCGAACGGTAGCAATGCGCCCGCGTCAGAGCTTTCTGCGCCAGTGATTTGATTTTCTTGTATAAAAAGTGTCTTGTCAGAATCATTCCGCTAATATGTTTAAGAATTCCTCTTCATTGATAATTTTAATTCCCATTTTTTCGGCTTTGGCCAACTTGGCCGGTCCCATATTGGCTCCGGCAAGGAGGTAATCCGTCTTTCCGGAAATAGAACCCGTATTTTTTCCGCCGTTTTGCTCGATCAGCGCTTTATATTCATCGCGCGAATGACGGGTAAACGTACCGCTGATGACAAATACCTGTCCTTTCAATTTCTCCGAGCGCGCGGCCAGCACATCTTCCCGCAAAGCCATCTGCAAACCGTATTCCTTCAGTCGGTCGATCAGATTGCGATTGCGTTCGTCGGCAAA
Source organism: Tannerella sp. (assembly GCF_030528505.1). Taxonomy (GTDB): domain Bacteria; phylum Bacteroidota; class Bacteroidia; order Bacteroidales; family Tannerellaceae; genus Tannerella. The sequence goes on from NZ_JAUMYS010000020.1 coordinate 10,589, forward strand.
GAAATCGATCACGCTCTGCGCGATCCGTTCGCCGATTTCATCCGTTTGCATGAGCGATTCGAGCGAAGCCTGCTCCAAATGCTCCATGCTGCCATACGCATATGCCAATCGCTTGGCGACCGTTTCTCCCACGTAACGAATCCCCAATCCGTACAGCACCCGTTCGAAAGGTATCTGTTTCGAAGCTTCGAGGCTGTCCATCAGATTTTGTGCGCTCTTCTCCGCCCAACGTTCGAGGCGTAACAAATCGACCGTGCGAAGGGTGTACAGATCGGCTACGTTGCGTACATAACCGGCATGATACAAATCTTCAACCGTCTCAGGCCCTATATTGATGTTCATCGCTTTGCGCGTTACGAAATGCTCGATCTTGCCTTTTACCTGAGGCGGACACGTCCGCTCGTTCGGGCAATAATGCGCCGCTTCTCCTTCGGGACGTATCAAGGCCGTCCTGCATTCCGGACAGTGGGGGATGAAAGTGACCTTATCGCCCATCAGCATCGGACGTGCTTCGGTATTTACCCCGACGATCTTCGGAATAATTTCTCCGCCCTTCTCCACATATACGCGGTCGCCGATGTGCAAATCGAGTCCGGCGATGATATCGGCATTATGCAACGATGCCCGCTTGACGACCGTTCCGGCCAGCTGAACAGGCTCCAAGTTGGCAACCGGAGTGACGACTCCCGTCCGTCCGACCTGGTAGGAGACAGACGTCAGACGTGTTTCGGCACGCTCGGCCTGAAATTTATACGAGATAGCCCAACGCGGACTCTTGGCTGTATAGCCGAGAAAGCGCTGTTGCCTCAACGAATTGACTTTTAATACGATTCCGTCCGTTGCGACCGGCAAATTCTTCCGTTCCACATCCCAAAGAGCAATATAATCGTTTATGTCCTGCAGGTTACGGCAGATCCGAATCACTTCGGGAACTTTGAAGCCCCACGTACGCGCCTTTTGCAGATTTTCATAATGCTCGTCGGCGGGTAATTCTTCGCCCAGCATATAATAGAGATACGCATCGAGCCGGCGGGCTGCTACGATCTGAGGGTTTTGCTGTTTCAACGTGCCGGACGCTGCATTGCGCGGATTGGCAAACAACGGTTCTTCCTGCGCCTCGCGTTCTTTGTTCAGCCGCTCGAATTCCGTCCACGGAAGAAGAATTTCTCCGCGCATCTCGAAACGTTTGGGATAACCTTCTCCGCGCAGTTTCAGCGGGATCGACCGGATCGTTTTTACATTGGCCGTCACGTCGTCGCCACATATTCCGTCGCCTCGGGTAACGGCTTGCGTCAATCGTCCGTCTTCGTAAATCAGCGAGATGGAAGTGCCGTCGTATTTCAGTTCGGCGACGATTTCGAAAGGTTCGTTGAGTGTTCGGGCTGTCCGTTCATAAAAATCCCGGACTTCTTCTTTCGAGTACGTATTTCCCAACGAGAGCATCGGATAGCGATGGGTAACCTGTTCAAACTCTTTCGACAAGTCGCTTCCCACACGTTGGGTCGGTGAATGGGGATCGAAAAATTCAGGATGTTGCTCTTCGAGAAGCTGCAACTCCTTCATCATTTCATCGTACTGTCTGTCGGAAATCGTCGGCATGGAAAGCACGTAATACTTGTAATTGTGCTGCTCCAGCTCTTCCCTTAACGACTTTATTTTATCTTCTATTCCGTTCATGAACTCCGTAAACGATACCAAGTTGCAAACTTACATAAAAAAACTGTTTTTTATACGTCGTTTGATAAAAATCGAGGTTTTTGGTTGTTTTGTTGTGGTTTAATATTCTCAAACGTAGGCTTGAATACATGTAAGGGATTTTCGAGGCGGCAAGCGATCGCCTTATGCAGACTTCGGGGATGTTTTTCCTGTACGTGTTCAACGTCCAAAATCACACTTACTCAGGGTGTGTGTGCTTGGAGGCATTTATCGACTGCGTTGCGCCAGTCTTGGCCGTTTTCAACAAGCAAGGTTACGAATCCTAACGATTTTGCCGTTTCGAGATGCTGCATGCCATCGTCGATATATAAAGATTTGGAGGGGAGGATGTCGCTGTCGGCAATCATTTTCCGGAAAATTTCGGGGTGGGGTTTCATGCATTTCAGTTCGTACGAGAAATACATCTGATCGAAATAGTCGGAAATCGGGCGGCGGGCATCGGAGAAGTCGCTCGTTTTTGCCCATTCCACGATCATATCGTTATTATTGCTCAGCACGTAGCATTTGTATTGTTTACGCAATTCCAGAATATAATCGAGTTTATAGACGGGTGCCGGATTGACCATGCTCTTCCACGCCTCACGAATGGCCTCGGGGTGAAGTGTTTTTCCGCAATGTTCGGATAATAGTTTGCAGAATTCGAGCGTGGTAATGTCGCCGTTTTCAAGGGAACCGAACAGACCGTTGTGGCTGTAGGGATTGATGAGGTCGGACGCATCGCTGACTCCCAAAGCCTCGAACTGACGGACGGAACGCTCGCGAGAGAGGTCTACCAGTACGCCTCCCATATCGAATACGATGTTTTTTATCATAGCCATAACGAAACGAAGCGCGAAGAATCTTTTGCTCCTCCGCGCTCCGTCGATTTTTTTTAAGACAGTTTATGAATGACCAGTCCCGAACGCAGTTTGGGTTCGAACCACGTTGTTTTGGGCGGCATGATATTGCCGGTATCGGCGATGTCGATCAGTTGCTTCATCGACACCGGATAAAGGGCCAGCGCCACTTTCATTTCGCCGCTGTCGACCCGTTTTTTCAACTCGCCCAAGCCGCGGATACCGCCGACGAAGTCGATCCGTTTATCGCTTCGCAAGTCTTTGATACCAAGAATTTCGTCGAGAATCAGGTTCGACGAGATGGTAACGTCGAGCACGCCGATCGGATCGTTGTCGTCATACGTTCCCGGTTTGGCCACGAGCGAATACCAGTTGCCGCTGAGGTAGAGCGAGAACTCGTGCAGACGTGTCGGTTTGAAAATCTCCGCACCTTTCTTTTCGACGGTAAAGTGTTGGGAGAGTTTGTCCAGAAACGCTTCGTCCGACAGTCCGTTCAGGTCTTTCACGACGCGGTTGTAATCGATAATCGTCAATTGGTTGGCCGGAAAACAAACGGCCATGAAGTAGTTGTACTCCTCATCGCCGCGATGGTTCGGGTTTTGCTGCGCTTTCTCGGCGCCGACGAGGGCAGCCGCGGCCGAACGGTGATGTCCGTCGGCGATATACAGGGCCGGCATGGCCGCAAACAGTTCGGTGATGCGCCGGATGTCGGTCTCGTCGTTAATTACCCAGAACGTGTGACGGAAACCGTCTAACGCAGCCGTAAAGTCGTACTCCGGTTGTCCGGCCGTGTACTTGGCCACAAGCGCGTCGATCTCTCCGTTTTCGGGATAAGCGAAGAATACGGGTTCGATATTGGCGTTGTTCACCCGCACGTGTTTCATGCGGTCTTCTTCCTTGTCGCGGCGCGTGAGCTCGTGCTTCTTGATCTTGCCGGTCATATAGTCTTCGACATAGGCGCAAACGACTAACCCGTACTGGGTCTTTCCGTCCATCGTTTGGGCGTAGATGTAGTACTGTTCTTTATCGTCCTGTACCAGCCACCCTTTGTCTTGAAACATCTTGAAGTTCTCCGCCGCTTTCTCATAGACTTTCGGGTCATGCTCGTCGGTGCCGACGGGGAAGTCTATTTCGGGTTTGATGATGCGATAGAGCGACTTTTCGTTGCCCTGCGCTTCGGCACGCGCTTCTTCGGAGTTCAATACGTCGTAGGGGCGAGACTGTACCTGTTCCACTACGTCCTTCGGCGGACGTATGCCTTTAAAAGGTTTGATTTTCATGTTGAATTCATATTAGAAGACCTCCCGAAAGGGTAATCTCAAATACGATGATAGCGATGGGATTGATTGTCATCGGGAGGTCTTTCCGGTTCATTACTTGTTTACCTGAAATGTTCGATTGCCGTTTTTCAGGAAGTCCACAATCTGGTTGGCTGCGGCAATTCCTGCGTTGATGTTGGCTTCGGCCGTTTGCGCGCCCATTTTCTTGGGAGTGCTGAAGTAGCGTCCGGCAAACTTCTCGGTCAGTTCGGCATGGTTACCCGGCATAATGTCCGTGAGGTACTTGAAGTCGGGGCGTTCTTCCATTACCTTGACGAGCTCGGCCTCGTTCACCACTTCTTTGCGTGCCGTGTTGATGAGCATGGCTCCCTTGGGCATGCTGGAAAGCAAATCGTAACCGATCAGGTTTTTCGTTTCGGGTCTGGACGGAACATGCAAAGAGATGAACTGGCATGTTTTGTACAATTCTTCGGCCGATGAAACGGCTTTCACGCCGTCGCTCTCGATGACGCTGGCCGGACGCGAATGATGGTAGGCGTAGACTTCCATCCCGAATCCTTTGGCGATGCGTGCGACGAGGCGTCCGATGTTTCCGTAAGCATGGATTCCGAGTTTCTTGCCCAGCAGTTCGGATCCGGAAGAACCGTTGAACATGCTGCGCACACCGTAGACCATCATGCCTAATGCCAGCTCGGCCACGGCGTTCGAGTTTTGTCCGGGCGTGTTCATCACGCATACGTTATGGGCGGTTGCCGCGTCGACGTCGACATTGTCGTAGCCCGCGCCGGCACGCACCACAATTTTCAGTTGCTTGGCCGCATCCAACACTTCGCTGTCGACCTTGTCGCTACGGACAATGAGAGCGTCCACATCTTTCACGGCGTCGAGCAGTTGTGCTTTATCGGTATATTTTTCCAATAGCACGCATTCCATTCCGGCTTGCTCTACAGCTTCACGGATTCCCTTCACCGCCACAGCGGCAAACGGTTTTTCTGTTGCAATTAAGACTTTCATTGGTATTTTGTTTATTCGTTTATTTGTTGAATGGTTGAGTTGTTTTTTTGTTGAGTTTTACTTCGTCTCGCCTGACTGTTTTTCAGCGCATTTAATTTATTCGACAACTCCTTTATCTTATCCGAACATTCCGAAAGTCGTCCTCCCTGATGTAATTCAGATCTTTTGCAAGGAGCAATGAACAATATACTTCGAGTAATGAGCCGTAGGCGATTTCTGTAAAACGCGATTGTTCTTTGAATGATTGCCGGGCTGTTCCCTCGGCAATATTCAGCGGAACAGAAACAGCTGCACGCCGTATTTGACTTGTTATATTGTATAGCTCGAAATCAGGGAATTTTTGCAGAAGTTGATAGACTTCTTTGACAAAAACACGCGAAACCTGCCATACATCTAACTTCTCAAACGCATACAGATGTTCCATTTTGTGAACACCTCAACAATTCAACATCTCAACAATTCAACATTCCTCAATTCTTTTTCTCAAATTCTTTCATGGTTTCTACTAAGGCTTTGACGCTATCGAGGGGCATGGCGTTGTAGAGCGATGCGCGGAAGCCGCCTACCGAACGATGTCCCTTGATGCCGACCATTCCGGCGGCAGCGGCAAACTCGGCGAAGGAGCTTTCGAGTTCTTTGTATTCGTCGTTCATCACGAAGCAGACATTCATCAATGAGCGGTCTTCGGTCGCTGCCGTACCGCGGAAGAGTTTGTTGCGGTCGATTTCGTCGTACAGCACGGCCGCTTTTTCCTGATTTTTCTTCTGCAATACTTTGACACCACCCTGTTCCTTATACCATTTCAGCGTTTGCAGCGCGGCGAAGATCGGCAATACGGGCGGGGTGTTGAACATCGAATCTTTGTCGATATGGGTCTGGTAGTTCAACATCGTCGGGATGGGACGTTCTACTGTGCCGAGCGCGTCTTTGCGGACGATGACGATGGTCACGCCCGAAGGAGCGAGGTTCTTCTGCGCTCCGGCATAGATGATGTCGTATTTGGAGACATCGACCGGGAAGGAGAAGATGTCGGACGACATGTCGGCCACGAGGGGAACGTTCACCTGAGGGATGTCATGGATTTCCGTTCCGTAAATGGTGTTATTCGTCGTGATGTGGAAATACTCCGTATCCGGCGCAAGAGTGTAGTTCTTGGGGATGTACGTGTAATTTTTGTCTTTCGACGAGGCTACCAGGTCTACTTCGCCGAAGAATTTCGCTTCTTTGATGGCTTTCGATGCCCATGTACCGGTGTCGAGGTAGGAGGCTTTTTTCTTCAGCAGGTTGTAGGGTACCATGCAGAATTGAAGGCTCGCGCCACCGCCGAGGAAGACGACTTCGTGTGTGGCGGGAACATCGAGCAGTTCTTTAATCAATGTCCGCGCTTCGTCGTTGACGGCGATAAATTCTTTGCCCCGGTGGGACACTTCGAGCAGGGATAATCCCGTGCCTGCAAAATTCAATACGGCGTCGGCCGTGTTCTTAATCGTGTACTCGCTCAAAATCGAGGGCCCAGCATAAAAATTGTGCTTTCTCATAGCTCTTTTCATTTATTTGTGTTTTAATAAAAAAATATCTTGGGGCAAAGATATAAATAAAATCAAGGCATAAGCCATTTAAGGGAGAAATTAACACAAAATAAAAATGATGTATTGAATGTAAGGAGTTTATCTTCCGCAGATGTCGGCGAAGGGGCAATACGAACACATTTTGACGTGAGTCGTTTGTCCGAAGGGGACGGAGGGATCGAAGACTTCGTCGAGGCAGTGGCGGAGGTTATCTTCGAATTCGTCGCGGAGGACGGCGAAGTCGGTGACTTGTTTTTTCTCCTTGCCATAGTAGACGGACGGGTCGAAGTCGTCGGAAAAGAGGTGGCGCACGTAGTAGATGGAGGGTTGTACGGGCATGCCGTTGCTTCGGTCGCCGTACATCCACGCGTAGGTAAAGACCTGCATGATGGCGGGTTGGCGCTTCTCGTCGGTCGGGTCGAAGAGGCTTTCGACGGTTTTGAAGTGCATGTCTTTCTTCGTGCCGGTCTTGTAGTCCACGACGCGGATGGCGTCGCGCACTTCGTCGAGGCGGTCGATAAAGCCTTTGAGGTTTACGGTTCGTCCGTCGGTGAGGGTGAAGGGGTGGTGAATCTCCATCTCGGAGGCTACGTAGCGGAAGGGCGTGAGGCGGCGGTCGCGTTCGAGGATTTTGCGTGCGTATTTGCGGATCATTTCACCGGTCAGGTAGCTCTGTCCGCTCAGAGGTCGTGGCTCGGAGGTGTGGAAAAAGAGTTCGGCGAATGCACGCTGGATTTTTTCGGTCAGCATCTTGTCGTCGGCTGCGAGTCGCAAGAGATCGGCCGTTACTTGCGCTCCGCAGTAGGGGCGGTACGATTCTTCCATGACCTGATGCAGGATGTTTCCGAACACGCGGTTATCGACGCTTTCGGCTACTTCTTCTTCCTCTTTGAGTTGTTCGACCGAGGAGAAATAGAACTTCAGCGGACAGTCTAAATACGTGTTGATGGTGCTGGCCGAGAGCGCCCGAGCGCCGTTGCTCAGAAAGTTGTCGAGGAGGCGGAGGATTTCGTCGGTTTTGGGCACTTGCAAGGCCGGGGGCTTCGAGGAGGCGATGTTGTAAACGACTACTTTTTCACGCAGCGGCATTTCGTAATGGTAACGCAGCTGATGCACGTAGCGGCTGACTTCGCCCGTATTCAATCCGTCGGTGCGCGTGTCGTAGAGGAGCGTGACATGCTTGGCGCGGGCGATCATCCGATAGAAATGATAAGCCCAGATGCTGTCCTGATGTTCGTAAGTGGGCAGTCCGAAGCCGCGCCGCAGATTATAGGGAATGAAGGAGGCGGCGGCTTTGCGGGCGGGGAAAAAGCCTTCGTTGACGGAGAGCACGATGAGCCTTTCGAAGTCGAGCACGCGCGTTTCGAGCACGCCCATGACTTGAAGTCCTGACAATGGTTCGCCGCGGAAAGGAATGGTGATCGTTTCGGTGAGCCGTTCGAGTAGCCTCGCGTATGTATCGACCGACATTTCGATGCCGGAGGCTCCGATAAGGTCTCTCATCCGGTTGACGGTCGTGAAATAATGGTAGACGAATTCCTGTTCCAGCTCGTCCATGCCGGTGGGTTGGTCTTCGTTGTCGAAGTCTCGCTCGTCGCGTCGTGCGGAGAGTATGCGGTTCAGCTCTTGAAGCACGGTGATGAGGTAGGACGAGACGTCGGCGGTCGTTGGCGCGGGGTCGAAGATGAGGGTAAGCAGGGGTGTCTGTTGGAGATCGGCCGCGGGGATGTAGATGCGGTTATTGTCGGTAATCTGTCTGACGATGGTGACGATTTCGGCGGGCGACGTAGCTTGAATATACCGGTGATTAAGCACGGGCAGCACCTCGCGATAGTAGAAACACGACTTTCCGTCGATGACGCGCGTGTTTTTACGCAATGCGAGCACGTTTTCCATCAAAGAGGCTACGGGCGTGCCCGAAAGCGGATAGCCGAGCGTAACGTTGATATGGCGGATAGCTTCGGGCACGGAGTGAAGGACGGGTATGAGCAGTTGCTCGTCGGGGAGTACCACGGCTGTGCGCAAGGCTTCGTCGGCGCTCATCGCGTCGCGTCCGTCGAGCACTTCTTCGAGCAGGGCGTGCACCTGTTTGGCCTGCCCGATGCGCGAAGGGATGCCGATCAGCGTAATGTCGGGCGTGTGCGACGGTTCCTGAGGGAGCTTCAGCGAGGAGGGGAACTGCTTTACGTATTCGCGCACGAAGTACGACGCCCGGTTGTCGGAGTCCATCACTTTGTCACCCGTGCCCGTATCCCAGTAGAAGTCGGCGATCTCTTGTTGCTGCAACAATCGGAGCAAGGTGTATTCGGTTTTCGAGAGGGCGCTTAATCCGACGAAGACGACCTTCGAGTAAGGTAGCCGGCAAGCGCCTTCGCGCTCGATATGTTCGACGACCTCGCGGCTGATCATCCCTTCATATCCTTTGCCTTGCGCGGCCAGCGTATCGCGCAGCTCGCGGTAGACGGCATAGAGCATCTGCCAGACGCCGAGGAAGTAGCGGCGGCTCGTTCCTTCTTCGCCGTGACGGAACGACGACCAGAACGCGCGGATGGCTTCGATCTGCTGCGGTTGCAGGTAGCTCAAGTCTTTCTCTACTTCGTGCAAGTCGGTCACGTTTGTAAACAATTGGCGCGCGTCGGCCATGTATTTGTCTACGTCGTCGAAATCGTTGAGTAACATCTCGCCCCAGAATACGAAATCGTCGAATGTTTCCTTCGCTCCGCTGTGGCGAATATAGATATGATAAAGGAGGAAGAGCATTTGTAGCCGGTCGGCCGGCTGCTTGTCGCTCAATTGCGCGAACAGTTCGCTGATGGTGCATACTGCGGGCGAGAATATCGGTCGGCCGGCTGCTTGCGAGAGGTATTTGCGAAAGAACAGTCCGGCACGACGGTTGGGAAACACGAAGGCCATCTGTTGTACGTCTGTGCCGTACGTTTCGTAAAATAAAGTCGCGATCTGTTGTAGAAAAGGAGTCATCCGGATGTTCTTTACTTGCGCAAAGGTACAATTTTTTTATTCTTTTTCTTCGCAGGCTTGCTACTGGAGACATGGTCAATGAATTATGAATTGCGGATTACAGATTACAATGTTCCGAACGCAAATAGCGCGAATGACGCGAATGGACGCAAATACATTTTTGAGGAGATTCGTCGCATACGTTCAATGTATGCGCCGTAGAGACGCAATTCATTGCGTCCCTACAAAAAACAGCCCTGAAAGGGCGTATTCATTCAGCCCAATGCGTAGCGAAGTGGAGCATTGGGGAAAAGGCAATACTCCGGAAAAGGGCTGTAAGCCTGACATAATTTAATGGTCAATTGTTATGCGTATTTCTTATCTTTCTTTTTTCAAACGATGTGTTACTGTTTTTATTTCTTGGGACAGATTTTGAAGGCGATAAGGGAGAGGGGAGATTTGATTAAGGCTTGTTTTTCTTTAATCAATCCATGTATGAGCATGATTAAACAGATTATGGATAAGATAAAGTATATTGTTTGTTCAATCAAACAGATTGTTCGCTTCATAAAGTATATTGTTCGTCTTCTTATTAACAAGTCTCGTCTTATCATTCATTGTTTTTTACAAATTAGGGAGATTGTTTTCTTCATAAAGTATATTGTTGAATAATTTATTTACATTGTTGTGAAAATTGTTAAGTATATTTTAGAATTGTGCTTCTGTAAAGAGCAATAAATCTTATAAGGGTAAATCCTAAAATTAATATCTGATGAATAGGTGAAAGGTGTAGGTGAAAAATTGTTTAAAAGAGTGAAAAATAAAACGCGTATTCTTTTTGTACAGGTAAAGGTGAATTAGAAATGGTTAAATATAATTAAATATAAGTCTTTGGTGATTTTTTCTAATAATAATGTATTATATTTGGAGCTGAAAAGAAAATTCATTATTTGTTAAACATTTAAATTTAAGTGACGATGGTAAACTATTCAGAAACAGGTTTTGGCGCAAAATTGCGCAAGGCACAAGATGTAGTACATTACATTGGACAATTTGACGGATATAATCCGCCCAGGTCTGAGGAGACGATCGGTGGAATGAATGATTTATTAAATCAGATCATTGCAGCAAATGCCGAAGTCGTTCATATGCAGCAACTCTACAAAGGATCGACAACTAAACGAATACAGATGTATCGGGATATGGATTCGTCTATTATGAAACTTCTTCCGTCGATTAGCGGAGCAGTTGAGGCACAGTATGGAAAAGATTCGATTGAAAGTAATTCAATTAAGGCATTAATTAAAAAAATGCGTGTAACAGGTGTTGCAAAGTCGCCGAAAGATCCGACCGCAGGGCCGGAGACGAAAAGCATCAGCCGTTCGGAACAATCGTTTGGGTCATTGATTCAAAATTTCAATAACATCATTACGATCTTGAGTGAACTGACCGGTTATAATCCGTCGAATACGAAACTTTCGGTCGATTCATTAAAAACATTATCGCAAGAGGCTACGAATCTGAATAACTTAGTTGCGAAGTATATCAGTGATCTTAAAACCGTAAAGGCAAAACGTCTGGGGCTTTATAACGATTTACACGACCGTGTACGGCGCATTAAAGCCTACGTAAAAGCACAATACGGTTATTCCTCGGAGCAGTATAAAATGATTAAAGGAATAGCAGTATAGGGGGAAAAAGATAGAAGACTTTATCGAATTATCATCACGAAAGTGGGATATTATATGATTTCATGTAAAACATTTACCCGAATATGATAACAAGCATTTGCTGAAAAACGACTGTCATATTCGGGTTATTTCATCATATCTGTTCAATGGCTGATGATATAGACAGACTGGAGGCTCTGAAAAATGGTTCGAAGAAGGCTTTCGAAGCTATTTATAAACAGTACGCAGGAAAACTGTATCATTTTATTATCAGGCTTTCGCATGGTAATCCATATATGGCGGAAGAGATTCTTCAAGCCACTTTTGTTAAGCTATGGGAAATACATCCGCAGGTAAATCCGCAAAAATCGATTCTTTTCTATCTGTCTTCTATCGCGAAGAATATGCTTTTTAATCGATATCAACGGCAAACGATCGAATTTCTTTATCAAGAAAATTTAGCGCGTGAAAAATCTTTTTGCGACAGCGATACGGAAAAAGAAATAGACCGAAAATGGTTCGAGGAGTATTTGCATCAAGTAGCGGAGAAACTGCCTCCGGCACGAAAAAAGATTTTTATTCTGAGCCGGTTAAAAGATTTATCAACGAAACAAATTGCCGAGATGATGCAGATCTCGATCAGTACGGTAGAGACTCAACTTACGTTAGCCACTAAATTCGTACGGGAACAATGCGAAAAAGATTATGATAAACTGTTTTTCTTTTTCTCGATGTTGTCTTTTGTATAAGATAGGGCAGACCTCTTAGCGGAATATGGTTCTTAAACTGTACTATATAAAAGGAAAAAACGAAAAATGATCGATCGGCATTATATAGATATTTTTGAAAAATTTCTTCGTAACGAAATATCGGAAGAGGAAATCGAGGAATTACAGGCTATTATGTATATTAATAAAGATATACAACGTTATTTTGAAGACCGGCTTGCCGAAACCGAACATGCTATTCAGCCTCATTTGCAACAAAAAGTATTTCGTGCGATAGTACAGGACATCGAGCAAAAAACAAAGGGTTCTTTCTTCCGGTCCTACCGTAAAAAAATATTACAATGGGCAGCTATTCTTTTATTGCCTTTAATTTCGGGAATCACAGTCTATTATTTTATGTCGGAAGACGGTCGACATACGGCTCCCACCGTTTTTACAACGCAAAAAGGTGAGAAAGCGGAAGCCATACTCCCCGATGGGAGTAAAGTTTGGATTAATTCCGCATCTACTCTTCGCTACGATGACGGGTTTAACCGCAGTGAACGGATCGTTTATTTGGAAGGCGAAGGGTATTTTGAGGTCAAACCCGATGCTGGCTGCCCTTTTACGGTAAAAACTTCGACAATCGCTATTCAGGCTTTAGGAACATCATTCAATGTGCGTTCGTATGAGGCGGACCAAGAAGCTTCGGCTGTTCTGCTCGAAGGAAAAATAAAAGTACTGGCTTCGGGACAGGAAAAAACGCTACAAGTGAATCAGCGTATCCTTTTCGATAAAAAAACACGGCGATTTATTACGGACCGGGTGCGGGCTTCTCATTTTATCGAATGGAAAAAAGGAAGCCTTTATTTTCATAATCAGACGTATTACGACATAGCCACGACATTGTCGAGGATTTATAATGTAAACATCCGGGTAGCTTCGGAAGAGCTCCGTCCGATGCGTTTTACAGGAACACTCGGGAGTAACGGAATCAAGAACGCTCTCGATATCTTGTCGCTCACTTCGCCCATGCGGTATGAAGTAAGAGATTCCGTTATTATACTTTATCATCAAAGCAAGTAGTTAAATAATATTAAACACGACAATTCGATAGCGTAAAATTTTGAGCAAACTGTATTCTATATACATGTTTTTGCAAAGTTTATACGTTTGAGGCAGTTTGTATCATATTAATTTAACTTTTGGTCTATGAATGAGAATCTATTACAAAAGAAAGACAAAACATGGAGTTTGAAAAGGCTTTTTGTTTTTCTTATACCGTTGTTTTTAATTTCGCCGGTCTATTCGCAGATTACGGTAAATATACAGAATGTGCCTTTGCGAGAAGCGCTTGGCGAAATAGAAAAAGTCAGTGATTATCGTTTTTTTTACAGCGAATCATTGGCCGTATTGAATCATGCATGTTCCTTACACGTTACGGATGCGAGCATCGACGACGTAATGCGTGAATTACTTGCCGGTACGAATGTTACTTACGAGAAGAATAATCGGATTATCGCTCTCGTTGAAAAAGAAGTTAGAAATCAAACAAACAAAATACTTATACGTGGACGTATTACTGACACGCAAGGCGAACCTGTTGTCGGAGCCAATATTATAGAAGAGGGCACATCCGGCAACGGAACGATCAGTAACGCAGACGGGGCGTTTACTTTGGAAGTCAATCAGGGAGCCACATTGAAAATATCTTATCTTGGCTATCGTGATGTGACGCTTCGTACGGCAGGAAAGACCTCGTTCGAGGTTGTTCTGGAAGAAGATACGAAGCTATTGAGCGAAGTTGTCGTAACAGCCTTAGGAATCAAACGTGAAGAGAAAGCTTTAGGGTATGCCGTGCAAAAAATCGACGGTGAAAGCCTGCAAAAAGTATCGGGGGTAGATGTCAGTACCTCGCTTACCGGAAAAATAGCGGGACTTCTGGTACGAAATCCGACAGATTTCAATGTTGCTCAATCCGTCACGATTCGTGGAGAAGAACCTCTGCTGGTTATTGACGGAGTGGCGTATGCCAATAAGACGTTGCGTGATATTTCGTCCGAAGATATCGAATCCATCAACGTGCTTAAAGGAGCTACGGCTTCGGCTCTTTATGGTTTCAGAGGTTCGAATGGAACTATTTTGATTACGACAAAGAATGGCAGTTCGGGGAAGATCGGTGTAACGGTCGATTTCACGACTAATACTCTGTTCTTGGCCGGCTATCTGGCTGTTCCCGAAAAACAAAGCGTATACGGACGCGGAAAGGATAACGCGTACGATAAAAATTCGACCGAATCGTGGGGTACGTTTATGGACGGATCGATTCAGAATCAATGGGACCCGTTTCTGAAAGAATATCGTGATTATGAATATCTTCCCGTCGGAAAAGATAACTTCAAGAACTTTCTTGAAAAAGGATACATCACGAATAATAACGTGAACGTATCTTTTAAAGGAAAAGAAATCGCCTTGCGAAGCTCTGTTAATTGGACTCAGAATAAAGGCCTGTATCCTAATTCGCGACTGAACAAGTATTCCTATACATTAGGCGGAGATATTCAGCTCGGGAAGTTTCAATTATCGTCGAATATGTCGTATGCGAAAAGAGAATCGCCCAATATGGGCTTCAATTCATACAAAGGATACGACCCGATGTATTCTCTGTTAATAAACTCCTCGGCCGATTTTAATATTCTGGATTATAAAAACAATTACTGGCTAAAAGAAGGAGAAATACAGAATTATACGTACAGAGATCAGGTCAATAATCCATATTTCGACAGTTATGAAAAAACAAACGAAGTTTCCAGAGATATATTCAACGCCGATTTGTCCGCGAGCTATCAAGTCGCGGAATGGCTCAAGGCTACCATAAGGTCGGGGTTGGATTTTTATATCGACCGCGGGAAACTTCGAGTATCGCGAGGCTCGTTCGTATCGACAGGCGATACGGGTATTCCGGGAAATCCGTATACATGGAACGGAACGAAAACCGGTGCTTATCTGACCGGACGAACACAAGGATTCAGTATGAACAATGATTTCCTGCTTACGGGAAATCGAACGCTTTTCGACCGACTTGAAGTCGATTATCTGGCCGGTGGGACAATATTCTACAGAAGAGACGATAATATCAACGCTCAAACAGACGGGGGGATTTTCGCTCCGGGCTTCTTCTCGCTCAAAGCGTCGGTAAAGCCACCCAAAATAGGAGAGAGTATGCAGGAACAGCAAGTCAACTCGCTTTTTGGCCGGCTTGCACTGGCGTGGAATAAAATGATCTATGCCGAAGTGACCGGACGAAATGACTGGAGTTCTACATTGGCCGGTCCTCACGTACCGAAGTCGGATATGTCTTATTTCTATCCCTCGGTATCGGGAAGTTTCGTGGTCTCCGAATTATTGCCCGAATCGTCCCGAACATGGTTGGATTTATTAAAAATCAGAAGTTCATGGACTCAATCGAAAACCCCGGCCGCTATTTACGCCATCAATCAGGGATTTTCCGTAACCACGGGTACTTGGAATACCATGAATGGCGCTTCGGCGCCTCATACCATTTATCCGGCTTCGGTCCGTCCCAACGCGTCGAAAACGTATGAAGTTGGGATGCAAGGCGTCTTTCTTAAAAACAGATTGTCGGTCGATGTTTCCTATTACGACAAAAATATGTATGACTTTTTGAAAAACGCAAGTATATCTCCGGCTTCGGGGATGACGAATATCTTCGTTAATTTGGAAGAACGAATCTCGCGTCGGGGATGGGAAGTTTCCGTAACGGCTACTCCCGTAAAAACACCGGAATGGCAGTGGGATATGGCATTCAACTGGTCTACTTATAAGCGTGTCTATACTCAACTCGATTCGATCTACTCTACTAAAAAACCATGGATTAAGAAAGGGGAACGTGTAGATGCTTACGTAGCCAATGACTTTATGAAAGTTCCGGGAACGAACGAGTATATTTATTACAACGGACGTCTTCAGAAAAGTAAATATCAATCCGTCATGGGATACTCCGATCCGGATTGGCTATGGGGATTTCATACTACATTGAGGTATAAAGATTTTTCGCTGTTTCTCTCGTTCGATGGAGTCGTCGGAGGATTAATGGGCACACGAACCGAAAGTTATATGTGGCAGATGGGCGTACATCCCGAATCCGTCACTCCCGAAAGAGCAAAAGACGTAGAAAATCCGGGATCATTGAATTATTTGGGACGAGGGGTGAAAGTCATATCCGGTAAAGTCACGTTCGATACGGACGGAAACATTACAAGCGATACGCGGACGTATGCCCCGAACGATATTTATACGACTTATAAGCAGGCAATGCAGGATTTGCACGCCAGTAGCGCGTGGGGAGGCTCTGCAAGCCCAGCCGATATCTATTCAAAGACGTTTATTAAGCTGCGAGAGGTCTCTCTAACGTATCATGTGCCACGATTATTCCTTGAGAAGTGGGGCCCTGTGAAAAATGCGTCGATCAGTTTCATCGGACAGAACGTATTCTTATGGGCTAAAGATTTTAAATATTCGGATCCGGACGGTGGGAACGAAGATTTCGTCGATCCGTCTGTCCGATATCTGGGAGCAAATATAAAACTAACCTTTTAAACATGGATATGACAATGAAAAACTGGATTTCTATATGGACTGTCGTTATCGCTTCGTGCATGATTGCCTCGTGCGATAATTTTGAAGACATGAATCAAAATCCCGACCAGCCGAACAAGGTTTCGCCGGAGATGCTTGCGACGCAGATTCTGAAAAATACGTACCGTTTCTGGAACCCTGTCCCTGACGACTTTCAGCAGGGGACGAATCTGATGAATAAGCATATCGCGCTGTTGCGCACTAACCCGAATCCGGCGCAATATTTCTATTCTTACTGGCCTTACGGCAGTTTCGGGGCGTACGCGGGACTGACCGATTTGCGTTTAATGTCGGAATATTCGAAAGGTATGAAACAGGAGCCGTCATACAATGGATTAGAGCTGTTTCTCAAGGCTTCGTTTGGGTTTTCTGCCACATTAAACATGGGGGATGTCCCTTATTCCGAAGCGGGGAAAGCGCATGAAGGAATTACCAAGCCGAAGTATGATAAACAGGAAGAAGTTTTCAAGCAGGTACTGGAAGATTTCCGGAAAGCCGAAGAATTCTTTGCTAAGGGAGAGAAGTTTGAAGGCGATATGATGTTTAACGGTGATGCCGAGAAATGGCGTAAACTTTCTAACGCAATGCAGTTGAAAGTATTGCAGACGTTGAGCCGAAAGATTACCGACGAGCAGAAAACACGCTTCGCCTCAATCGTCGAAGCCGGTCATCTGATGCAGGGTAATGACGATAATTTCAAACTTGTTTACAGTGATAACCCGAATGCCGGCTATCCGTTCTGGAATGGCGAGACGCATCGGTCGTATACGGCTATTTCGAAACTGTGTGTCGACGCTTTGAAACAATTTAAAGACAGGCGTCTCTTCTATTTTGCCGAGCCGGCCGGGAAATTGATAAAAGAAGGAAAGAAGGAGTCGGAGTTCGACGCGTACGAAGGCGCGCCTACGGAGTTGTCGGCCGAAAAATTGGCGGTCAATAACAGCACGGGCATGTATTCGCTTATCAACAAACGTTATCCGCTCTATCTGGACGGAGAGCCCATGCTGATCTTTACGTATTCGGAACAGTGTTTTATCATTGCCGAAGCGATTGAAGAAGGATGGGTCAAAGGCGATGCGAAAGATTATTACGAGAAAGGGGTACGTGCCATGTTGGAGTATTATATGCATCTTCCGCATACGAAAGAGCATGTCCATGGGATGGCTATCGACAAAGAGTACATCGATAACTATTTTACGGGAGCTGCGGCTTATGCCGTATCCGGTTCGAAGCAGGAGCGTCTCCAACAAATCTGGACGCAACGATGGCTGATCGACTTCTTTCAGGGGAACGGAGGAAACTATGCGCAGTTCTTACGCACCGGTTATCCCGCCTATCCGCTTGATCCGTCCACTTGTATGAACCCCGACGATAAAACGACTTACCCTAAACGATGGATGTATCCGACCAACGAACAAACGGTTAATCCCGAGCATTATCATAAAGCGATCGATGAACAGTATGGAGGGTATGACGGAATTAATCAGGTGCCATGGTATTTAAAATGAAGATAGATTAGGTGTGCAGTCGTGTCGGAAGATGCTTTTCGAGGCTTTTGAAAGCCTTCCGACACGTTTTTTAATTTTTGACGTTTGATGATGAATTATAAACTATACTTGTTGGCGATAACGTCTCTCCTTTTGTCAGCTTGTGCCGGAAACAAAGAGAAGAAGGAAAGGATGTGCGACTATCAGACGATTACGACAACGACCGGGGAGTGGTTGCTGGTCTGGAATGATGAGTTCGACTACGAAGGACTGCCTGATACGACGAAATGGAGTTACGATACGCAAGGAAATGCTTGGAATTGGGGAAACAACGAAGCGCAGTTCTATACGGCAGATAATCTTGACAACGCGTCTGTGAAGAATGGTATTCTTACGATTACGGCCTGGAAGGAAACGATCGAGAACAAGCACTATACGTCTGCCCGGTTAATTATGAAAGCGAAAGGAGACTGGCTCTACGGACGTTTCGAAGTACGGGCGAAGTTGCCGGAAGGGAAAGGTACATGGCCGGCTATCTGGATGCTTCCGACCGATTCGGAATATGGAGAGTGGCCTGCCAGTGGCGAAATCGATATCATGGAGAACGTAGGGTATGACCCGAATCATATCGTGGGTACGGCCCATACGCAAAGCTATAATCATATCAAAGGGACACAAAAAAGCGGGATGCTCTTTCTCCCGACCCATTCGACCGATTTTCATGTGTATGCTCTTGAGTGGGAAGAGAAAGAATATCGGCTGTATGTGGATGATAAACTGTTTTTTACTTTTATCAACGAAGGAACGGGGTATGCCGAATGGCCTTTCGACAAAAAGTTCTATCTTATCCTGAATTTAGCCATCGGAGGAAATTGGGGAGGAAAGCATGGCATCGATGAGGCGTTATTTCCCCACCGGTTTCATATCGATTATGTGCGGGTCTACGAGAAGAAACTCAATTCTGAGTCTTCTTCGAAATGATTTGAAATGTTGGGGGCAAGCAATTAAACCAATCAACCATCCAATCCTTAAATTATCCCTCAAACTTATCTCTTAACCGCACAGGGCACAACGTTTACGCAAGGGGCTCAGGTGTTTTAGCCGTTTGACTATTAAACGACTCAACACACCGACGGCCTAAGGGGATTCCTCCCTATTTTTGGTGACTCTTTTCGTGGGCAGTATCCCCTGTTTTGGGGATTGTGGTTTTTTTCCGCTCATTTTATTTTTGCATCGTCAAAATAAAATGAAACCGGAGGGTTATGTTTAGGTTACGTATATCGTCTTTAAAATATATATTTCACTTTTATCTGACAGCCTGTGTAGCAGGATACGCGTCGCAGAGTGTCGCATGGCATTCCGAAGAGGGGCAGACCTTGTTGGTGAACGATGATGATTCGTTGGCCATCAATAAATTCAAACTCGATGAGGTTGTCATTACGGCCACGCGTACGCCTAAGCGTCTTTCGCAATCGCCTGTTATCACGCAGGTTGTAACCGCACAACAGATCGAAGATCGCGGGTTGTCCGATATAAAGAGTTTGCTTACCCAAGAGATTCCGGGCCTTGTCTTCAACGAAGTAGGCTTCGGCACGAGCATTAATTTGCAGGGACTTGGCGGAAAGCATATCCTTTTTCTCGTAGATGGCGAACGCATGGCCGGTGAAACAGGCGATAACATCGATTATCAGCGTCTCGATTTGAATAATGTAGAACGTATCGAGATTGTGCAGGGCGCCGCTTCGGCTCTTTACGGATCGCAAGCAATGGGAGGAGTAATCAATATTATCACCCGCAAGCAGAAGCAGCCATTTTCCGTGTCCGCCTCGGTTAAATGGGCACAACCCTACGAACGGAACTTCACCGACGTAGAAAAGGATGACCGTCTGCGTGTGTATAAGCGCAACGCCGACCGTCCGAATCTCAACGCCGATGTTAGCGTGGGCGGTAAGTGGCGTAAGTGGACGGGAAAGTCGGTTTTCTCGTACAAGAGCGCCGATGCTTACCGGTTGTTCGATACAGATAGTGTGGTGAAATACTTTCCGGAATACGACTATACGTTCCGTCAACCTCGGCGCACGATGCCTACGCTGGTGTCGGGCTACGGCGGGCATCATTTTACACAGACTCTTGCGTACGAGCCTACCCAAAAGCTCAGCTTCTCGGCCAAAGGCAATTTTTATGCCATGGATAAGTACGACTTATCGCTTGATAACAAATACGAACATAATACCGACGCTTCCGGCTCGCTGAATGCCGTCTATCGTCTCGGCGATTTCTCCGACGTTCAAGTTTCTCTCTATGCCGACCATTATAATCGTTACCGTGCATTAGAATTGCTTCCGGGACAGAAGGAACATATCTATCGTCATCGTCTTTTGCAGCCGCGCGCGCAATATACGTTTCGCGCCGGAAGCCAACATGCCCTTAACACAGGCGTCGAATATCTGTATGAAAGCCTTTATGCCGACAAGTTTGAGGCCGAGCGTTATCAGGAACGCAATCAACGGTCAGGTTCACTCTATGTGCAGGATGACTGGAGCGTAACGCGACAGTTCTCGGTCGTTGCGGGCGTACGTGCCGACTATCATAACGCTTACGGATTTCATGTTTCGCCCAAGGTGGCGGCCATTGTGAAACGTTTTCCGTTTACGTTTCGTTTCAACTATGCCGCCGGATACCGGTCGCCCAATCTGAAGGAGCTTTATATGAACTGGGATCATCTGGGCATGTTTATGATTTACGGGAACGCGGCCTTGCGTCCCGAACGCAATCATTATTTCTCGCTTTCGGCCGAATATGTCTCGGAATACCTCTATGCCGTGGCTACGGGATACGTCAATCTGTTTTCCGACAAAATCGAAGGCGTCTGGACCAATAACCAAACCGAACTGCATTACCGTAATATCAGCTCGGCCACGTTAGCGGGCGCTAATGCCAATGTACGGCTCAATCCCTTGAAAGGTCTTTTTCTCTACGCCACGGTCAATTATCTCCATCCCAGACGAACGGGCGGCGTGCGCCTTCATACGCAAAGCGTCTTGAGCGGAACGACGCGTGCTGAATATGCTTTTCGTGCGGGCAGGCAACATTTCGTCTTTAACGTGTCGGGCAGTCTGCTCGGCGCAAAAAAATACAGCGTGCTGGAAAAGATTCGGCCGAACCATACCGAAGTGGAAGCGTATTACACGGCGCAAGTGCCGGCCTACAGCCTCTGGAATGTATCGGCCACGTGGCGTTTCTCGGAGTGGGCGCGTCTTACGCTGGGCGTCGATAATCTGTTCGACTATCGCGCCGGAATTATTCACTTCAACACCTACACCGGTCCCGGACGAAACGCCTTTGCCGCGGTCTACTGGTCGTTATAATGCGCGGGCGTCATGCGGTAAAAAAACAAGTTGTCAGATAAATTTTTTCACTCATCATTAATTTATATAATCCAATAACAAAAATGAACAGATACATTGTATTATCGATTCAGATGGCAGCCGTTGCGCTGCTGGGCTTTTTGTTCGCAAGTTGCGACAAAGATCAAAAAGAAGCCCCGCTCTCTTCGGTCGTTAAACAACATACGTTGAGCCGCAAAACCGGCTACGGCAACGACTGGGTCTATTATTCCTTCGAATCGGGGAAAGAAGTGCAGGGCATTAACGAAGAAAATCGCGCCGACCGGCTCGACTGGGACGTGGCTTTCAACCGTTATAGCAACATACGCACCAACAGCGGCACGTCAGGCAAAGGAAAAGGCGGTGCGCGCGATATGGGAAAAGTGGCTTTCAAAAGCGTGACGGTTGCTCCGACCGATGGCTATATCGTTGACCAAAAAGACAGCATTATGTACGGATTAGGCACGATGATGCAAGGCGGAAGACCCGAAATGGGCCCTTCTACGCTGAATGAAGTGCTGAAAGGCGCCATCCTTTTTTCCGGACCGCCTCCTACGTACACGATCAGCGAGCATGTTTTCGTCATAAAGACGGCCAGCGGGAAGTATGTGAAGATGCAGGTCGAAGGATTTCACAACAAGGAAGGAAAATCGGGTTACGTATCCTTCCGTTATGTGTATCAGCCCGACGGTTCCCCGAAATTTGAATAAACCTGTCCGCTGCTTCTATGCGTTTCTTTGCCAAGTATCATAAATGGATCGGACTGTTTTTTACGTTCTTCGTCCTGATGTTCGCCATTTCGGGCGTGTTCCTCAACCATCGACGCGCCATTGCCACGTGGGACGTCGCTCGTTCGTGGTTGCCGAAACAGTACGGCTATGACAACTGGAACAATGGCGCCATCAGCGGAACGTTGCCGCTGAGTGGTGGAAGGGTGTTGATGTACGGCGGTAGCGGCGTGTGGATGACCGATACGCTCGGTCGTTCTCCGCAGCCGTTGACCGAGGGCATGCGTCGAGGCGCCGATAACCGCAACCTGCGTGCCGTGGCACAGACTGCCGCCGGCGAACTTTTCGCCGTGTCGCCTTTCTGCCTTTATCGTTTGAAGGAAAATACGAATCGTTGGGAAGAGCAACCGGTGACGACGGCTCATGATGCTTTTACCGATGTGCAGGTGAAAGACGATACGTTGTTCGTCGTGTCGCGCTCGCATGTTTATACGGCGTCGGCGCCTTATACCACGTTTGAGGGGATACAGTTGCAGGAACCGGAAAACTATACGTCGAACGTGTCGCTTTTCAGAACGTTCTGGTTACTGCATAGCGGCGAGCTTTTCGGGACGACGGGAAAGACGGTCGTCGATACGGTCGGGGTTCTTGTCATCATGCTTTGTATCACGGGGCTGATCATTACATTGTTCAAGATTCCCATCAAACGACGCAAGAAAAAGGGCGTCAACACTCCGAAGCTGAAGCAGACCTGGACTTTCTCGCTCAAGTGGCATGCCAAGCTCGGCTATCTCTTTTTTATCCTGCTGCTTATCATCACCGTGACGGGGATGTTCCTGCGGCCGCCGTTGCTGATACCGATCGCACGCGCGCAGGTGAAGCCTGTGCCCGGATCGACGCTTGAAAGCGACAACCCTTGGCACGACAAATTGCGCCGTCTCCGCTACGATGATCAACAGCAGGGCTGGCTGCTCTCGTCGAGCGACGGCTTTTACGCGCTCTCGTCGCTTCGTTCCGTTCCGCAGAAGCTTACGAATACGCCGCCGGTGAGCGTGATGGGGGTAACGGTTTGGCAGAAGAACGGATCGGACGAGTGGTTGATCGGTTCGTTCAGCGGATTATATCGTTGGAATACCGGCAAACAGGCCGTGTACGATTATCTTACGGGCGAAGCCGTCGCGCCTCGTCGTTCGTCCGGACGTCCGTCGTTTAAAAACGCCGTGAGTGGTTTCTCTTCCGACTTCTCGCGGGGAGATGTCTGGTTCGAATACGCGAAAGGCGCGTGTATGAAAGAAGAAGTCGCCTTTGTTCCGATGCCGGGCGCCTTGGCTGAGGGACGCATGTCGTTCTGGAACGTCTGCCTCGAGCTGCATGTGGGGCGTTTATACTATTCTTTTATGCGTGGCTTGACCGATTGGTATATATTCCTTGCCGGATTGCTGATGCTTTTTATCGCGGTTTCCGGCTACGTCGTTTACCGAAAGCGATACCGCAAAAAACGGACTACCGCCAAAAAGCCAGCGGCCGCTTGACGGTAGTCCGCTTCGGATTCAGGAAAGAACGGGTGAGGGAGGAGGAACGCGGCGTGTCAGGATGCCGAATTTCCATTTGTAGATGAACGCGAGGATGGCTATAAACACGACGCTGGAAATAACGCCGATGAACAAATCTTCGCTGGGATTGATGATCTTGGCTTTAAACAACGCGTCGGTTCGGAGAGCTGATCCTTCGTACGTCATCAGTATAGAGCCCAAAATATTATTGATCGAATGAGCACCCATGGCCAGTTCGATACCGTCGTCGAGCAGGGAAATCAGTCCGAATGTCAGTCCGATAAGGAAATAATTCGCCATCATCACTCCGAAACCGTATTTGGCTACTTCAGGATTGGCCGAATGCATGAGTGCGAACAGCACGGAGGGAATCAGAAGCGCCCAAAGGCGGCTGCCTGTCCATGAAGCGACACCTTGCGCCAGATATCCGCGGAATACAAACTCTTCGCACGACGATTGGATGGGAATCATCGTCAGGCTGATGATCGTTAGAATGATAAACCGTACGGGTTCGAAGCGGAACTCGAAATTATCGGGATCTGTCATATAGCTGATAACGAACGATACGACCATCAATGTTCCCCATACGGCCAAGCCGACAAAGAAACGCGACCAGCGGACACGTTTCGTGCCGTTAATGACTTCTGTCCATGAGCGTCCGTGAAACGTTTTGATGATCCATATCGCAGTAGCCAGAAATACGACAAACGAGAACACCATAGAAGCCAGAAACAGGTTCGAATCGATACCGGACATCATACCTCCTTGCGAGAAGCTGTTCATATCGGTGAGTTGTTGAGGGTTTTGTATCCAGCTGGCTATTAAAACGAGGAACAGCGGGATGGCTCCAACCGTATTTGCTGCCATAAAACAAATAAATATCACGAGTAAATACCAGTACCACCGGTTCTTTTGTGTAGTAACACATTCTAAATGCTTAGTCATGTAATAATAAAGTTAAGTTGTTCAACATCGGAGCGTTTTTTACCCGTGAAAGAGGTTCTAAGGCCCTAAATCACCGAATCTTTCTCCACGATTAAAGACGCTATCAATGGCAAATATACATGATATTTCGAGACAGCAAGGCATTTCATCGGGATTTTTTTTACTTTTGCAATCTAAATTTTTTCAAAGATGAGACCGCTTGATAAAGCATCCGTTTTGCTGATTTATACGGGAGGAACGATCGGGATGATGGAAAACCCTGAGACCGGCTCGCTCGAGGCGTTTAACTTCCGTCATATCCGTGAGAATATTCCGGAGTTGAAAAAACTGGGACATGCCGTTTCGTTCGTGCTGTTTGATCCGCCGCTCGATTCGTCGGATATCGGGCCGGAATCGTGGGTGAAGATGGTACGGACGATTGTCGATAATTATGACAAATACGACGGTTTTGTTATTCTGCACGGCACGGATACGATGGCTTTTACGGCATCGGCGCTGAGCTTTATGCTTGAAAACCTGAATAAACCCGTTATTTTGACCGGCTCGCAGTTGCCTATCAATATGCTGCGTACGGACGGAAAGGAAAACCTGATAACGGCCGTCGAGATTGCCGCGACGAAGGAGAACGGTAAGCCGGTTGTGCCGGAAGTCTGTATCTTTTTTGAGAACCTGCTGATGCGGGGCAATCGCACGACGAAAATCAATGCGGACGATTTCAATGCTTTTCATTCTTCGAACTATCCCGCCCTTGCTCGTGCCGGTGTGACCATCCGCTACGAGACGAACCTGATTTATCGTCCGCAGCTCATCAAGCCGTTGAAACCGCATTACGAGATGGATGAGCATGTGGTCGTGCTGAAAGTGTTTCCGGGCATATCGGAAGATGTGGTACAATCGATCCTTCATATCCCGAACCTGAAAGGCGTCGTGCTCGAAACGTTCGGCAGCGGGAACGCACCGACGGATGAGTGGTTTCTCAGACAGTTGCGCGAGGCCGTCGAACGGGGTATCACGATCGTGAACGTGACCCAGTGTGCGGGCGGTCGTGTGGAGATGCATCGGTATGAGGCGGGGCGTACCTTGCTCGAATGCGGGGTGCTGAGCGGTTACGACAGCACGACGGAGAGCGCCGTTACGAAGCTGATGTTTCTCTTCGGTCAAGGGTTGACTCCGAAAGAAGTACGTGATCATATGCAATACTCACTCATCGGCGAAGTGACGATTTAAACAAGACATCAAACAGAAATAGTCAGAAACACGTGTTATTGATTATCTTTGTCGTCTATATTCATATATTAAATAACCGTAAAACAAATGAAAACAGATATTCAAATAGCGAGAGAGACTCCGCTGAAAAAGATAAAAGATGTGGCCGAAAGTTTTGGCATCAATCGAGGTTCGATTCATCATTATGGAAGCTATATGGCTAAGGTACCGGCCAATCTGCTCGATAAGGAGAAAATCGACAAGAGTAACCTGATTCTGGTTACGGCCATCACGCCTACTAAAACGGGTGTGGGTAAGACCACTGTTTCGATCGGACTGGCTTTGGGCTTGAACCGTATCGGTAAAAAAGCGATTGTGGCGTTACGTGAGCCGTCGCTCGGACCGGTATTCGGAATGAAGGGCGGCGCTGCCGGCGGAGGATATTCGCAGGTGTTGCCGATGGAAAACATCAACTTGCACTTTACGGGCGATTTCCACGCCATCACTTCGGCGCATAACACGATTTCCGCGTTGCTCGATAATTATATTTATCAGAATAAGGGGAAAAACAAAGTCATCAAAGAGGTAGTCTGGAAAAGGGTGCTCGACGTGAACGATCGCAACCTGCGTAATATCGTGACCGGCCTTGTGGGGCTGACGAACGGCGTGACGCAGGAATCGGGTTTCGATATCACGGCTGCTTCGGAGTTGATGGCGATCTTATGTTTGGCCGAAAACCTGGAAGACCTGCAAAGACGTATCGAAGATATTTTGCTCGCATACACTGTCGAAGGAGAGCCTTTTACGGTGAAAGACCTGGGAGTGGCGGGAGCGATTACCGTCTTGCTCAAAGACGCGCTGAATCCGAACCTTGTGCAGACGACCGAGAATACGCCTGCGTTTGTGCACGGAGGGCCGTTTGCCAATATTGCGCATGGCTGTAACTCGATACTGGCTACGAAGATGGCGATGACGTACGGCGAGTATGTGATTACGGAAGCCGGCTTTGGCGCCGACCTCGGAGCCGAAAAGTTCTTCAATATCAAATGCCGTAAAAGCGGTTTGCAACCGAAAGCGACCGTACTTGTCGTGACGGCTCAGGGGCTTAAGATGCACGGAGGAACTCCGATCGAGAAAATCAAAGAAGAAGATTTGAACGGACTGACCAAAGGCTTCGAGAACTTACAGAAGCATCTCGATAATCTGGCCGCTTTCGGGCAGACGGTCGTGGTTGCTTTCAACCGTTTTCCGACGGACACTGAGGCCGAGATAGAAGCCGTCAGAGCGTATTGCGAAAAGCATGGCGTACGTTTTGCGGTCAATAAAGCGTTTGTCGAAGGGGGTAGCGGTGCCGAAGACTTGTCGCGTAAGCTCGTGGATGCGGTAGAAAATGAGCCGTCGCAGCCGCTGAAGTTTACGTATGACGATGAGGACTCGATAGAGAAAAAGATTGAGAAAATAGCCGTGAATACTTACGGAGCTGCCGATGTCGTATTCGGCGAAAAGGCCATAAAGAAACTCAAGAAGATTAAAGATACGCCGCTCGAAAAAATGCCGGTGTGTATGGCAAAGACTCAATATTCATTCTCGGCCGACCCGAAAGCGTATGGTGTAGCCAAAGGTTTCCGGTTTAAGGTCAATGATCTGGTCATCAACCGTGGGGCCGAATTTATTGTCGTCATAGCCGGTGAGATGATGCGTATGCCGGGATTGCCGGCCGAGCCGCAGGCGAAACATATACATATCGTAAACGGCGAAATCGAAGGATTGAGCTAATCCGACAAATTGCCCGGATAACCCTTGATCGTGAGACAGGTTGTCCGGGTATCGATTACAACTAACGCGTCCAACGAGACAAACAACGAAACAATAAACAATAAGCCGTTTGCATTTCTTTTGTTTCTGATAAAAGAATGCCTATCTTTGCGGTCTGAAAAAAAGAATGTTTAGAAGATCTTTCATACAATGATAAACAGGGTTTTAATCCGCATCAAAGTGTTGCAAATCGTGTTTGCTTACTATCAGAATGGGAACAATGATTTGAGAGTAGCTGAGAACGAACTCCTTTTGAGTCTGCGCAGATCGTACGATTTATACTATTATTTCCTGTTGCTGATTGTGGAGGTAACCCGTCTGCACGAACGACGGCTCGATACGCGGAAAAATAAATATCTTCCCACCGAAGAAGAATTAAATCCGAATATGCGGCTGGTCAATAATCGTCTGGCTCGGCAGATCGAAGTCAACGAAAAGTTGCTGGCATACGTCAAGGAGCACGGCGTTTCTTGGGTAAACGAGACCGACTTTGTGAAAAATGTGCTGGAACTGATCCTGAATTCCGAGCTGTATGCCGAATACAAGGACAGTGAGGATGATTCGTATGAAGCCGATCGTGAATTCTGGCGTGCCGTATTCCGGAAACTGATCTGCCGGAATGAAGAATTGGAAAACGCACTCGAAGATATCAGTATCTACTGGAACGATGACATCGAGATTATTCAGACTTTCGTGATAAAGACGATCAAACGCTTCGAAGAGTCGGAAGGGAGCAAGCAGGAGCTGTTGCCGATGTTTAAAGACGAGGAGGATGAGGCTTTCGCCATTCAACTCTTCCGTAAGACGTTGCTGCATGGCGAAGAGTATCGTGAGCGCATCGACCGGCATCTGAGAAATTGGGAATCTGAGCGCGTGGCAAACATGGATTTGTATATTATGCAGATGGCCATGGCCGAGTTGCTCCATTTTCCGAATATTCCCGTCAATGTGACCCTCAACGAATACATCGATGCGGCCAAAGCGTACAGCACACCGAAGAGCGGAACGTTTATCAACGGGATCCTCGATTCGATCGTGCAGGAACTGACAGAGGAGAAGCAGTTGTTTAAAGCCTGATTTTTGATGTTCTCTTTGCTTTTGTGCGTGACTTGTCCTATCTTTGTCCGGAAACAATTATTTTAAATATAAAGGTGTATGAATTTGCTTAGCGTATTGTTACAGGCGCCGGCCGGCGCATCGCCTGCAGGGGGAAATGCGGGTTATATGAATATTTTGTTATTGGTGGCTCTGGTGGCGATCTTCTATTTTATGATGATTCGTCCGCAGCAGAAACGCCAGAAAGATATTCAGAAAGCGCGTGAAGCGATGAAGGTGGGAGATAAGGTAATCACCTCCGGAGGCATTCACGGCAGAATTAAGGAAGTGGGCGAGACGTCCATGTTGATCGAAGTGTCGGATGGCGTGCGGATCCGGGTCGAGAAGAATTCGGTTTTCGCCTCGTCGGAAGACGTACAGCAGCAAACTAAATAAAGACCTCGTATGTCGCGGCTTGGAAAATCACCCTCATTCAAGTCTGAGACCCGAAAGATAAAGACCTTTTTCCGGCGACGACAATGGCAGGAGGTCTTTACTTTTATGATCTTTTTGTTGCTTTCGCTGGGATTCTGGTACTTGCAGACCTTGCAGGACGAATACGAAATAGAGATTGCGATCCCGGTGAAATATAAAAATGTACCGGCCGATAAAATTTTGACGGGCGATAACCCGCAGGAGATTATGGTGAGGGTGAGAGATCGCGGGACGGTGCTGATCAACTACTCGTTTTTGCGCACGTTCGCACCGATCGAAGTCGATGTCAAGGCTCTTCAGAAGGCCGGAGGGCGCAGGGTGACGGTCACACGCCGGGTCATCGAGACGAATATAGCGAAACAACTCATTTCGTCAACTTCGTTGCTGAGTTTTGAGCCCTCGTCCATACAGGTCGAATACAACGATTTGCTGAATAAGCTCAAACCGGTGGTCGCAGACTTGTCGATAACGCTTGAGCCCGGCTTCCAGCTCTCGGATACGGTGATCGTTACCCCTCCGAAGGTGCGAGTGTATGCAGCTCGTGCCATACTGGACAGCCTTCTTGTAGTGAAGACCGTTGCTCTAAAGGCTGAAAACCTCCATAAAACGAAAGAATTTACCGTCGGCCTCCAACCGATCGAAGGAGTACGCTACGAACCCGAAGAAGTGAAGGTAAGCATTCCCGTCGAAGAGTATACCGAGAAACGACTGACCTTATCCATACAGTGCGACAGTGTGCCGGCAAACTACCTGCTGCGTATGTTCCCTTCAACCGTCGAACTGTCTTGCAAGCTTCCGCTTTCACGGTTTAAAGAAATCTCTGAGGAAGACTTTGAAATACGACTCCCTTTCAATGAGTTTGAAGCCCATCGCGAGGCGGGCGAACTGCCTGTTCGTCTGACCAAACAACCCGACCGACTGTTGAATTTGGAATTGACCCCGCAGAAGATCGAATTTATTCTGGAGCAGAAATGACGGTGATTGGAATTACGGGAGGGATTGGGAGCGGTAAGTCTGTCGTCTCTCGTTTGCTCGAAACATACGGCGTACCTGTTTACGATGCGGACAGGGAGAGCAAACGTTTGACGGTCTCGTCGCCCGTTATCCGGGAGCGCCTCACGGCGTTGCTGGGCGCCGACATCTATACACCCGACGGCTTGAACCGGGCGTTGATGGCCGGACGAATCTTTCGCGACGCGGCCCTGCTCGAACGTGTCAATGCCATTATTCATCCTGAAGTGTCGAAAGATTTCAACTGCTGGAAGGCCGGCTTGCAGACGGCCGTCTGTGCGCTCGAATCCGCCATTCTGTTCGAGTCGGGTTTTAACAGGAAAGTCGATGAGACCCTGATGGTTTATGCACCGGAAGAAGTGCGCATCGGTCGTGTTATGGCTCGCGACGGCATGTCGGAGGCCGATGTGCGGCAGCGCATGAATCGCCAATGGCCGGACGAACGTAAGAAGGCGCTCGCCGATAAAATCATACTCAACGATGAGCGGACACCTCTGATTCCGCAAATCGAGGCGCTTATGGCTGAGCTCGGGTGAAAAAGAAGAAGGGGGGGCAACGTCGTACACACGCTAAAAATATGTTTATTTTTGTCGGATTCGGAAGAGTTGCATTATCTTTGTCCGTCATAATAAAAACGTAAAAAGAAAGAGTTATGCTGAAAAAAATCCTGTCGGTATCGGGTAAACCCGGTTTGTATCAGATGGTTTCTCAAGGGAAGAATATGTTGATTATTGAGTCTCTGACGGATAAAAAGCGAATTCCGGCTTATGCGAGAGACAAAGTCATTTCGCTGGGCGATATTGCGATTTATACGAACGAGAAAGAAGTACCGCTCTATGAAGTGTTGAACAGCGTGAAGCAAAAAGAAGGCGGCCAAAAAGTGTCGCTTGAGTTGACGAAGGCTTCGCCGGACGACCTTCGTGCTTATCTGGCCGAAGTACTTCCCGATTTCGACCGCGAGCGTGTCTATCCGACGGATATCAAGCGTCTGCTGACTTGGTACAATATCTTGTTGGGGGCCGGTATTACGGAGTATGAACCGCAGGAAGACAAGCCGGAGGCGGCAGCCGAAGAAGAGGAAAAGGTCGAAGCGCCGAAGGAAGAAACGAAACAAGCGGCCCCCAAGAAGACTACGCGAGCCAAATCGACGGCTGCTGCTTCGACGGCTGCAAAAAAGCAGGCCGCGCCGAAGAAAACGACTACGACTGCGGCTAAGGCGCCTGCCGCAAAAGCGACGCAGCGCACGCGGCAGAAATAATCGCTTGCCGGTTGCTCTTTGACGAGGCGTAGAACCTCATCTTTGCAAGCTCGATAAAACATACAGGGTCTCCCGGCAGTCGCGGACTGAAGGGTGACCCTTTTAACAAACAGATAGAATACATGGCGTGATGAACGAGGAAATCAAACAAATTGCCGAACGTCTGAAAGGGCTTCGGGAGGCATTGGAGATCGGCGCGGAAGAGGTGGCGAAAGTATGTAACATGTCGCCCGAAGAATATTTGCGCCTCGAAAGCGGGACGGTCGATATCTCCGTTAGTGTGTTACACAGTATCGCACGTGCTTATGGCGTGGAGTTGACGACCCTCATGTTTGGCGGTGAGCCGAAGATGAGCACGTATTTCGTCACGCGCAACGGCAAAGGCGTATCGGTCGAACGTACGAAGGCCTATAAATACCAGTCGCTCGCCGCAGGTTTCTCGAAGCGCAGGGCTTACCCGTTTATGGTCACCGTACATCCCAAGCCGGACAGTGAGCCGCTCTACCTCAATACGCATCCCGGACAGGAGTTCAACTACGTGATCAGCGGGCGTATGCTGTTTCATATCAATGGAAAAGACTTGATCCTTGAAACGGGAGACAGTATCTACTTCAACTCCGAATTGCCGCACGGCATGAAGGCGCTCGACGGCGAAACCGTCCAGTTTCTGGCGGTGATCGTGTAATGTACTTTTTTTGAAAACTCAAACAGCTTGGCAACTATATTATAAATGTTAGAACGCTTTGTAACGCAGACGACGTTTTCGTCGCAGGAAGATTTTAGAGAGAATTTCCACATCAAGATACCGGAACATTTTAATTACGGCTACGATGTAGTCGACGCATGGGCAGACGAAGCTCCGCGGAAGAGGGCTTTGTGCTGGACGAACGACCGGGGCGAACATATCGACTTCACGTTTGCCGACATGAAGCGGTACAGCGACCAAACGGCGTCTTATTTCCAATCGCTCGGTATCGGGCGTGGCGATAAGGTGATGCTGATCCTTAAACGTCGTTATGAGTTCTGGTTCTCGATCATCGCGCTCCACAAACTGGGCGCCGTGGTGATTCCCGCCACCCATCTGTTGACGAAGAAAGACCTTGTTTATCGGGCTAACGCGGCCGACATAAAAATGATTGTCTGTGTCGGCGAAGAAGAAATTCTGACACACGTCCGCGAGGCTATGCCCGATGCGCCGACTGTGCGGACGCTCGTTTCCGTGGGGCCGGAAATCCCGGAAGGGTTCGAAGACTTCGGTCGAGGCATTGAACAGGCGAAACCGTTCGTACGTCCTGCGCAAGTCAATACGAACGGCGATATGTCGCTGATGTACTTTACCTCAGGCACGTCGGGCGAGCCGAAAATGGTTGCTCACGATTTTCTCTATCCGCTCGGGCATATCGCTACGGCCTGCTACTGGCATAATCTGCACGAAGACAGTTTGCATCTTACGATTGCCGATACGGGCTGGGGGAAAGCCGTATGGGGAAAACTTTACGGCCAGTGGATTGCCGGCGCCACCGTGTTCGTCTATGATCATGAAAAGTTTACGCCTGCCGATATGTTGCAGATGATCCAGACGCATAAAATCACGTCGCTCTGTGCCCCGCCCACGATTTTTCGTTTTCTGATTCGCGAAGACCTGACGAAATACGACCTTTCGTCGCTGCAATACTGTACCATCGCCGGCGAAGCGCTGAACCCGGCCGTGTTCGATACATTTCACAAGCTTACGGGCATCAAACTGATGGAAGGATTCGGTCAGACGGAAACGACATTGACCATCTGCACGTTTCCGTGGACGGCACCCAAGCCCGGTTCCATGGGGCTGCCTAATCCGCAGTACGACGTCGATTTGCTACGCCCCGACGGAACGAAGGCCGAAGACGGCGAACAGGGACAAATCGTTGTCCGGACAGGCGATACAAAACCCGTCGGGCTTTTTCTGGAATATTATCGCGACCCCGAGCGTACGCGCGAAACGTGGCACGACGGCATTTACTATACCGGCGATGTGGCTTGGCGCGATGAAGACGGTTACTACTGGTTCGTAGGGCGTTCGGACGATGTGATCAAGAGTTCGGGCTACCGTATCGGGCCGTTCGAAGTCGAAAGTGCCCTGATGACACACCCTTCCGTCGTGGAATGTGCCATTACGGGTGTACCGGACGAGATACGCGGCCAAGTAGTCAAGGCCACCATCGTGCTCTCGAAAGAATATAAAGACAGGGCAGGAGAGGAGCTGGTGAAGGAAATCCAGCAGCATGTGAAACAGGTGACGGCTCCCTATAAATATCCGCGCATCGTCGAATTCGTTGATGAACTGCCCAAAACCATCAGCGGCAAAATCAGGCGCGTCGAAATCCGCGCCAACGACCGTGAGAAATCTCCTGCGAAATCATAAATAGTATCGTATCACCTCTCTTGATCGATATTTTTATTTCAATTCTACCTTTCGGGGTTTTCCCGATGGGTAAATCCAATTGATTTCGCCTTTCGGGGTTTTCCCGACAATCAAATCTAAT
>NZ_JAUMYS010000103.1 GCF_030528505.1 Tannerella sp.
CAAAATCCGGCAGATATACCCAAGAGAAAGTATAATTATTTTATTGATCAATAAAGAATTGTCTGTTTTTAAGGGGAGACTATTTAACCAAGGGCTGAAGACCTGAATTAAATTCATTCTTATTTGTTCTATTGCGGAATCTGGGCTGAAATCACGAAGGGGGTGAAAGCACTCCCTTCGCGTTCTTGGCTCTTTCGGTCCTATATATCCTAAAAAAACGATTTCAGTACCTATAGAACGATTGACTGTCGGTCGGATGAAAAGTCGTCGTTCATTACATTACGCTAACGTTTGGTCTTCGATAGCTGCATCGGGAGCGTTTTTCTGCACCGAATTGATACCGTTATCACGTGAAGCTTCGCTTTCGTACATTTGGCTGCTGCCGATTACTTGTCCGTTCGTAGCCTTCAGGTTAAAATAAAATTTGCCGTTTTTTGCGATATGCTTTTCAAAACGACTTTCCGTCTGTGCATTTTTCTTTACGGATTCTACTCCGTTCATACATGCAGCCTTGGTTGTGTAACCTTCACTCGATAAAATCACCTGCCCGTTTGTGGCTTTCAGATTAAACTGAAATTCACCGTTCTTTCGGGTTGAAATTACAAATTTTCCCATTGTCTTTGTTTTATTTTGATGATAAATATTTTTGTCGTTATTTAAACAAGCAAACGGCTACGATTGTTCAAACTCGAACCACAGATTAGATGAGTTTTCTTACCAAGCGTCATTTATCCTGATGGCAGATTACCCATGGTATCGATATACGCACACAGCAGGAGTAGTAACGGATAGTAATCTTTCAGCTCATTCCGCAAGGTTTTCAAGGCTTTGCTCATGCGGGCTTCGACGGTTTTAAGAGATACATCGAGTTGCGTGGCAATTTCGCGATACGTCAGTCCGTTGAAGCGGTTCATCTCGAATACTTCGCGAATATCGGGTGATAATTTCTCCAACGCCTGGTGAAGGAGGGCTTCAAGTTCGCTCAAGGTGTAGAAATCTTCGGGCGACATGAAGGCATGGGGTAGCTCGACTTGATCGGTATATCGGGCAGTAACCGATTCTTTACGCAGATAATCCGTACAACTGTTGCGGACACTGGTAAGCAGGAAATTGCGGAAAGAGATGCGGATGTCGATGATTTTACGATTTTTCCAGACTTTCAGAAATGTTTCCTGCACGATATCTTCCGAAGTCTCCAGATCATTTACATACCGTTGAGCAAAAACGCACAGAGCGGGGTAAAATTCAAAAAATAACTCTTTGAAAGCCTCGCGGCTGTCATGAACGGCTATTTTTCTGAAAAGATTTTCGATGTATGCATCGTTTTTCATGTTGTTTGTTTTCCCCTCGATATATTACGGATGATTCACCGCAAATGTATAACATATCGGGCAGATGTGCAAACTGTGCAGATTTGTTTTTATGCGGGTTTGCCACGCAATGTGAGCGATGGAAACTCTGCTCTTATTGGGTGGGTGGGCGGAGGCGCATCTCGATACGGAAGGTTGTGCCTTTGCCCACTTCGGACGATTTTACATAAATTTCGCTGCCGGGTGTTGTCTCCACGATACGGCGGACGAGTGACAGGCCCAGTCCCCAGCCGCGTTTTTTGGTTGTATAGCCGGGGTTGAAGATCGTCTGAAAACGTGATTTCGGAATGCCTTTGCCGGTGTCGGTTACATCGATCCAGCCGCGTTGCTTGCGGCTGCCCGTGCGGAAGGTGATCGTACCCTGTCCCTCCATGGCATCGACAGCATTTTTCGTCAGGTTTTCAATCACCCACGAAAAGAGCGACTCATTCATGAGTACGAATAACGGTTCGTCGGACAGCTCCGTTTCGATGCGTACTTTAGACGAGATGCGTGTGCTCATGTAGTCGCACGCCGAGCGGATGGCCTCATTCACGTTGAGGGGTTTCAGCGCCGGGTCGGAGCCGATTTTCGAAAACCGGTCGGCAATCACTTCGAGCCGTTTCACATCTTTCTCCATCTCGTGCAGGTACGTGCCGTCCACTTCTTTCGTCTTGAGGTATTCGATCCATGCGATGAGGGAGGAGATGGGGGTTCCGAGCTGGTGAGCCGTTTCTTTCGAGAGACCTACCCATACTTTGTTCTGTTCGGCTTTTTTGGTGCTGGCTAATGCCAGAAACGCAAGCAGGATAAAGACGAAGACGACGGAGAGCTGTATATAAGGATACATCAACAGTCGTTTGAGGAGGATCGAATCGTCGTAATAGAGGTATTGGTATGAGTTGGGGCCGATTTCGACGGAAATGGGCGGATTCTTCGAACGGAATTCGGTGACTTTCCGTTTGAGAAAAGCGTCTTCGTCACTGCCGCGCACGTCGATGTTACGGTGACTGAGGATATTTCCGGCATCATCGCAGAGGATAACAGGAATCGATGTGTTTCCTTCGATAATGCGGAGGACGACCATCAGGTTTTGATCCGTGTTCTCGGTTGTCAGGACGCGGTAGGCTTCCGTCCATATCTCCATTCGCACACGTTCTTCGCGTGCCAGTTTCCGGATCAGCATATCGGACACGACGACCGAGGCGATAGCAATCAGTACGGCTCCGATGATGAAGGCATATTTCAGATTCCGGCGCGACTCATATAAATTATTCATAGCTTATCGTTCTTGTATCACCTACGTTAGTAAACGATGATGAATATGAAATATTATACGCGTCGCGCCGGAATGGAGAAACGTTTTTTATTCGTCTTATTTGAGTCCTCTGTTTTTCAACAGTGGCGTTGTCGTGGCTTCTTTGCCGCGGAAGTTTTTGTACATCACATCGGCATCGTCGATACCGCCGGGTGTCAGGATATATTGGCGGAACTTATTGGCCGTTGTGCGGTCGAAAATATCGCCCGTTTCCTTGAATGCTTCGAAGGCGTCGGCATCCAGCACCTCCGCCCAGATGTAGCTGTAATAGCCTGCGGTATATCCTCCTCCCATCGTATGATTGAAGTAGGTGCTGCGGTATCGGGGTGGGATTTGCGCGAGCGCTTTACGACGCGTCATCGCTTCGTCTTCGAATTTCAGGACATCGAAGCCATCGGGGATTTCCTGCAGCACGTGGTAATCCATATCGAGATACGAGGCCTGCGTATATTCGGCTGTGATGAATCCCTGTCCGTATTTGCTGCTCTTATCCAGCTTGTCGATAAGTTCCTGCGGCATGTCTTCGCCCGTCTGGTAATGTTTGGCGTAGACTTTCAATACTTCGGGTTCGAGTACCCAATGTTCCATCACCTGCGAAGGCAGCTCGACAAAGTCGCGCGGTACGCCGGAGATGCCGTAATAGTGAACGTCGCGGAAGAGGCCGTGAAGGGCATGTCCGAACTCGTGGAACATGGTTGTCGCTTCGTCGATACTCAGCAGCGCGGGCTGACCGGCTGTCGGTTTCGTGAAGTTGCACACGATCGTTACGACGGGAGCCACGCGCTGTCCGTCCTTATACGTTTGCGGGCGATACGAGCCGCACCATGCTCCGCCCCGTTTGCTGGAACGGGGGAAGAAGTCGAGGTAGAGCACACCCAAATGCGTGCCGTCGGCATCCTTACATTCGAAGGCCGTCGCTTCGGGATGCGGTCTGGGAATGTCTTTGATCTCGGTAAAAGAGATGCCGTAGAGGCGGTTGGCAACGTAGAACATGCCGTCGCGCACTTTTTCGAGTTGCAGGTAGGGGCGCACCACATTTTCGTCGAGGTCGAATTTAGCCTTTACGACCTTTTCATTATAATAACGCCAGTCCCAGCCCTGCAGCGGCTCGTCGAGACCGTCCTGCTTCATGGCGGCCTGCAGGTCGGATAATTCGCTTTGGGCTTTCAGGAGCGCCGGCGCCCAGACTTCGTCGAGGAGTTTATACACGTTGGCTTCCGTTTTGGCCATGCGGTCGTCAAGCACAAAAGCCGCATACGTTTTGTAGCCCATCAGGCGGGCTTTCTCGAGGCGCAGGCGAACGAGTTTATTCACCACTTCCTTGTTGTCGGTCTCGTTATTCCGGTTACCGCGGCTGATGTAGGCGTTGAACATTTTTTCGCGCAGCTCGCGACGGTCGGAATATTGCAAGAACGGCATCACGCTGGGATTGTGGAGCGTAAAGATCCATTTCCCTTCCTGTCCGGCGTTCTTTGCTTCTTCGGCAGCCGAGGCCACGAGGCTTTCGGGCAATCCGGAGAGATCGTCCTGCTTATCGACGACGAGCCGGAAGTCGTTCGTTTCTTTCAGCAGGTTCTGTCCGAAGGTAAGTTGCAGCAGCGAAATTTCGCTGTTCAGTTCGCGCAGGCGTTCCTGCTTGTCGGACGGCAGGTTGGCGCCACTGCGTACAAAACCTTTATAAACTTCGTCGAGCAATTTGGCCTGTTCTTTATCAAGCCCCAGCTCGGCTTTACGGTCATACACCGCCTTTACGCGGGCAAAGAGCTGAGGATTCAGGTTGATATCGTCGTTATGCTTCGATAACATCGGCGAGAGTTCACGGCTGAGCGCTTGCATCTCGTCGGAGGTGTTGGCGCTGTTCAGTCCGTAAAATACGAGGCTGACCTTGCTCAGTAAGCGTCCGGCCTGATCGAGCGCCACGATGGTGTTCTCGAAGTTGGCCGCTGTGCTATCTCCCGCGATGGCTTCGATTTCGCGCTGATGCTCTTCCATCGCTCGGAGGAAAGCGGGTTTGTAATGTTCCATTTTGATTTCCTCGAAAGGAGGCACCTGAAAAGGTGTGGTGTATTCCGCAAAGAAAGGATTTTCCTGCGTCTGTGCCGGAGTGTCGGCCGGCTTTTGTTTGCATGCGCCGACGATTGCTGCCATTCCCATTAAGATGACTGTTTTTTTCATTGTTAAGTTCTGTTTATATTGTGATTATTGATAATGCTTATTTCGGTCGCATGAGAGATAGAGATGATAGCCTTCTTCTCCCTGCAGAGCTTCTTCGATCGAGGCGCGTACGTATTGCGTGCCGTCGGCCGTCCGGAACGTATAGCGGTAGTGGTAACGGATGTTTTCATCGCTTACCTTGCCCGATGCCCGTTTCAGTCGTTCGTGCAACATGCGGAAAAGCTTACGGGGCGTGCTGCCCGATGCTCGCCCGAACGGATCGATTCTGACTTGACTTACTTTGCCGTCTTCGTATTCCACCTTTGCGCCGCGCGTATTTTCGTCGCGAGGCATAAACAGGCCGAACGTTACCCGGCTCACCTCGTCTTCGGTGTATTCGACACGCGCCTTGTTGAAAAGGACACCGTAAAGTTCTATTTCGTTACCTTCGTAAAACACGCTGCGACCTTTCGTTTCTGTTTGCTTCATGCCGTTGGCCGTCATGACCTGTTCGACCTCGCTGGCTGTCATGCCCAAACGTACGCCTCCAAGCGACTCGAAGCCATCTTGCGCCATGGCCTGACCGCAAATCAATACACACATTAATACAATAAATTTCTTCATGTCTCTCTGTAATTTAAACTTTTATTTCATGACAACGGGCACAAATATATGAAACTTTCGTCTTGTGAGCAAGAGCGGATGAACTTCTTCGTTTGCCCTGCTCGCTGCTCCGCCGGCTCACTGCCCGATGCCGAATGCCGAGGCGTTCGAGATAGGATTCCTCCCTGCGTTCGGAATGACAAATTCCGAGACTCTGCGGGGCTTACAAGGGCTGAAAGCCTAACATAATTATCAGCGTTCAGCCATCAACATTCGTACATCGTAATTCGTCATTCGTAATTTTGATTCGTGTTCAGCGGTCAGATTTACCACAAGTTTCACAGGTTTTTATTTGCGTTGATTCGCCGCCATTTGCGCCATTTGCGTAATTTGCGTTCGGATAAATGATTTTCATTCAACGTT
>NZ_JAUMYS010000021.1 GCF_030528505.1 Tannerella sp.
TAACAAACTAAACAGATGGTATTATTCTAATAAACATTATCCCGAACTCACGTAATAATTACTTAAGAGTATCAACAAATATAGAAGAGCCTATTGCTCTTGATGATGTAAAAAGTGCTGTTTCGAAATTACCCTCAAAAGCAGAACAAGCTGCTGAAGTATTTAATACAAAGTTTAAACAGTTAGTAGAATTAAAAGAAGATAAAATACATACATACAAAATTTAGAAAGAGAACAATTAATTCCTGATTATTTAATAAAAGAAACTGGTCTTAAAGCTTTTTTCCCATCTAGAGATTATTACAATTTTAGAAGTGATGCTAATAGTATTCATGCTTACGTTGCCTCTGCTCAAAAGAAGTTAATAATGGTAAGCGTAAGCTTAGTAAAAGGGATTAATTTTGATGATTTAAGAAAAGTTCTTGAGCAAAAGCTTGAAAGTAGGCAAAAAAACTTTGAAGCGATTATATCCTTTTTGAATCCAGATAAAGATTGTCTTATGGAATCTTTATGTTCTGTATTTGAAAAAGAAAAAGCAGATATAATTAAGGATATTAAAAATGGCATTTCATTAATTAAAAATTTTAAAAGTAAACTTTCTTCAACCGCTCAAAAAAAATTAACTTTAAAAGTTCACAATTCTATTCCTTTTGGTAGTACAATAATAATGGATTATGACAAGCCATATGGCAAAATTCAAATTGAAACAAAAGCCTATAAAGTGCCAATGGGCAAGAGTTTTGCTTTTGAGGTAATTCCGTACAAAAAAAGATGGTTATTATGATACACTTTTAGAAGGGTATTTGAATTTAGTAAATAATGGTCAAACAATTTAAAATATACAAATGTAATGAATAAAAAAGTTCAGGGATATTGCTTTATCGTTTAATAAATGGATATTTAGAAATTCTACTACTACATCCTGGGGGACCATTTTATCTTAAAAAAGACTTGGGAGTTTGGTCAATTCCAAAAGGAGAATTTGAAGATGAAGACCCCAAAATTGCAGCATTAAGAGAATTCAAGGAAGAAACTGGTTTAACCTTATCGGATGAGTTGCTTTACTTAGGTGAAATAAAAATGAAAAGTGGCAAATTAGTTTATTGCTGGGCAAAGGAAGGAGGCTTTGATATTTCCCTTTTCAAAAGTAACCTTTTTGATTTAGAATGGCCACCAAAATCAGGCAAGATTCAGCAGTTCCCTGAAATGGACAAGGCTGAATGGTTTATTTACAATGAAGCAAAAAACAAAATTCATCCAAGCCAATTCTCATTTGTTGATAAGTTAATTGATTTACTTAAATTAAGTAATTCGGAAATCTATCCTGTCGTTAGACAACCAAATACAAATAAAGGTAGGCAATTGGATTTGTTTTCATAGAAAAGCAGCAGCTAACAGTACCTATACGCAAATGGGGGTTCAGTCCTTCGAATGAAAAATAAGTGCTATATTTGAAGTGTAGTTCTTCGTAGGAATGTTTGGTACAAGAAAGCTCCACCTGCGTATAGGTGCAAACCGTTGGGTGCAAGCTAAAACAAACAGCGTACCTCACGATAACAGAAAAGTGCCGAAGGTGTTTTCCTGATATTGTAGCCGAATTAAAATAAAAGTAGTAATTTTGCAGTTCATAAGAAATAAATAAACTGGACGAAGGTTATTTTTCCACAGAGACCCCTGAAGCGGAAAAAGATAAGCCCTTGAAACGGGGACGTGGCAGCCAAAGAAAAAGCAAAGTGCTGGTTATGGCGGAAAATGAAATGGTTGCATCGCCCGCAAGGGGTCAAAAACCCCGCAGTGTCGGCTATTTGAAAATGAAAGTAATCGATGACTTGAAGAAAGAAACGATCAATGAGGCGGTTAAGGAATTAGCCGCAGATGTGCGGGAAGTTGACACGGATCACTCTACCTCTTATGTGGAATTGAAAGACTTTGTACTTGGAGACACAACTCTCAGGTTATCCCCAAAGAGAAAGTGGGGGAAGCCTTGCCCTGAGTTCATATCGCCATCAGCAATGCTAAGAGACAGTTGATAAATACGTTCCATGACATCAAGCCCGAATTCCTGCAAAATTACCTGGATAAATTCTGTTACAAGTTTAATCGCAGATATGGGGGAGAAGCACTCTTTGGAAGATTGCTCGTAGCTTGCGTAAGCTATAGAAATGAATTTAGGTATAAATACGGATAATCATATAAATTAAACATACATACAAATAATTATGAACAGAAATTACACTTATATCGCAATAACTTTGGCATTTGTGATAACGACAGTTTGGGGATGCCAGAGCAATAAGCAAAAAAACAACGCTTCGGAAACTACGCAAGACAGTCTGACAGTTACTTATTCGAACCTGCTGGATAAGCCGACGCAGGAAGAAGTGGCACAAGTCATGAGCGAGGCGGGCATATCGCCCGAAAACGTCGCATCGTTTCTGCAAAACGTCAACCAATTCAACGATGCCGTCGAAGGGCAGAATCTGGTGTCAAGCGGTTTCGTGAAACTGGACACCCTTCTGCCTCATTACGACGAGATGACCATCGAAACACGGTGGAATGAGAAGCATCCGCATTTCTTCGGTTACAATTGCCGCATCACCTCTTTCGACCTCTTGCACGACTTTATTACCGTAGACCAACCGCTCGATGAACGTTCGACCATATTGAACTTTGACGAAGAAACGCTCGACAATTGCGGTCGCACCCTCTTTTCACCCTCAGAGCGGAAAGCTTTCAGGACGCTTTTTGCCCCTGTGCCCACGCCTTACAAAAAAGACATCGACAAACACCTGCAAAACATGCAAAGTTACTGGCAGAGCAGAGGCATCCGCTTCATTCACAAGGGTGATTCGACCAAAGCATCACTGATTTCCGTAGTGCTGCACTCGGCCATTACGCCCGATGAGAGCTACCTTTTTGTCGGACACGTCGGTGTCCTGATTCCGACAGGCAAGCAACTGCTCTTTGTCGAAAAGCTGGCATTTCAGACGCCCTATCAGGCCATCCGTTTCAACAACCGCAGTGAGTTGAACGATTACCTGATGAGATTATACGACGTCGAATGGAATCAGCCCACCGCATCGCCTATCCTGATGGAAAACGACGAATTGCTCGAAGGCTACCGCCCCAATCCCGATAAGAGAACAGAGAACTGAAAACGAGGACAAAGAATTTTAGCTCGGCCAAGCTGTTCTATACGTTTCGATCGGTCAGTCGGCATCACCGACGAAACGGGATCAGGTAAGACAGTTTGGCTGAGAATACCTGTGACGAGGCTTTGGAAAAAACGTCTTGACGGCGAGTGTTATAGAAGTCACCTAACGCATAGTAGTAGCGTACTTCGAGCTGGAAACAGCCGATTCCGGTACGCACTTCAACTCCCGGTCCGCCACATAGTCCCCACGCAAATTTCTTTTCGGCCGCCATCGTATGCTGGGCGTTCGTCTTGTTCGGGGTTGCGCCGCGAAGATTTTCTTCGGTGCTCTCACCGATCAGCAACCCAATCTGAGGGCCCATATTGAAGATAAAACGTACCCGCTCGCTACCGAAATAGATATGCGTCAGAAACGGCAGCTCCAGATAATTCATCCGGCGGATATACCGATAATCGGGATACGTTTCAGGATTCGGATAGCCTTCGGGCACTTCGAAGCGTTCGTTCCAACCTTGCTGCTTGAAGTTGGCTTCGAGTTGCAAACCAAGGTTTTTTTCCGTAATCCAGCGTACAGTGAATCCGCCGTTATACCCCATCATCAACTGCTGTTGTACCTTGGGAGCAAAAAAGACGGACGAAGCGTTGAGCCCCCCCGAAACTCCGGCTGCCCACTCCTTACGAAACGTTTCCTGTGCTTGGGCTGGAGGAAAGAAGACGAACGTCAGACCGACAAAGAGAAAGACCAATCCTTTCATCATTCGGCTCGTATGATGGATAAGTCTTTATTATAACGCACAAAATAAAGGTTCATGTTCATGA
Organism: Tannerella sp.; assembly: GCF_030528505.1. GTDB lineage: Bacteria > Bacteroidota > Bacteroidia > Bacteroidales > Tannerellaceae > Tannerella. The sequence continues at coordinate 3,974 of NZ_JAUMYS010000021.1, forward strand.
ATCCCCCCCAGTTGTTGGTGCGCGTATCGAAGTGTAAACCGGTCTGTAAACTATTATATTGCATCTGCCGGAGATGGTCTTCGAAATTGGAGCCAAGCTTGCTGATTGCACTCATAAAATACATGCCCGTGTCGAATCCCAACATTGCATAGCGGGGATACGTCTGGCTCATATTTTTCTTATACCAATATCTGTACTTAGCGTTGAAATTTTGTGCCTGAGGCGAAAGGCTGTTCACATAAAACGGCGTATAAATATAGGTATTGAGCGCAAAGAAATCTTCGATACATTCATTGGCATACGTTTGCCATTCCGGATAGCCAAAGAGCGTCAATTGGTAGCCCTGACTCTTGTCGGCCAACATCCGTAACGGTCCTTTAATTTTCACGAGCGCCTCGAGCGACCCGGACAAAGGCATAACGAGATTCGGTTTCGTGGTACTCAGCATGCCCGCGATATCATTTCGGAACGTCCGCTCATTGTAGTTGATCTCACGGAACGGTATATTTCTCTGAGACATATCGGCCTTAAACGTGCGAATGAACTCCGTTTTAGGATCTTTGTCGCCCGTATTAACCAATATCACATTGTAATTCGCAAATAACGTGCAGGCGCGCATCGTAGCCAGCGAATACAGATACGAATGTGGGGTGTTGACCTGAAAAACATAGGCATTTCCCGATGTCACACGATCGCTCTTCGACGATAACGGGATCACGTATTTGATTTCATGCTTTCTGGCATGATTGGCAATCAGTTCGATTTGTTCGTTCGTAACCCCTCCGATCATCAGATGCACGTCCGTCAGACGGTCATTCTTGAGGACTTCCTGCGTCTTCTGCGTGCCGTCGCCGATATCAAACACCGATAGGTCGATCGAATAGCCCATCTTCTTCAGACTGTCCACCGCCAGCAGAAAGCCTTCATAATATTCGATGATACGAGCTGAATTCTTGGTATCGCCCGTTTGAAACGGTAGCAGCAAAGCTATCTTTGCTACGTCTACCCGTTGCATTTCTTTCCGGTACTTGATCAGAGCATTGATATCGAATTCATTCACTTCATGGGCTTGTGTCGTGACGGTCTCTTCCGTTTCCACCGGGACCTTGATGATCATCCCTGCTTGCAGCCCACCTTTCAACTCCGGGTTGAGTTTGATCAACTCGGTGCTGGTCGTGTTAAATTTCTTGCAGAGGCGATACATCGTCTCTTTCTTTTTGACTTTATATTCAATTTCTTTCGTAATTTTTTGAATCGCTTTCGTCGGTAACAACTCGATTTGGGTGGCGGGAATACGGATCGTCTTTCCGGCAGAGAAAGTCAGAGACGTCAATCCGGGATTAGCCTTGGTGAGGGCCTCAGCCTGCACGTTATATTGTTTCGATATGCCGTACAATGTCTCACCGGCGCGAATGGTATGATACGTATGTAATTCTTCTGTTCCCGTAGCAGGATGATCAGCGACGTGTTTCTGAGGAATTTTTAATCTTTCACCCACTTTGATATAGTCTCGACTTGTCGGGTTGAGTCGATAGATATCTTCTTTATCAACATTATACATGGCCGAAATAGCATATACCGTCTGTCCGCGTTCGACCGTATGGTGAAATATATTTTCGTCTTGTGCGTTATTCGTATGAGTTTGTGACCGATTTTCCTGTGCCGAAACGAACGCTATCGACAAGCTAAATAATAAGGTAAGCAGATGAATGGTAAATCTGTTCATTGTTCTTCAATTGTTTTTTAGGCAAAGATAGCATATATTTTTTCATCCGAGCAACCAATGGAAGAAAAAAGCTCGTGAGGGAAAGTTGGTGAAGCCTCCTTGTCGTTGTGGGATAATGTTGTACTTTTGTAAGCTGATTCGAAATGAGTATGCGAAAAAGAATGTTTAGGATGATCATGAGCAGTATGCTCGCACTGATGCTTTCGGAAGCTACACTCTGGGCGCAGTATCAGGTAGCTGGTGGCGCTAAAAAGCCTCTGAGAGTAGTAGAAAATACGGCATATAAGTTGCAGGTTTATTTGGTCTACGGCATGGAAGGGGTGACGCTCAGTTATACCTCGGCATCTGCTTCGCACCGTTGGTACCGCTATAAAACAAAAGCAGCCGTCGAAGATGAATGGGAAGCTGTTCCCTCAATGCAAAACGGCACTACTTCGACCATAACCAATCTGAGCGAAGGGTATGGTTATTTCGTGAACGACGGCGGGATGAAACATTATATCTGGCTGATTGATTACAGCAAATATCCGTTTAAAATCAGTCATCTGAAGGTAGGCGAATCGTCCGACCGCTGCTCCGGTCTGCGGTTGGACGGCTCGACAGATATGCCAACATTGAAATATTTCCTTCCAGACGGTAAAGAGATGGAAGTGAAACGCGAATTTGAAGTGAGCTACCTGACGCAAACATGGAGTAAATCCGGCAAAAAGTTTATCGAAGAGCTGGCCATCGATACGCTCAGGGGCAATCCCTTCGCAACACAGATTCGTCCGCCTCTGCGCGATACAAAAATCGAGCTGACAGGCGACTTGTTTGCACGCCACTTTGGAGTAGAGCAATCGGCTGCGATCGATTTATTCGAAACCGTTGCCATCGAGGTACATGCCGATACGCTTGTTTCGTCGGAAAGTAAAACGAATTTGTCACGAAAGGCCGGCGAGTTGCTGGCTCCGGCTGATGTTCATTTCAAAGCTTATGCCAATACTCCTGTCGCTTCGCTGTTCGTCTGGCAGATTGTAAAGAAAGAGCCCACAGGCGACAGACCGCTCGTACGCTTTACTGAGGCAGAGATGGATTATACGTTCGACACAGCGGGAGAATATAAGGTAACGCTCGAAGTAAGCGATCGCTCAGGAAAATGTACGCACAACGAAACATCATACAACATCCACATTACGGAGACCATCGTCAAGGTGCCGAATGTTTTTACTCCGGGTGACTCGCCGGGGGTAAACGATATTTTCAAGGTGGTTCATAAGTCGGTCGTGCGTTTTCGGGCGTGGGTCTTCAACCGCTGGGGGAATGAGTTATATCACTGGACTGACCCGAATGGAGGATGGGACGGTAAATATCGCGGAAAGTATGTGCCTGCGGGAGCTTATTATTATGTAATTGAATATACAGGAACCGACGGAAAAACACATAAACTGAGTGGAGATATTAATGTAGTAAGATCTAGTAGAATAAACAGTCAAACACCTTAATGAAAAAAGATATAAAAACAATAAGCTTAGCGATTTTGCTGACCGGTGGAATTGGCCTGACAGCATGTCTGTCGGTCGGTTCGCAAGATTCGGAACAAGTAATGCAGGAACGGCCGGCCGTTTCGTCAGTCACCATGACGCCTGCTGTCCCTACGCACGTTACGTTTTGCGGAGAAACAGTCGATCTGACACGATACAATATGTATGAAGGCATGGACAGGGAGTTAAGCAGTTTCACCTACTTTCATTCAACGACCATGCTGATGATCAAACGGGCGAACCGTTATTTCCCCGTGATCGAACCGATTCTGAAAGCCAATGGCATTCCGGACGATTTCAAGTACCTGGCCGTTATCGAGAGTCATCTCGATCCGCGCATCGTGTCTCCGGCACGAGCCGCGGGCATGTGGCAATTTATGGAGGCGACCGCCAAACAATACCAATTGACCGTTACCCAGACAGTAGACGAACGGTACCATGTGGAACGTGCTACGGAAGCCACCTGCCGTTACCTCAGAGACGCGTATGCCAAGTATGGTGACTGGATTTCGGTAGCCGCCTCGTACAATGCCGGAATGGGACGCATTTCAAACGAATATGCCCGTCAGAACGAAGCCTCAGCGCTGAATTTATGGTTAGTCGAAGAGACATCCCGCTATGTGTATCGGATTTTCGCTATCAAGCAGATTTTCGAGAATCCGTATAAATATGGTTTTGTGATGCATGCGAAAGACTTATACCGTCCGATTTCCTGCGAAAAAGTAGTCGTATCGAACGATATTCCCGATTTGGTGGCATTTGCCAAATCGCATGACATCACGTATGCCGACCTGAAACGTTTTAATTCGTGGCTGAGAGATACGAAATTAGTTGTTAACGGGAAAAGTTTCACCATCTCAATTCCGCGCAAAAAAGATATGTATTATAACGAACCGAATCAAACGGTGCACGACAAACGTTGGGTGGTACGGTAAATACCGGCTATGAAATGTTTCGGTAAATAATTATGGCGAAAAAGAAAGAAAACAGTCAAAGCGAGCAAGTCGAAAAGGGAAGTATCGGCGTCTGGGGAGCACGTGTTCACAACCTGAAAAATATTGATGTCGTACTGCCCCGTAACAGTTTATCCGTGATCACGGGAATGAGTGGAAGCGGTAAATCGTCGTTGGCGTTCGATACGATTTTTGCCGAAGGTCAACGGCGTTATATCGATACGTTTTCGGCTTATGCCCGGAACTTTTTAGGAGCCATCGAACGGCCCGATGTCGATAAGATAACCGGATTGAGCCCGGTCATCTCGATCGAACAGAAAACGACGAACCGGAACCCGCGTTCGACAGTGGGGACAACCACCGAGGTATACGACTTCTTGCGTCTGCTCTATGCGCGTGCCGGCGATGCCTATTCCTATCTGAGCGGAGAGAAGATGGTCAAATATACCGAAGAGCAGATTCTGGAACTGATTCTACAGGAATATAAAGGCAAAAAAACGTATATGCTTGCTCCGCTGGTGCGTAACCGGAAAGGGCACTACAAGGAGCTGTTCGAACAGATACGCAAGAAAGGCTATCTGAATGTCCGTGTCGACGGCGAATTGCAGGAGATACGTCACGGCATGAAGCTGGACCGTTATAAGATGCACAGTATCGAGGTGGTGGTCGACAAGATGATTGTTTCCGCAACCGACGGACAACGCCTGAAAGAAAGTCTCCGTACGGCGATGAAGCAAGGCGACGGATTGATTCTTCTGCTCGATCCCGACAGTGGCCAGACACGCTATTACAGCCGGCGATTGATGTGCCCCGTGACGGGACTATCTTACAGTGAACCGGCGCCGCATAACTTCTCGTTCAACTCTCCGCATGGCGCGTGTCCGCGCTGCAAAGGACTCGGAGAAGTGAATATTCTGGATATGGAAAAAATTGTCCCGGATCCTTCACTGAGTATTTATAACGGAGGCATCGTGGCATTAGGGAAATATAAAAAATCACTCATCTTCTGGCAGATCGAGGCGCTTTGCGAAAAGCATGGCGTCACGATCAAAACGCCCATTAAAGATATTCCCGAAGAGGCTATGGATGAGATTATGAACGGTACCGAAGAGCGGATTCATATTCGGAACGAATCATTGGGTAGCTCCAATTATTTTTATTCGTACGAAGGAGTTGCCAAATACATTCTGATGCAGCAGGAAGATGATGCTCCGGCTTCGGCGCAGAAATGGGCGGAGCAGTTTATCAGCATGACCGAATGCCCCGAATGTCATGGACAACGCCTCAATAAAGAGGCCTTACATTATCGTATCGATGGAAAAAATATTGCCGAGCTGGCTCAGATAGATATTGCCGAATTAGCGAGATGGATCAACGCGGTAGAGAAAAAGATGCCGCCATCGCAACAGAAAATCGCGGTGGAGATATTGAAAGAAATTCGCTCCCGACTTCAATTTATTCTGGAAGTCGGCCTCGATTACTTGTCTCTGAACCGACCTTCGGCCACGCTTTCGGGCGGAGAGAGCCAGCGCATCCGACTGGCTACGCAAATCGGTAGCCGGTTGGTCAATGTACTGTACATCCTCGACGAACCGAGCATCGGATTACATCAGCGGGATAACAAGCGGCTGATCGATTCGCTCAAGGAACTACGTGACATGGGCAACTCGGTCATTGTGGTAGAACATGATAAAGACATGATGCTGAATGCCGACTACGTGGTCGATATGGGGCCTAAGGCCGGTCGTCTGGGTGGGGAAGTCGTCTTTGCCGGCACTCCGCAAGAAATGATTGCAACCGACACGCTAACTTCTTCATACTTGAACGGAAAAAGATCGATCAATGTACCAGCCGTTCGCCGTAAAGGAAACGGCCATTGGCTTGTTTTGAAAGGAGCTACAGGAAATAACCTGAAGAAGGTCGACGTGTCGTTTCCGCTGGGTACGCTGATTTGCGTCACCGGCGTTTCGGGAAGCGGCAAATCGACCCTTATCAATGCCACCCTTCAACCGATTTTGAGCAGACATTTCTACCGTTCGCTCCGCTCGCCTCTCGGCTATCAGTCGGTCGAAGGATTGGAACATATCGATAAGGTGGTGGATGTGGATCAGTCGCCGATAGGACGATCTCCCCGCAGCAATCCGGCCACTTATACCGGAGTGTTTTCGGATATCCGTAATCTGTTTGTCGAACTGCCGGAGGCGAAGATACGCGGGTATAAACCGGGACGTTTCTCGTTCAATGTGTCGGGAGGACGTTGTGAAACGTGTAAAGGAAACGGATATAAAACGATTGAGATGAACTTCTTGCCTGATGTATTGGCTCCTTGCGAAGACTGTCACGGCAAACGTTATAATCGTGAGACGCTGGAAGTACGCTATCGCGGCAAATCGATCGCAGACGTGCTGGATATGACCATCAACATGGCTGTCGAATTTTTTGAAAATATACCTTCTATTCTAAATAAAATCAAAGTGCTGCAAGATGTAGGATTGGGGTATATCAAATTGGGGCAACCTTCGACAACATTGTCGGGAGGAGAAAGTCAACGGGTGAAACTTGCGGCCGAACTGTCGAAGCGTGATACGGGACGCACACTCTATATTCTGGATGAACCGACTACAGGATTGCATTTCGAAGATATCCGCGTGCTGCTTGGCGTACTGAATAAACTCGTCGACAAAGGGAACACGATTATCGTGATCGAGCATAATCTGGACATCATCAAATGTGCGGATTACCTTATCGATATGGGTCCTGACGGTGGAAAGCAAGGCGGCCAGGTACTGTTTGCCGGAACACCGGAAGCACTGGTAAAAGCCCATACAAAGAGTTTTACGGCACCGTTTCTAAAAGAAGAACTAACTGACAATATTCATATTAAATAAAAACATTCAAAAAATGAAGAATCCGATACAGATGATCAAGCAATGCAACGAGAAGGACGAACCCTACTTTCTGTTGCGCGGTCAAGATATTTGTGCGCTTCCTGCCATCGAAACTTATTACGAAAACGTCAAAGACAAGGTGAAAGATCCGCGTTTTATCGAAGAGATCGAAGAAATCATGAAAGACTTCCGCGCCTATTTGGAAGAACAGCAAACGCACGTGCCAGACTGACCTGCTGACGAGAGAAAACAACGCAGGATAACCGTAACGATGTCCGATCTTTACAAAACCATTCGTGCCGCAAGCGAAGGCTATTATACGGAGAAGCGTAGCCGTTTTCTTTCGTTCGCTATCCCTGTGCGTACACCCGAAGAGGTGAAGGTGCAGGTGGAGGCCTGCCGAAAGAAATATTACGATGCGCGTCACGTCTGCTGGGCTTACATGCTCGGTCCTGACCGTTCCACATTTCGAGCCAATGATGACGGAGAACCTTCGTCGACAGCCGGCAAACCGATACTCGGACAGATCAATTCAAACGAACTGACAGACATTCTTGTCATTGTCGTGCGTTATTTCGGGGGTATCAAACTCGGTACGAGCGGCCTGATCGTTGCTTATCGCTCGGCCGCGGCCGAAGCGATCGCGGCTGCCGAAATAGAAGAGCGTACGGTAGATGCAGAATGTACCGTGGTTTTCGAATACCCTTCTTTGAATGACATCATGCGTGTAGTAAAAGAGGTGCAACCCGCTATCGTTTCACAGACCTTCGAAGCGAATTGCGAGATGACACTCCGTATCCGCCAAAGTCAGGAAGAGATGTTAAAGAACCGTTTATGCATGATCGAAGGAGCTTATCTAAAAGACGGCTAATCCGAAGCAATCTGCTGGGCAACCATCGCCCATCACTCCCCTACTCACCTTATGAAGGTATCTTTTCATCATTTAGCAATCTAACCAATACACAGCAAGTAGCCATATAGGCCAAAATCAATCAGTAGATATTTTTTGAAGTTATAACCTCTGATGGTTATCATCTATTTCTGGTAAAGAGTATCAACTGGTCAATTCTACAATAGTGCGATTAAAAACGGGGTTTCTATGTCTTCTGTTGTAAAAACAATAGTATTTCAATTCTACGATAGTACGATTAAGAGGATGCTTACGCTTTTTTTTGTCCGACTTCGGAGCGTTTCAATTCTACGATAGTACGATTAAGAGTTCGAGTGGTGGTGTATGCAGCTTATGTCGAAGGGGTTTCAATTCTACGATAGTACGATTAAGAGTGGCCGGTTACGATCTGGATATAGCGGAAAAAAGTGTTTCAATTCTACGATAGTACGATTAAGAGACATCGGCCGCACGACGGGATGCCTCCCCAACCATCGTTTCAATTCTACGATAGTACGATTAAGAGGGGCTCAGAGAGGAGTTGCTAAAGCGCGGCATTACGCGTTTCAATTCTACGATAGTACGATTAAGAGCAGGAAGTAGCTCGTCTATCAAGCTTAGGTGTAAGAGTTTCAATTCTACGATAGTACGATTAAGAGCCAAGGCGGAAGCCAAGAAGCAGGCAGACCAGGCCAGTTTCAATTCTACGATAGTACGATTAAGAGCTTTTTCAGGGCCGTTTTTTTTAGATCATAGAGATGTTTCAATTCTACGATAGTACGATTAAGAGCGATCCCCAAAAACCGGGACAGAGCGGCCTGCCCGCGTTTCAATTCTACGATAGTACGATTAAGAGAGTTGTTTACAGTCTTGCAAAGTCTATGCCTCCGCGTTTCAATTCTACGATAGTACGATTAAGAGGTTTTCTTCGCCCCACGCTTCCAGCTCCCGGAACGCGTTTCAATTCTACGATAGTACGATTAAGAGACTTTGTCGCCCCAAAAAAACGGATGCACGATCTGATGTTTCAATTCTACGATAGTACGATTAAGAGCTTCAAGCAGCATCCCCTGCTCTTTCGATTCTTCGGTTTCAATTCTACGATAGTACGATTAAGAGATGGGTAGCCTTGCCAGGCTATCCGGGGTCAAGGTCGTTTCAATTCTACGATAGTACGATTAAGAGAAATGTAAGGGGTGTGACGAATATTCTTGCGTATGCGTTTCAATTCTACGATAGTACGATTAAGAGTAAAAAAAGCGATCGGATATGACGTCGCCCGAATCGGTTTCAATTCTACGATAGTACGATTAAGAGAGATTTCTGACAGAAATAACGATCTCGCGTCTTGCGTTTCAATTCTACGATAGTACGATTAAGAGCCGCACCGGCTTCGGGAAACACGAGCGTCTGCCCGTGTTTCAATTCTACGATAGTACGATTAAGAGGGGGTAAAAGGAGAAGTGCTTGTAGAGCGCACGGTGTTTCAATTCTACGATAGTACGATTAAGAGGGACAGATCAGCGCGAACAGCTGTTCCGTCTTGCGTTTCAATTCTACGATAGTACGATTAAGAGGCTGAAAGGTCGATTTGAAACCGGAACGGAAGGGAATGTTTCAATTCTACGATAGTACGATTAAGAGAGCGCCCGTGCAATCTTTAAATTCGCCCCACGCTCAGTTTCAATTCTACGATAGTACGATTAAGAGCGCAAAGCAGGCATGGTGCAACGGTGTGCAGTTTATTGGTTTCAATTCTACGATAGTACGATTAAGAGATTGTTATTTCTATATCAATATCGCAAGACATGTCATGTTTCAATTCTACGATAGTACGATTAAGAGATGCAGTCCGTCGAAGGTCATTTGCGAGAGCAGCGTTTCAATTCTACGATAGTACGATTAAGAGATTCCGAAAGTTTTATGAAAAGAATGACAATTAAAGAGTTTCAATTCTACGATAGTACGATTAAGAGCGTCAGCGGCGCGATACGTTCGAGGATGCCGATCGCGTGTTTCAATTCTACGATAGTACGATTAAGAGCTGATCCGCCTGCATCAGCAGCGCGGCGTAGTGACTGGTTTCAATTCTACGATAGTACGATTAAGAGAGTTTCAACTTCTACGAAAAAATCGCGATTGCAATTGTTTCAATTCTACGATAGTACGATTAAGAGAGCTCATCCTTATGCTTTTTCGTGTTGATCATCGTAGTTTCAATTCTACGATAGTACGATTAAGAGCAAAAGAGGTGCACGGGCTGTTAAAACTTCCGGATTGTTTCAATTCTACGATAGTACGATTAAGAGATACAGGCGATGAGAGAGGGTAAGAGGATAACCCACGTTTCAATTCTACGATAGTACGATTAAGAGGGTCTGCGAGTGTAGCAAATGCGGGTATATGATTCAGTTTCAATTCTACGATAGTACGATTAAGAGTTAGTAAAAGTAGAAATTCAGGAAAGCGACCTCGAATGTTTCAATTCTACGATAGTACGATTAAGAGGTAATGTCCGGCCTTCATTGCGAAAGTTTCATCTTTGTTTCAATTCTACGATAGTACGATTAAGAGCAGTACTGTACAAGCTCAATCGCATAAGGATCACGTTTCAATTCTACGATAGTACGATTAAGAGAAAGCAAAGTAGCGGAAACCGTTCTGCAAAGGCCGGGTTTCAATTCTACGATAGTACGATTAAGAGCGCCGCCGGAGCCTCTTGTAGAGGTGACGATCGCCGGTTTCAATTCTACGATAGTACGATTAAGAGTGCTGAGGAGGCGAGCCAGTTAACAGCTCTTCTAAGTTTCAATTCTACGATAGTACGATTAAGAGCTGGCCGCTACGCCTTTCATTTCGTCAAAACTAAAATTGTTTCAATTCTACGATAGTACGATTAAGAGTGATTTGATGTTCACGCGACTAAAAGCGGCGAAGAAGTTTCAATTCTACGATAGTACGATTAAGAGTCTTGACGTCAAACGAGTACTTCAAAATCTTCCCATGTTTCAATTCTACGATAGTACGATTAAGAGGCACCCGATCTTTTACCCGCCCGATCATATCCGAGGTTTCAATTCTACGATAGTACGATTAAGAGCGAGAACGTGCGCGAAAAAATGTCTGCTTATGCCGCGTTTCAATTCTACGATAGTACGATTAAGAGTACATGAGGTATAAAAAAATAAAGACGTGTGCTTGTTTCAATTCTACGATAGTACGATTAAGAGTATGCTTTATTTAAGCTTATTTCTTTTTCTAGTATGTTTCAATTCTACGATAGTACGATTAAGAGCCTCTTTCGCTTGCTTCCGAATCGCACGAGAAGCCAGTTTCAATTCTACGATAGTACGATTAAGAGTCCATGATTACGGGTTTCAGCTTAATCAGGTATTCGTGTTTCAATTCTACGATAGTACGATTAAGAGAATTTACAGGTGAGTTTAACACTTTAGGAGATTTACGTTTCAATTCTACGATAGTACGATTAAGAGAAGCCTTACCCGCTCCACTTCAGGAAGAAGACGAGGGTTTCAATTCTACGATAGTACGATTAAGAGCAAGCAATCCTCGCGCGTGTAGCGTTCCGGCCACGAGTTTCAATTCTACGATAGTACGATTAAGAGTGGATATGTATTCGCGGTTGAAAGACCCCGAACATCGGTTTCAATTCTACGATAGTACGATTAAGAGACATCGAAAGAGGTTGCTCTTTTCACTATACAGGGAGTTTCAATTCTACGATAGTACGATTAAGAGTATGCTGAGGAGGCGAGCCAGTTAACAGCTCTTCTAAGTTTCAATTCTACGATAGTACGATTAAGAGGCTGCACGGCAGGCTTTCATTGCCCGAAAAACGGCGTTTCAATTCTACGATAGTACGATTAAGAGAAAAAAACCGACATTCAGAGTAAATGGATAGAAAAGCGTTTCAATTCTACGATAGTACGATTAAGAGTTCGGCTTCGGCTCCGGAAAACGTCGCCGAGCAAAGTTTCAATTCTACGATAGTACGATTAAGAGCCGGGAACGAGTTTGGCATCGCCGGGCAATACGTACGTTTCAATTCTACGATAGTACGATTAAGAGTTGAATATCGTATATTCTCTGATATTCAATTCCAATATGTTTCAATTCTACGATAGTACGATTAAGAGCATTTTATTCGGTTCTTTTAAGTCTGTATAAAACGTTTCAATTCTACGATAGTACGATTAAGAGCTAAGAAGAAAGTTTAAGCATACCGGATATGCTATCGTTTCAATTCTACGATAGTACGATTAAGAGCGTTTACGAACAGCGACTCGTCGATCCGTATCACGGTGTTTCAATTCTACGATAGTACGATTAAGAGACCAAATACTAACTCTTTATACAAACAATGAAGAGGTTTCAATTCTACGATAGTACGATTAAGAGCGAAGCCGTTGCCGGCTCGACGTCGAACGTAAACGGTTTCAATTCTACGATAGTACGATTAAGAGTTAATATACCTTCCTGATTTATAGAAGCGTTGTAGCTGTTTCAATTCTACGATAGTACGATTAAGAGTCATACTCCTTATGCGCTCCGCCGGTTAAGCTGTCGAGTTTCAATTCTACGATAGTACGATTAAGAGGATTGAAAAAAGAAGAATTGTACACAAGACTTTTAATGTTTCAATTCTACGATAGTACGATTAAGAGCCGTTAGAAACGACAAAAAATATAACTGATTTTCAAGCAATCAGCTTTTAAATACATAAACAATTCAACAAGTAAAGTTGTCGAAGTGCAAAGATAGAAAAAACCCCGCACTTCGACAACTGTTTTTATATTCTGATTTTCAATATGTCAAAGAACGCATAACAGCGATGCTCCCATTCTTTTTTCGGGAAGAGACGTCCACCGACAACCGGTTACAAAAAGTTATCGACACTACTCCACTCTTTTCCAAAGATTTGTTTATCCAACCATTTTTCTTGTCGACTCGAAAAAACAATCAAAGAGTCTTCATCGCTATTCATTATTTTCTCGGCTTTCAAAGTTAACTCTTTTAATTTAACTTCGCTAATTTCACCTTCAAAAACCGAATTTTGGATCCAATTCAGGTATTTCCGACAGAGCTTGAGCATTTTCCCAACCCGTTTCTCGCCGCAATCATAGACCAGGATCACATACATTACCAGTACATTTTAAACGGTTTATAGTCTTCCATCCCAAGCAGATGTTTTGCCAACTTGTAGCATTCGAGCTTAATCAGGTGTTTGTAACTTACGCTGCGATTAAGCGACCGATGCTTAATCGTCTCATTAAGACGCTCCTCCATCGCTTTCACAAAAACCTTCTTCCCGGAAGGATTCAATAAGCAACTATTTAATCGCTTATCGAAATGACGTTCCTGTATCTCTTTCTTATTAAGAAGTTTAAAAATAACCCTGTCGACAAGAATCGGTTTGAAGATTTCGGAGATATCCAACGCCAGAGAATAGCGCCGCTCGCCGGGTGTATGCAGATAGCTGACCGTAGGATTAAGCTGCGTTTGATGAATGGCACGTAAGCACTGTGAATAGCACATCATATTTCCGAATGAGATCAAGGCATTCACTTCGTTTCGTGGAGGTTGTTTCGTACGCCCCCCCATCTCAAAATCGTTGAGTATAAGCTCAAATGCATCGTAATAAACCTGACGGATGTTTCCTTCGATACCCATCAGTTCGTCTGGGGCGGATGCTTGCTCAATACCATCGGCATAGATTTTTATCTGCTCTAATAATGGTTCCATATCTCTGCCTCGCCGATTGTAATATTGCAGATTTTTCTGCATATTATAGGCCGCTCCGTGAATAAACTGCCGGGCGATTGCCATGCGCCGTTTTTTATCCTGAAAGGCTTTGGTCTGTGCCAAAATCATTCGCCCCGAAAGTAACGAATCCCGCGGCATAAACGATCCGGTATAATTCTCGTAATAATCGAAGAAGTGCAAGGCAATATCATTTTGTCCGAGGAAATTATACAAAGCGCTATTGGCATCGAGCGAGCCGAAAACATAGAATTGGTCGACGGTTTCGACCGGAATATACCTCGGCTGTCCTTCCCGTTCGATACCGTTTCCGTCCTCCTCCATCGGCACGAATTTCAAAGTGTTGTCTTTGCGCGACAAGCGACCGGGATTGAAAAGATAGTAAGTCTTTTTCATGATTTATTCTTCTTTTGAGTAACAAAAATCAAAATAACTGCAACTCTTACAAATTTTTGTATTGAGCGTCGCCGGACAGGATTCGTTTTCAATAAGGGATCGGATTTCTGCAACCGATTTCTGCAATCCTTCCCGGTCTTCGGACGAGAATAGGACTTCGTCCGTTTTTCGCAGTTTGGGATATTCCAAAATGCCCGTCGCTCCATCAACTCCATTAAGCTCCAGAAGCCAAAGATAGAATTTCACTTGCCGTATATGAGCCTCTTCCACCTTGTCGCTACGCTTGATTTCGTGAATAACCTTATTCCGTGCATCGAAATAATCGATTTGTCCTAACAACGTAACATCTTCGTACTCGGCAGAAATGAGCATCTCTTCGTAACGTTCGGCACGTTGCGGGTAGGAACTTTCGTGCAACAATTTCCCGTCGTACACGGTATCGGACGTATGTTCCATATTGATGCCGTTGGCGAAAAGCCAAAGTTTACGCTTGCAAACTTCAAGATAGTTGATATGTGTTGCTGTGAGGTTCATTGAGTGTTTATGAGTTTCCGTACTGCGCCGACTCTCCGTAATAAATCAAAAAGAGTTCCGCCATTTCATCGGCGAAACCGTATCCACAAAATGATGCATACTTCACGCAATCGGTGCAGCGAAGTTTGAAGTTTTCCAACAAACCATGCTTTGCCATAAAGTCCAAGGCTCGCTTGAAATTATTTGCGGCACCATTGTAAAAAGGCTCGTCCATATCGCCAAACTCACGAGTAAAGCGGCAAGCAGCCTCCGGTAAGGAGAGCATTAAATCGGCCAAAGCATCAGGCGAGGGTTTCAACGAAGCAAAATCGGATATCGCCTTCTTGGCAACAGAATACTTCAATCCGGCTTTCATCGGATTTCTTATACCAAATTCTTTTTCAATAATGGCTTTGTACTTCTTTATCTTTTCTTTTTCATTCGGCTGAAGATAAAAATCAAAGTACTCTTGGACGGCTTTACTGTTATCGTAAGCATCTAACACCACCTCGACGATTTGTTCTTTCGTGAGAGATTCGAGGAGTTTTTTGAGACTGATTTTGGACATAGATTATAAAATATTATTAGTTATATGCATTTCTACCTCATTTTCTTTAATTTGAAGACCTAATTCAGAAGTGTATTTTCTATCAATTACAAAATAAGTATTCAGGAAGCTTCTTCCATTTTTATTTATTTCACAGACTCTTTTTTCTATGGTTCCTACTTGTAGCAAACTTACAAATCTTCTTTTTGATATCTGTACTTTTAAAGATTCTGCCTTAATAAACTCATATTCATTCAACAATGATTTATATTTTTCTTCATGAATTATGGGAATAACTTTGATTCCATCAAATCGAGCATAGAAATCTTCCTCTGTTTGCGAGGAAAACATAAAAGGAGCTAATTGTGTTTTCGTCAAGTTGCTTAACTCTCTGTAAATAAATTCGAATTCATCTTTTTCTTTTTCATTCCAATCAGGATATACAAAATCAATAGCTTCTTGTAAACGCTTTTCATCAACAAACTCGTCGAATATAGAAAGAGCTTCAAGCGTTCTGTCAATAATTTCTTGACTTTTGTAAATGTATTTGTCCGCTTTATTTCGCTCTTTGAAAACATAACAGCTACATATCCCTTTTCGCCGTCTCCGATTAACCCGCCCAAAGCGCTGTATTAAAGCATCAATAGGAGCAGGTTCAGTGTAAATCACGTCAAAGTCAATATCCAAACTCACTTCAATAGCCTGTGTACCAACTAATAGTTTCACATTTTCCTTTCCTAACTCTTGTTCTTTAAAATTCCTGTCAGTCGCATTGAAACTTCCGTGTAATAAAACCTTATTCTTACAAAAAATTCGGTCATATACCTGCTGTGATTGCTCTACGGTATTACACACAACCAATACTTTCTTATCACTATTTAAATCGTTTTGTATGATATCTACACTATTTTCCAGCAGTCCGTCCAAGAGCACAACTCGGTGTCGCGTAAATTGATGATATAATTCATCTGTGGCTTTAATCTCACAATGCTCTCCTACCGCCTCTTTCAATATTGTTTTCAGATAATGGGGCAGTGTTGCTGTCATTATAAAAATATTTACTTTTAAATATTTTATCGCAAATTCTATCAAAACAATTATCTGGGCAAATACATCTGGTTGATAAGCATGTATTTCATCGAATATAAAATAACCGCCAGCCCATTCAAATAAACCTTTTTCAAAGTTTTTCAAGCCAAAAATGCTTTTCAACAACTGAAAAGGTGTTACAACCTTTAATGGTGTTACTATTGTTTGATAATCTTCTTTTAACTTACGCACCAAATACTGTCTTTCAGATGAAGAAATGGTGGAGTTCCTTCGCTCAATCAAGTTCTCAAGATATTCACTCAATTTCCCGTGCTGCAGCCCTACTTTATTTTTATTTCCTATATCATTTCCCAAGCGTTCATACATTGCATTAATGGATGCAGTAAAAGGCAACACATAAAAGACTCTCCCTTGTCCAGAACATTTTAGTTGGTTTTGAAGCCAAAGAAGAGCCGTTTCTGTTTTTCCGGAACCCGTAGGTGCCGTCAAAATGACATTTCCTTGCTGTCGATCAGCTTGAATTTGGTGTGAATAGAAGTCAAATCCCGATTGCTTAAGAAGTCGCCTTTTTTCCGATAGGAACTTAAAATCGGCTGTACTTAAGTTTTCAATATTAGAAATACCAGCTGACGACAAATGGTCGCATTGTTTGAACGCTCCCGACATCAAAAGCAAATCTAAATAACGAGATTCGGATAGCATCACAGGGTTACGCTTATAGTCCAAAATGAATTTGCGTGGCAATGAGCTACTGAGAGGTCCAAATGCTAAATCAAAAGAAATCAATAGCTCTTCTACAAACTTGACATTGACATTTTTCTTAAACTCATCTTCATAACTGAGTTTCCCGTCATCTTCATTCTCAAAACCAAAATTAAATCCGTTTGCTTGCCGATAAGTTTTTTCAATCCTTAGAAATAATTCGTTGAAATCTTTATGGTGTCCAGCTACAACCAATCTGACAATCTCTTTTTCACTGGCATCTATATACATACTATTGATGAATGGTATTGAAAATAGCTCGTGTCGCTGTGAAAACCACCGGTTTTTCTCTCCTCTTAACACATGCTGGAATTCGGAATGCACTTTGCCTAAATCATGGCAAATAATGCAAATACGTAAAATGTCCCAAAATCTTTCAGAACAAAGTTTTGTCAGAATAGGAAAACTTGTTTGCAGGCAATCCAAGACTCTTAGCCCATCGTCAATATGCTCTTTCAAAGTAACCGCAGGTTCGGATTTTGCCCAAACCTGCAGTTTATTTGTATCATTCATCTTATTCACTAAAATTAATTTCGTGAAAGTAGATGTGCACTTCTCGTTCTTTATCGGGAAAGTCAATGTATGCGGGTAAACTCGTAGGGATATCCATTGTCTTAAAATTTATGACTGAATAAGCTTCCGTTCCGATATTTTTTCGGGGAATAGTATTTGTAAAATATTTAGGTAAAGGTTGGATAGTTCCGGGTAGATGATTTCCATTAAAAGGGATGATTTGCCCTTTTATTTTTGATGCATTACCTACGGATTCCATCTCTATCTTTTCGATACTATTTATGGTTGCTAAATCACTGGAACGCCCCAAAAGCAGTTGAAATACCGGTCTATTGAAATGGTCAGCCAAATCTTTATCCGCTAAATAAACCACCAAATGATTATCATACAAAAACTCTCTGTTTATGACATTAGATTTGGAAGTATTTTTGGGATAACCCTTATCATGCAATTCAATTTGATAAATTGTCTCTAAATCTACTTGCTTTGATTTAAATTCAAAATAATAACCGATTGTCAACTTTTTGTGCTTGATGTATTTACCCGCCGCAGCATTGATAAGTCCTAAAATTGTGCTAATTGGCGGGACTTCAAGTGTAGGTTGGTATCCCGATATTAAATTAGGATATTTGAAACTTGAAGTCCACGCTGTTATGTCAATCTTAAAAACTTCCATTTTAGAGTTGTGTTTTTAACTGTTCGGTGTATTGGTCTATGGCTTCATTGATTGTAAGCACCTTCACGTTATTTAACTCTTTCTCCAACGCTGCCAATTCGGTCGCTTTTTCATCCATAAATCCACTCCTACGACCAATAAATACAGTACCTTTTATATTATTTTTGTAATCCAAAAGCACCTCTTTTAGAGCTTCAATATTTAAATTAACAACTTCATTGTCTTTCCCACTTGCCGAAGCAATGTGAGAAAAGGGATGATTTCCGCTATCAAATGTGGCAAGAACAATAAATTTAGGTGTTACATCGCCTAAATTATTCGTTTGCATTGCACCACCCGATATATTCTTCAATGCTAAAATTGTTTCGGATATTCTTTTTTGACGAATGTTTTTGTCCAAGCGAACCAATTTATAAGGATTTCCCTTTTCATCTTTCATATATGGATCGTCAATTTCTGCGGCTTGATTTTCCAACGCTTCTTTCTTGAGAGCCTCCGTTAAATTTTTATAACCCGTTTTATTGTACGTAGCAAACGTACCAGCCTGTTCCAAATCCAAGCTGAACATTCCTTTCATAACGGCACTATATTCTTGTTTTCCATAAGGAACAGAATCTCCATCTTGCCGTGCCATACTCGACCAGTTTTCAATTGGACGAACAGAACCGACAGAAATTAATACCGAATTTTTGAGAGGAGAAACCCTTGTTACAGTAACATTTTCTTTTTTTGTTTTGCCTTTTTTATCAATCACTTCCTCCGATGCGGCTTTCATATATCCAAAGATGTCGTCATCGGCATATTTAATCGGATTAGCAGCCGTAAAGGCAACTTTACTGTCGCGTGTTATGGGCGACAAATCCCAATTAAATGTTTTTTGCAAGGTATCACGCCACCAATAGCGCCACGCTTGTCCCGATACATAAACATAACTTTTCCCTTCTTTGTAGATTTTTTTGGTTTCAACCGCATTATCAAAATTGCTTTGATTATTCTTACCGGCGTTGTTTAACGCTACCACATCTACATCAATAAGAACAAACCCCTGAGTTTTAATATTTTTCATATTCTATTGTTTTTTTTATTAATTAGTTATTCTCTAAATCTTCATCTTTGTTTTCCTCTTCTGAGTTCAAAAGCTCCTCTATCACGCGGATATTTTTTGCATGAAGTTCTTGATAAACTGCAAAAAGTAAAATATCCCGAACATCTTTCCAGGATAAATCATCGGGGAACAAGTAATACACTAGTTCTTCAACAGTAATTATAGGATCCTGCGCCCCATCATTATAATTCTTTCCAGTTACATTTTTCAAAAAGAATCTACGTAAGTCGTAAGCTGTTTTAGCTCCATCCAATTTACGGATATTCTTTTTTATAGCATCTTCATTACCTGCCGTAAGAAAAAGTGCCAATTCCTTGATTTTGTTTAATGTTTCTTTTTTCATATACTGTATGTTTATTTGATAAATTTCAACGATAGACAAGGGGAATTTATGACGTTTACCCCAATTCAAAAAGAGCTTTAAAAGTGGTTTTCCGTCCAATAGGCTTTCCAATACAATATTCTTCCATGTCCTATAGTCATTATATTCAACTTTGTCAATTTGCCCTTTTCTCTCTAATTCGTATGCCGTGGATGAAATATTGTATTTTGCATTTTTGAACTTTGAATTTCGGTAATGAGCGAAGAGGAATGATTGCCAATCCTTTCTAAACATTGCATTTTGACATGTTGAATAAAATCTGAAAACGGAGGAAGGCAACGTATAGATACTTATTTCGGGACTTGCGCCAAAATTAGTAAAATGATACAGTGTAATTGCGAAACCCTCTAAACTATCCATGACTTCTTTTATTTTATTGGTAAATAAATCATCAATAAAATGAAAAAGTGCATTTGCCGGAATACCATAATCCGATTTCAAAACTCCATCCGACGCAGAAATAGCCAAATTTGCAAAGTTCTCTTTGCAAGTTTGAATCACAAAAAACTCATTTACAGAATCATTATTACTCTGAATCACACCTATTCGTCCACCAATGAATGTAGATCCAAAAGGAATGAAAAACATACGAATCAACATCTCTTTGGATAACATCAGTCCTACCTGAAAAGAGTGGTGATAATTCACAAACCCACCCGATCCGGACAACAATGTGTTGTCTCTGCCGGATTTAAATAATTTGGTCTGCTGTCCTGAAATCCGACAATAACCCTCTTCACAAGGTATTGTTTCATCTATTAATGATGAAAAATATTTTATGGTTTCATCAATTTTGCGTTCTCCTTTAAAGGCCGGCTGAGTAATCGCCGAATTAAGAAAAAAAGGATTGATTTTTCCATCCCATTTCTTCACATAGATATCGGCAATTAGTTTTATCAACTCCAAAATATCTTTGTCGGGATATTTCTCCGACAAATATTTAATCACGTATCCACCAACATCGGCAAAAGGATCACCGGTAAGGCGAATCAACCAATCATAATCAACTGTCTTACAATTCTTTTTCATAAGGATTTGTATAAAACCAACCACAAAAACATTAAATACAACATCTTGGTTCTATTATAATTATATATATTTCTCATATCAACAAATCAATCTCTGAATTTATTTTCATGATTAATTAATACCGCAAAAATACAAAATCCAATTGATATAAATCAATTATTATCATAAAAAATGATTGACTTTTTTTATCAAAGAAAAATCTTCTATATCTTTGCATCGCTTTTAATTGATACACAATCGTCCCAATATTGGATTTGAAAAATTGACATAAATCAATTAAGAGTCAATCCTTTTCATTTTTATTTTGAAAAGGATTTTTTTTATCAATCCAAGCTAAAGCAAATCTTTTAACATTGCTAATTCCTATTTGATCAAACGAATTAAACATCTTACTTTCAGTTTTTACTCCTACACATTCTCTCAATACTCGTCCAGACCTCCCTTAAGACTTCATTTGTTTCTTCGAGGTCGAAGAAGTTTATGTCCCATTTTTCACCCTTCTTCATACCGAGCCATTGGCGGTATTCGTTATGTTCAGGATGTTTAGGGTTGTTTACGGCTTCCACCATATTGTAAAAGCCTCCAATACCGCCACAATCCTCCTCCAGATTAGAGCCTTTTCCGGCAAGACAGAGCGGCAGAAGAACCGTATCGTCGGTGATATCCACCAATTCAACAATATGCTGCCAATCGTCACCAAAATCGTAGATATAGACGATCTTTTGTTTGACCTCCTTAAAATAGTCGCTTAGTCGGATTTCGTCGGCACGGTAAAGTTCACCATAAGGGAATGTGTCCCGCTCCGAAAAACTTTCATCCGGCTCATATTCTTCGTCAAAGCTGAGTGTTATTCTCGGATTGCTACCCCATCCTTTAGGTGTGAACTCAAACAGATGTGAATCGGTCCATCCGAAAAGAATTTGAATAACTAAATGGAAATCATCGAACGTCATCGATTCGTTCACCTTCACTTTTCTCCATATCGGAGGTTTTGCACTGCCGTCGATCTTGATTTTAAATATAAATGCCATGGAACTAATATGTTGAATTTCTATTTTATTGATCCGCTCTTCGTTTTACATCTGTCTCTTTCACACAACCGAAGCCTTGACTACACTCTTCTCCAATGCCACTTTCGTACATAATTTTCATTAATTCAAGTGGGGCTTTCATCCTGAACCGGCACATGTAACCGCGCACTTTTGTTTGTGCCGGAGTATCGGATTTGATTTTCACTAACACAGACTTGGGTTCGTTAAGCACGGTAAAGTCAAAGGTATTCTCTCCGGCATAAGGTTTTCCGTAGAACGCTTCATATCGCCTCGACAAACCGGTTAGTATCGCATTGCTTGCGTAAGGAGAGACAGGCGAAAGATAGTCAAAGCCTCGATCTTCACGTCTCATCCTCAAACAGATCGGCGACATGGTTGTAAATTCCATCTCTTCAGTAAAAGCAGGAGTAGGCAAGACTTCTATATTTTTCACAATGAAACGAACGGTCGATTGGCGGTCTCCGATTTCAAACACCTGATTGGTGAAGAGTCCTTGAATAAATTTTTCCGTACTTTTTTCGGGCAGGAAAGAGATTTGCCATTCGACCGAGTCGGACAAAATACGTATCCGTTCATTCCGCGGTAAGATTTGTCGATTATCGATTTTCAAACGGGAGAAGGTAAACAGCTTGAACGGCCGTCCAGACTCAAGTTGAAAACCATTCTGATGCAACCAATCGGCATATTGTTCACTGGCACGAGATAGGACACGATAAATCACAGCCGACTGTTCATATTGGTAATTAATTGGCAGTAAGTCGCCGAATGCACGACGGTCGACTGTAAGCATTAATTTAAATCTCATGGTAGTTCTTATTCTTCATTCGTTTTTTTTTGCAAAGATGAAAACATTTTTTCACTTGTCAAAAAAAATAGATGTATTTTTTTACATGCAAACAATAAAAACCGATCCAAAGCAAATAGTCTGAAACAGAACAAGCAGCTTTACATCATAATGATAATCAATTTTTCTCTTATTTGTATTATTTTTCCAGTATTAGACTGTTATCTTTCAAACAAACTCCTCTGTGATCCTCATAATATACAGCCCCAAAACAAGGAGATATAATATTTTCGGATCGACTCGCCGATTTTCGATAGTGCGATTCTGATTTGCCCTCTGACTGTACTCGACGTAACACCATTGAGATGAGCAATTTCATCATACGTTCGGTTTTGATAGAGGTACTGTTTAAAGATCGTTCTGCACCTGTCAGGAAGCGCCTCGACAGCTTCGGCAATATGCTTTTCGAGTTCAAGGTTTTCCAAATACGCCAAAGGGTGTTCTTCGGCAGTAACGGCTTGCTCACAGATCGCCAGTAACTGTTCCTGTACGTCGGAAAGCGGAAGTTCCCTCGTTCGTTTCCGCTGCAAATGGTTCAGACTCCGATTCTGTACGGCACGAATAAGGTAAGCCGTCACAGGATTCGTAAGAGAAAACCGGTGATGCCAAACATTCAGAAACACGTCATTGACAATCTCCTGTGCCACCTCCGGATCAAAAACGTATTTTGTTGCTACGGCACACAGATAGACATAATAGGCTTTATACAATTCACTGAAAGCATTCGTATCTCCCCGATTAATACGCCGAATCACCTCCTCGTCTATCATGTATGTCTGTTTCATGGATACATTTCGAAGAGTTTATTTGTCAGTCGTCAATATAGCGGCGCGTGAGCAGATTAAATTCTTCTATTCGGCGGTCGCGTAAGAATGGCCACCAGCGACGGACCTGTTCGCTACGTTTCAAGTCCACCTCAACCACACAGGTTGCTTCACTGTCGTTGGGAAGTTCACGGAGCAATTCGCCCTGCGGTCCACAAACAAAGCTATTTCCCCAGAAACGTATGCCGTTGGTTTGTCCCGACGGGTCCGGCTCGTGTCCCGTACGATTGACCGCGATAACAGGCAATCCGTTGGAGACGGCATGGCCTCGCTGCACGGTGCGCCATGCATCAAGCTGTCGCCGCTGCTCGTCGGTCGTATCGCTACTTTCCCATCCGATGGCAGTCGGATAAATCAACAACTCGGCTCCTTGAAGTGCCATCAGGCGTGCCGCCTCTGGATACCACTGATCCCAGCAGACAAGCACACCGAGCCTCCCCACCGAAGTACGAATAGGAACAAACCCCATATCACCCGGAGTAAAATAGAACTTTTCGTAATAAGCCGGATCATCGGGGATGTGCATCTTTCGATACTTGCCGGCAATCGTTCCGTCCTTTTCGATGACGACAGCCGTATTATGATACAGTCCGGCCGCCCTTTTCTCGAAGAGCGAGAGCACGAGGACAACGCGCAATTCACGAGCTAACGCCCCGAAATGTTCGGTCGAAGGCCCCGGGATCGTTTCGGCCAGGTCAAAGATGTCCGTATTTTCCGTCTGACAGAAGTAGAGACTGTTATGTAGCTCCTGTAGTACGATCAGTTCCGCACCCTGCTGAGCACAATCGCGTATTTTTCGTGACAAGTTCGCGATATTTGTCTCCGTACAAGCCGAATTTTGCTGTTGTATAATTCCGATTTTCATTGCTTTTATCATGTGGGATTGTTGATTACCGAAAGAGGATACTGCATCGTTACGCAATGCAGCGACCCATGTTGTTTGATAAGCGGCCGACAGTCAATGCCTACGATTTCACGGTCCGGAAAAGCGATTTGCAACGTTTGTCGTGCGATTTCATCTTTCTCGCTACGATAGAAAGGAACAAGCACGGCATCGTTGATAACCAAAAAATTCGCATACGTAGCCGGCAGTCGTTCTCCCTCCTCAACGATGTAATCAGCCATAGGAAGCGGCAGGAGACGGTAAGGTTTTCCGTCGACGGTACGGAATGCTTTCAGTTCTTCCTCCATCATTTGCAGTTCGGCAAAATGTTCGTCCGTCTCATCGGAGCATTGCACATAAGCGATTGTTTCCGGGTTACAAAAGCGTGCCAATGTATCGATATGACTGTCGGTATCGTCGCCTGCCAGGTAGCCGTTTTCGAGCCAGAGGATACGGTCGAGGCCAAAGATTTCCTTCAGATGGATTTCGAGCTGTTCGCGGTTCAGATATTCGTTCCGATTGAGAGACTCCAAACATTCGGATGTCGTCAACAGCGTTCCTTTGCCGTCGGACTCAAGACTTCCCCCTTCGAGCACGAAGGGCTGCATGTTTACCACACGGACTTCGTCGGCAAATGTTTCCGTAGCGGCAAGCGTGCGCGTAATCAGATTGTCGTGATACGCGGCATATTTCATCCCCCAACCGTTGAAGACAAAGTCGTAAACCATCGGTTCCCCTTCGGCAAAGACCGTGATTCCCCCGTGGTCGCGTGCCCACGTATCGTTCGTTTCCATCTCACGGAAGATGATACGCTGTTCATCAATGTCACCGAGTTGACGACGTACCTCGGCAGCGTCCGGGCAGACGATCAGCAGGTTTTCGCGTTTCACGATCTCGCGAGCGATGGCAACAAAGCAAGGCGTTACCTCATGAAGGATCGGCGCCCAGTCGGTCTGCTCATGCGGCCAAGTCAGTTGCACGGCGCTTTGTGGAGCCCATTCGGCAGGAAAAACAATTCGATTCATTCGTTACAATTAGATGATAAATAGTTTGCCATACGCTTTTGCTGTTCTCTTCGTGCCGAAGAGAGGCTGAATTCACAGCCACAATACGTCTGATTATAAAAGTCGTAAGATTTGACAAGCGCGTTTCGCCGTTCGCTTAGTCCGCCTTTGCGCCAATTCTGTGCCCAAAACATCAGTCCGGGGTATCCGGCGGCACTTATTTGGCCGGCTTCGGTGATCTGCTCAAGATTCTTCCAGCGCGATGACGCCAGCGTCGTCGTAAAGACTCTAAACCCATGCTCATGCGCATACTTTGCCGTTGCTTCGAGACGTACGATAAAGCATTGCCGGCACCGTGCTCCACGTTCCGGCTCGTGCTCCAACCCGCGTATACGTATAAGCCACTCCGTATGATCATCATCGGCATCGACAAAGGGTACCTCCATTCGATCGGCATGACGCATCAACTCCTCCTTACGTTTTACGTATTCTTCGTACGGGAAGATGTTCGGATTACAGAAAAACAACGTCGGATAAAGCTTCTGCTCTACCATCCATTCGACAATGGCACCCGAACAAGGCGCGCAACACGCATGTAGCAGCACCTTATCCGTTCCTTCGGGAATGAGAATGGGAGATTTCGATCGTTTCATTTTCGTCGGCAACATATCGGATGTTTGATTAAGGCAGCAAAAGTAGGTAAAAATAGAGGTGTTTCCAAGTGGGTGAACATAAAAATCACAAAGCCTCGGCATACATAAGCTGATAAAACGATATGAATGCCTTGAAAGAAACGTCAATTTGTTAAAGCAAGGAAAAAGTAGAGAAAAGAGAAACAAAAAGAGTGACCGCGACAGGATTCAAACCTGTAACCGGCTGATCCGTAGTCAGCTACTCTATTCAGTTGAGCTACGCGGCCAATTACTCTTTCAAAATTTCGACGGCAAAGGTAAGGCTTTTTTTGAAACTACCAAACAAAAAAATGATTTTATTCTAAAAATCCCGAATTAAAAATGAGAAAGCCGATATTCACCCCTACGTTAAAATCGTTCTTGGGATAGCTGTATCCATTGGCAAACAAGCTGACAGAGACGAATGGAAGATTCAGCACCAAGGCTGCTTCACCCATATAATGGAACGTCTGAATCATTTTTCCATAACGGGGGATATCAGTATAAGGTTCCGGTATAAACCGCTCCTTTTGGATGGGGTAAAGAGGCAGAAATCCGTACCCTTCGATACGCAGATGCAACATTTCATTCAATGTAATGACAGGGATGATACCGGCGGCAACGTATTGATTGGAACGAAAGCCTTCGTTGAAGCTGATCTTACTGTGCGGTGTCGGCGTGAAAGCCGGCGCCTGCAAGATGGAAGCCGTATAGTTACTCATCAGATTCTTACTCGAAAGCAGTACTTCAGCCATCATCCCAAGCCGGAAACGACGACTTATCACGGAGTAGTTTTCGAGTCGTCCTTTCACCTGCAACCAGCTTTGTACAGCTTGTTTAGTGCGTCGTCCTCCTGCGGGATGATACGTTTCCTTTCCGGAGACATAATGCGCCATAAGAACGTGCTGCCGACCTCCGGTAGGATATTGTTTTGCGTTGAGCGAGTTGCTCTCTATTCGTACGGATGCGTGAAAGAGGTCGTACCAGCTTTTATCGAACTTTGATTCGGCAAACGAGATGTCGCTTCGCTGGTAGTAATCATCGCTCAATCGTCCGTATCCTAGTCCGAACTCCGCTTTGGCTTTGGTCATAAAAGGGAGTCCGAGTTTGAGTTTGGCAAATTTCTCGCGCTTTTTGATGAAGGCGGGAAGGAGGTCTTCATAGAACAGCGACTGGTTCTGCATATATTTACGGTACGAGAAAACAGTTTGTAGATGCAGATACATCGGAATGGAAGTCTGTAAGTAAACACGTCCGTTAAGGGAGATACCACTGAACGAATTCCCCATCTGCACATTCGCATTGAGATCGACGGCCTGTTCGCCGAGACTCTGATAGTCCAGACCGAGGAACAGCTGGTTAGCCTGATGAGAAGAGATATTTCCACCGATACTGACGTTCAGTTCTTCTCCGATTCTGATGTCGAGGTAAAGATCAAAGTTCTTATTTTTTCGGTTATATACGGCATGAGGAATGATTTCTTTGATTTTCGAATCCGAGAGCATCTTGAAATAAGCCTGTTTGAATTCCTCCATCGAAAATTCTCCGTTGATGTCGCGATGCAATTGCTCCCGCACATAGCGACGCTGCGCATCGGTCACACCCGTGATGTAGATATTCTTGAATTTGAGTGGCGGGAGGCTCTCTTTATAAGCCTTACGGAGCTCGTTAAGCTCGCTTTGAAGCACTTCTCTGGGGACACGCTGCTTGATGGAATCGATCATTTCGAGTGTACGGCGATAGCCGATGTCCATCAGTTCTTTGGCACGTTGAAAATCGAGCAGCGAAACATCCGGAAAATCAAATTGCAGCATCATGCCGTCCTCTTCATCCACGTGATAGTCGGTAGCCTGCATGACCATGGTTTCGATCTGTTTCATCGGATCGGTCGAGGGTTTAGCCGCTCCGGCCACAGACGATCCGAAAATAAAATCGGGTTCGAAATCCGACTTCATGACATCGACCGGGAAATTATTATAAATTCCACCGTCGAAAAGCGGAATACCATCTTTCCAGACAGGCTTAAAGAAAAACGGGAAGGTCATGGACGAACGTACGGCTTCGCACAAGTCGCCGTTGCGCCAGATGACAGCTTTTTTGTTATAGACATCCGAGCTGATACAACGAAACGGAACGAAGAGATGGTCGAAATTCCATCCCGATTTGGCGGTAGATTGCGCATACAAGGCCATAAAAGCCTGATTCATCTGAATGGGATTGATGATACTCTGCGGGAGAAGGTGGGTACGGATCTGCATGGAATCGGAGAAATCGATCGAGAAGTGCATGAAATCCGGTGTATCGTCCGGTTTCTTAAAGTAATAGACATACTCGTCCTCGACGGTTCCTTTCTGCCAGTAGCCGAACTCGTCCGAGAGCATGAGCTCGAGCATTTCGTCGGCCGTATAACCCATTGCATAGAGGCTGCCGACGATTGCTCCGATGGAAGTGCCCGTCACATAATCGATCGGAATATTATTTTCTTCAAGCGCTTTGATCACCCCCAGATGGGCAGCGCCTTTCGCTCCACCTCCACTCAAGACAACCCCCACGGTCTGCGCCTTGAGTACGGACAGGCAAAGCGTCATACACAACAGGCAAAGTATGTTCAGACGTTTCATCGTTACATTCAAATAAACAGCCCCTCAAAGATAGCGTTTTTTTCATTTCATTATCATAAAGTAATCGATTTGTTATAACCCGTTCGTCCATGCCGTCGCACCCAACCGAATGAGACAGGTATGGAAACTGCCTGCTTCACGGATACCGGCAAAGCTCCTGACAGTTATCCCCTACAGGTTTTCGACCTCTTTGAGCCAGAGCGCTGCTGAAGCGTCGCTGGGCATGCGCCAGTCGCCACGGGGTGAGAGGCTGACGGCACCGACTTTCGGGCCGTCGGGCATGCAGTTTCGTTTAAACTGCTGCGCGAAGAAACGGCGCACGAAGGTTCCCAGCCATCGTTTGATCTCTTCGGGCGCATAGCTTTTTCCGAAGGCTTGACGAGCTAAGAAGAAGATTTTGGCCGGCGATGCACCAAAGCGCATCAGGTGATAGATGAAGAAATCGTGCAGTTCGTACGGCCCGATAAGGTCTTCCGTCTTTTGGTGATTCGTATCGTCGGCAGCGGCCAGAAGCAGTTCGGGACTGACGGGGGTATCGGCAATGTCGAGAAGGGTCTCGCGGGCTGCCTCCCCTACCCGATGAGTTGCGACCCACTTGACCAGACAGCGGACGAGCGTTTTGGGGATGCTGGCGTTAAGGGCATACATCGACATGTGATCACCGTTATACGTTGCCCAGCCGAGCGCGAGCTCGGACAAATCGCCGGTACCGATAACGAGTCCGTTCTTAAGGTTGGCCAGATCCATGAGTATCTGTGTCCGCTCACGCGCCTGCACATTCTCGTACGTCACATCCTGCGTCACGCCGTCATGACCGATGTCTTTGAAGTGCTGTTGACAGGCAGCCTTGATCGATATCTCGTGCATAGTGACCCCCAACGCTTCCATCAGGGCAACGGCGTTGCGGTACGTCCGACCGGTAGTGCCAAAGCCCGGCATCGTGACACCGTGAATTTGTTTGCGCGGCAGATTAAGGGCATCGAAGGTCATCACCGTAGCCACCAGCGCCAGCGTAGAGTCCAACCCGCCGGATACGCCGATGACGGCATGCTTGATCTGCGTATGTACCAACCGCTTGGCCAACGCACTCGTTTGAATGTGGAATATTTCCTTACAACGTTCGTCACATGCGGCATCGGTCGAGGGTACGAACGGATGCGGATCGATAGGCCGTGTCAGGGCTGTTTCCTTTCCTTCGGGCAGCCGAAAAGGAATGCACAGCGGCTCATCACA
This sequence comes from Tannerella sp., assembly GCF_030528505.1. Classification (GTDB taxonomy): domain Bacteria; phylum Bacteroidota; class Bacteroidia; order Bacteroidales; family Tannerellaceae; genus Tannerella. The sequence continues at coordinate 33,839 of NZ_JAUMYS010000021.1, forward strand.
ACGCAATACGGAAACGCCTTTCGAGAAAGTCGTCTTCACGAGCCGATCGTGGCATAACGCAGCGACGTCTACCTCGCTGATGAGCAATTTCTCGTTCAGCGAAAAACGTTCGGACTCGCCCAGCATCGTCCCGTTCTCGGCGATAAAAGCTTTTCCGGCATACACAAGGTCGGTTGTCGACTCGCCGAACCCCGCCGAGGCATACACATAGCCCGCCGCACAACGTGCCGACTGTTGCCGGATCAGCATCTTCAGGTAATCGTTCTTCCCGGTCTGTTCGTTATCGGCCGAGAGGTTGAGGATGATGTTCGCTCCCTGTAAAGCCATCACCGAGCTGGGTGGCACGGGCATCCGGAGATCTTCGCCGATTTCAATTCCCACGATTACAGAGCCGGAGGTAAAGAGCAAACGTGGCGCCATCGGGCAGATCGTCGTGCCGATACGAGCAGTTCGCGCCGTTACATCCTCGCCCGACGTGAACCACCGCATCTCCTGAAACTCTCCGTAATCGGGCAAGTATGTTTTCGGTACGACTCCGAGAATCTCGCCGCGATGGAAAACGACGGCCGCATTAAGCAAACGGTTCTCAACCGCCAGCGGCATGCCTACCACACAGACGATGTCAACGGTTTTCGTGCGTCGAACGAGTTCCAGCAACGCCTGTTCGGATTCGCGCAGCAAGCATTCCTGCATCAACAGATCCATGCACGTGTATCCGGTCACAGACAGCTCCGGGAACACGATCAACTGCACGCCCTGCGTTTCCGCCCGACGAATCATCTGCTCGATCTGCATCGTATTGTAATGGCAGTCGGCCACCCGTACCAGCGGCACCCCTGCCGCTACCTTCACATATCCGTATTTCATCATCGTATCGTTTTTTCCGGCAAAATTAATAAAAGTCCGAACGCTTTACAAAGAATTTTCTTCGTGTCAGGCTTATCGGATAAAGAGCAACTCACGGTATTTCGGCAGCGACCACATCTCGTCGTCGACGATCAGTTCCAGCTTGTCGGCATGGTAACGGATCACGTCGAAATACGGCCACACCTTATCGTGGTAAGCGACCGCTTTCGCATATTCGTCGGTGAGTTTGTTCGCCACCTTACGTGCTTCGATCATCGCATCCACATTGCTCTTGATAGCCCCCACATGCTCGGCTATTTCTTCAACCAGCGCAGCGTCCATCGACGCTAGTTCTTTCGCCCGCTTGGGAGGATAAACAGCCTTGATTTTATACACATTATCGAGCAGTAGCGACTGATAACGCGTAGCAATCGGGATGACGTGGTTAACGGCCAGATCGCCCAGCACACGCGCCTCGATTTGAATCTTTTTCGTGTAGATTTCCCATTTCACCTCGTTACGCGCTTCCAGTTCTTTACGGTTCATCACGCCGGTCGAAGTAAACATCTCCACGCTCTCGCGGCTCGTATACATGCGAAAGATTTCAGGTACGCTCGTCTCGCAGTTCAGCCCTCGCTTCTTGGCTTCATTCCTCCATTCCTCGCTGTATCCGTTGCCTTCGAAACGAATCGGTTTCGAGATACGGATATATTCTTTAAGCACCTCGAAAATAGCCCGCTCCTTCGTCTCGCCTTGCGCAATCTTCGCATCGACCGACGCTTTGAACTCCATGAGTTGCGCCGCCACTGCGGCATTGAGCGCCGTCATGGCCGATGAGCAGTTGGCCGACGAGCCGACAGCGCGGAACTCGAACCGGTTGCCCGTAAAAGCAAAGGGCGATGTACGGTTACGGTCGGTATTGTCGAGCAGCACCTCCGGGATATGCGCAATGCCCAAACGCAGCTTTTTCTTTTTATCGAGGATGATCACCTTCTCCGTCGTGCTTTGCTCCATCTTGTCGAGGATATCGTTCATGTGAGTACCGAGGAAGGCCGAGATGATGGCCGGCGGAGCCTCGTGCGCTCCCAAACGGTGCACGTTCGTAGCCGAGCTGATGGACGCTTTGAGCAGACCGTTGTGTTTATAAACAGCCATCAGCGTATTGACGAGAAACGTGATAAAGCGGAGGTTCTCTTCCGGCGTCTTGCCCGGGGTGAGCAGCCCCACGCCCGTATCCGTACCGATCGACCAGTTGCAATGCTTGCCGGAACCGTTCACGCCGGCAAACGGCTTTTCGTGCAATAAGACGCGAAAGCCATGGCGACGGGCGACTTTTTTCATCAGCAACATGATCAACTGGTTCTGATCGATGGAAAGGTTCGTTTCGTTGTAGATCGGCGCCAACTCGAACTGATTCGGAGCGACCTCGTTGTGGCGCGTTTTGAGCGGAATGCCGTATTTATAGGCTTCAAATTCGAGGTCTTTCATATAGGCCGTGACACGCGTCGGGATCGAGCCGAAATAATGATCTTCGAGCTGCTGGTTTTTGGCCGACTCATGTCCGAGCAGGGTCCGCCCGGTCAGCAACAAGTCGGGACGCGTAGCGTAAAACCCTTCGTCCACGAGAAAATACTCCTGCTCCCATCCGAGGTAAGACGACACCTTTTTTACGTTCGGATCGAAGTAATGACACACATCCGTCGCGGCCTTGTTGATGGCATTGACGGCCTTCAACAGCGGCGCTTTCAGGTCGAGCGCCTCGCCGGTATAAGAGATGAAAATGGTGGGGATACACAACGTGTCGTCCATGACAAAGGCCGGCGACGAAGGATCCCAAGCCGTATATCCGCGTGCCTCGAACGTGCTGCGGATACCTCCGCTCGGGAAGCTCGAAGCATCGGGCTCCTGCTGCGCCAGCAATTTGCCGGAGAATTCTTCCGTAATGCTCTCGCCCGGCCCATCCACGTAATCGATGAACGAGTCATGCTTCTGCGCCGTCCCATCGGTCAACGGCTGAAACCAGTGCGTGTAGTGCGTGGCGCCCAGCTCCATCGCCCACATCTTCATGCCCGCGGCTACATGGTCGGCAATGCCGCGGTCTAACGTCTGTCCTTTTTCCACGGCGTCCTTGATGACGTTGATCGTATCTTTCGACAGATATTTTTTCATGACGGAATACGTAAAAACATACTTTCCGTAAAACTCGGACATCGACCCTTCCGGCGCCTGCACGTCCAGCGCTTTCTTCTTGAAAGCTTCTTCTACTGCTTTAAATCGTAGCGTACTCATAACGATTACCGGGATTCGTTTTATTTTAAAATGATATGATTTGCTTTACACTGTTCGATCATCTCGTCCGACCATAACGAGGCCTGCACCTCGCCGATATGCGCACAACGGAGGAAGTACATGCACAGGCGTGACTGACCGATACCTCCGCCTATCGAAAGCGGAATCTCACCGTTCAGCAAGGCTTTGTGAAACGTCAGCGACCGGCGTTCCATACAATGTTCAAGTTCGAGCTGACGAAGCATCGCTTCCTTGTCGACCCGAATCCCCATCGACGATATTTCGAGCGGTGCATCAAGAATCGGGTTCCATAAAATAATGTCGCCGTTCAGTCCTTTGTGTCCGTCAACCGTCGGGGTCGACCAGTCGTCATAATCCGGAGCGCGTCCGTCGTGTTTCTCTCCGTTCGAGAGCGTCGCCCCGATTCCGATGATGAAAATCGCTCCGTATTTCTTGGCCGCCTCATGCTCCCGGTCTTTCGGCGACATATCGGGATAGGCTGCCAGCAGTTCTTCCGCATGCAGGTACGTGATGTTCTCCGGCAGAAACGGAGTAATATGCGGGAAAGAGCGGTACGTTTTTTCCTCTACCGTCTTGAGCACGGCATAAATTTGATCGACGATCATACGCAGAAAATCGAGGTGACGGTCTTCGGGGCGAATCGTACGTTCCCAGTCCCACTGATCGACGTAAATCGAATGAATATTGTCCAATTCCTCATCGGCGCGGATCGCGTTCATATCGGTATAAAGTCCCTGACCGGGCGGGATCTTGTAAAAGCCGAGCTTCATCCGTTTCCATTTGGCCAGCGAATGCACCACTTCGGCGCGACGGTCGTTCATATCCTTGATAGGAAACGATACGGCACGTTCAATACCGTTCAGATCGTCGTTGATTCCCGTGCCTGAAAAAACGAATAACGGAGCCGTCACCCGTCGCAGATTCAACGTGGCCGCCAGTTCTTCCTGAAAGACCCGTTTCAACATTTTGATGGCCTCTTCCATATCTTCGGAAGCCAAAGTCGGCCGGTAATTGGCCGGAATGTACAGTTTCATGTCACTCTTGTTTTCTGTTTTAATGTATATTAAGGAGATGAATGTCGTTCTCACCCCCCTATGTAAAGACGATACAAAGCGCTAACGCCCGACAAAAGTAGTATTCCTTCCGGAAATACGGCATGCCGGATGCCTGTTTTTTGGCTTGCCCGGTCAATCGAGGATTTGATTTTCGGAAAGAAACGATTCGATGAGGGCGATCCGTACAATGTTTGTTAGCGATCAGCCGTCAGCCGTCAGCATTCAGGGGTAATTCCGCCCCCTGTTGTAAGCACAGCGCTTACACTGTTGTAAGCACAGTCCGTGCACCGTTGCACGGACGGAACGTACACTACTGCACGGACAGTCCGTGCAACGGTGTACGGATCGCAATTGGGTTTACCCATGCAATCCTCATGGACGACCGGATCATCCTTCTTCACCTCTACTGTTAAAATAACAAAATACAACGAGGATCAAACCGGCGCCTGCCGTTTTATATTATTTTTGTGCGAAAATAGAAAACAAGGTGAGAATAAGCGAACGATGGAAATATCTGGGCATGCTGACAGGGCTTTATTGGTGCATGTGCATGCCGGAGAGTCTCCCGGCCGCTGACAGCGTAAGTTACTGTTTCCGGGTGTATTTGAAAGATAAGGGCGTGGAGGCTCCGAGCGAAGCCGATGCTCCGCGTTATCTCTCGGCCGAGTCGGTCGAACGGCGAACGCGGCGCGGGGTCGAGCTGTCGGTTTCCGACGTCCCGATCTCGCCCGAATATATCGGCACGATTCGTGCTACGGGCGGACAGGTAATCACGCAAAGCAAATGGATGAACACCGTCGTGGTGGAACATACCGACAGCCTGATCGCCGACCGCCTGAGAGCCTTGCCGATCGTCGATTCCGTCCGGTGCGTATGGAATGGGCAGAACCGGTTGCAACCCGTCGATTGTCCGGACGATACGAGCACCTTCGCGTCGTACGATACCCGCTTGGTGCAAGCGCATTACGGACATGCCACGACACAGATCGAGATGCTGAACGGCGTGCGGCTGCACGAGGCCGGTCGACACGGGAAGGGCATGCGTATTGCCGTTATCGATGCCGGTTTTCTGCATGTAGACAAGATCGCGGCGTTTGCCTCGACCGATATTATCGGGACGCGTAACATGGCCTTTCCCGGCAATAGCGTCTTTTGTGAAGACGATCACGGAACGAAAGTCTTATCGTGTATGGCGGCCAACCTGCCCGGCGTGATGGTCGGCACAGCGCCCGACGCGTCTTATCTGCTCATCAAAAGCGAAGATACAAGAGGCGAATATCCGATCGAAGAAGATTTCTATGCCGCGGCGCTGGAATATGCCGACAGTGTCGGGGTCGATCTCATCACCTGCTCACTGGGCTATTTTCAGTTCGATGCGGAACCCGTCTATACTCGCTCCGACCTGAACGGAAGAACGGCATTCATTACCCGTGTGGCACAGGAAGCCGCCCGAAAAGGGATGCTGATTATTTGCAGCGCCGGCAACGAAGGGAGTAACGAATGGCAGAAAATCACGTTCCCGGCCGACGCGCCGAACATACTCACCGTAGGCGCCGTGACCACTGAAAAAACGAAAAGCGCTTTCAGCTCAACAGGGTTGACGGCCGACTATCGCGTGAAGCCCGACGTCGTCGCCTTGGGTACGAACGTCTGCGTCATTAACGCCGCCGGCCGCGTACAATGGGTCGACGGCACATCTTTTTCTACGCCCACACTGGCCGGACTCTGCGCATGCCTCTGGCAGTCGCTCTCGTGGCTCAAAAGCGAGGAACTGATCGACCTGATCCGACAGACGGCCTCCCGCTCGAAGCGTCCGGATGCCGAACTGGGCTATGGCGTGCCCGACCTCTACAAAGCATACAGAAAGGAGATGAATGGACTTCTTTAACGACATCCGAAGCGAACGGCCGAACGCTCTCTCGCTGACGGAGCTGAACCGGTTGGTGAAGACCGCTATCGACGAGGCGCTGCCCGAAACGTACTGGGTACGTGCCGAAACGAGTGACGTGCGCGTCAACGCGGCCTCCGGACATTGCTACCTCGAATTTGTGGAGAAGAACGAGACTTCGGGACAACTCGTCGCCAAGTCGCGCGGCACGATCTGGGCGCGTAATTTCGCGATATTGAAAACGTATTTCGAGCACGAAACGGGACAAACGTTTATCTCCGGCCTGAAAGTACTGGTCAACGTCTCCGTCGAATATCACGAACTGTACGGACTTTCGTTGACGGTACACGATATCGATCCGTCCTACACGGTGGGCGACATGGTCAAAAAACGCATGGAGGTGATCCGCCGTTTGCAGGAAGAGGGCGTATTCGACCTGAATAAAGAACTTACGTTAGCCATACTCCCTCAACGCATCGCCGTGATTTCCTCCCCGACGGCAGCCGGCTACGAAGACTTCGTCAACCAGCTGACCCATAACGACTACGGCTTTCCGTTCTACGTCAAACTTTTTCCGGCACTGATGCAGGGCGAGAAGACGGAAGAAAGCGTAATCGCCGCGTTAGACCGGATCTACGTGCATCGCGAGCTGTTCGACGCCGTCGTACTGATTCGCGGCGGAGGATCGGCGGCCGATTTAAGCAGCTTCGACTCGTACGCGCTGGCTGCCAACTGCGCGCAATTTCCCCTGCCCATCCTCACCGGTATCGGACACGAACGCGACGATTCGATCGTCGACAAAGTAGCCCATACACGCATGAAAACCCCAACGGCCGTGGCCGCGTTTCTCATCAGTCGCATGGCGGAGCAACTTGCTCTGCTCGACGAGCTGCGGGAAACCGTCTGCGAAGCGACACGCAACCAACTGACAGCCAAGAAAACGACCTGGCAGATGCTCGCCACGCGTTTTCCGGTGTTCGTCACCGGACATCTTGAGCGTCATCGGACAGGTTTGCACACGCTGGCAGCCCGTCTGTCGTCCGTGCCGCAGCTCCTCGAGAAGCACGCGGAACAACTCGAACAGGCTCCCACGCATATTCAAAAGGCAGTCCATGCGATGCTGACCCGTCATACGCACGAGCTTTCACTCAGCGAACAGCATATCAGGCTGGCATCGCCGGATCATATCCTGAAACGAGGCTATACGTTGACGCTCAAGGATGGAAAAATCGTCAAACATGCGGCCGACTTATCAGCAGGCGACGAAATATCCGTCAGGTTTACCGACGGCGAACGAAAAGGAAAAATAGTAACATAAACAGATAGAGAACCGACCATGGCAGAAAAAAAGGAATCATACAATAAGGCGATCGAAAAACTTCGGGGCATCATCCGCGATATCGAAAGCGGTGAGCTGGATGTAGACGTGCTTTCGGAAAAGGTGAAAGAAGCCAGCCGGCTGATTAAGCTGTGCAGAGAGAAGCTCCTCAAAGCCGACGAAGAGGTAAAGAAGATTCTCGAGACATTGGAGCAGGCATAATATACATGAAACGTACCGTCATTCTTGTGGCAGGCGGCAAAGGCCTGCGTATGGGCGGCGAGCTGCCGAAGCAGTTCATCCCCCTGCACGGTCGGCCGTTGCTGATGCACACCATGAACGCTTTCTTCCGTTGGGATGCGACGGCCGAACAAGTCATCGTCCTGCCCCAAGAACAACAGGCTTATTGGCAGATGCTCTGCCGCGAATTAAACTGTGCGATACCGCACCGTGTAGTACATGGAGGAGAGACCCGCTTTCATTCGGTGCGTAACGGATTGCAAACGGTCGATGGAGACGGATGGATCGCCGTACACGACGGCGTACGTCCTTTCGTTTCGGAAGCTGTGATCGACGCGTGCTTCGCGGCAGCCGGGCAGTTCGGTGCGGCAGTTCCCGTCCTTCCCATGATCGACTCCGTGCGCGAAGTCGACGGTACGCAAAGCCGTCCGTTCGACCGGGAACGATTGCGCATCGTGCAAACGCCTCAGGTCTTTCGCGCCGACTGGTTGCGTGATGCCTACGAACAACCTTACCAACCACACTTTACCGACGACGCGTCACTCGTCGAGGCTGCCGGATATCCCATTCATTTAGTCGACGGTAACCGCGAAAATATCAAAATCACCACGCCCATCGATCTGCAATGGGCCGAAATACTGACGGAATATTATAATGGTTAGCCCTTCGGGGCAATGTAGGAGGGTGTGTCAAAATGCAATGTTTGGGCCCACCCTCTTTAGGTGTGTAAGAATGGGTAAAAAGCAAGGCGCTAAGGATGAGGGTAAGGGAGCATACTAAGGGATGTGACCGAGCTCTCATTCCGCAAGCAACGAAGCAGTTTGCCCGTTATGACACACCGCCGACATGGCGTTGATATGACCATCCCCCCCTCCCTTCAAAGGGGAAAAGAACATAAGCATCGACTTCTTGTATCATCCTTTTTCTTCGGAGTTCTATGATGTCAGCATACGAAAAGTTTAACCCGGATTCCGCAATAGAAAGTATAAGAATGAATTTCATTCAGGCTTTCAGCC
>NZ_JAUMYS010000022.1 GCF_030528505.1 Tannerella sp.
TTCGGTACTTTGACTAATAGTCAAGGGTCACTTTTTTTTCGTTTTCGACGCTTTGACTAATAGTCAAAGGTCACTTGTTCGTTACGGACAAACGATTTCTTCTATCTCGATCCTCCGCCGTATCCGCCCCCGGTAGAGCCTCCGCCACCGCCCGACGAAGACCAGCCTCCGCCGCCCAAAAAAGAGCCAACGCTTTCTCTTCTCTTATAAGACGTCATATTGCGACGAAATTCCTTCCCGACTTTACGCGTCATGGCATCGGCCGTAACCATATCGGCGAAGAAGGTATGCTGGCTGAAATATTCGGGATAGAGCGATTTGAACTCTTTCAGCACCCGGTCGGCAATGCCGTAGAGGGAAGCAAATGTCAGATAAGCGTTCCACAAGGCCACCTCTTTGGCTTGGCGTTCGTTGATGATGCTGAAATCAGTCAGGTAGTTTTTGAACTGAGGCACCGTTCGCGCCATCTGCTGTCCGCGCCGGGTAAATTTCTGTTTCAACACGGCGCCATTGCGGTCGAAATACTTTTCGCCGTACCTTTTCGTCGATTCCATCCATTTGCTCAAGCGTTCTCCGTTTTCAGAACTTTTGCGCGCCCATTTCGAAAACTCGTCGGGTTGCAGCGTCAGGTCTTTACCGGCAGCGGCACGTACTATTCTGTAAAGGCGGTATTCGACATGGTTCGTAAATTCCGATTCGGAGGGTATCTTTTCCCCGAACGAGAGTTTCGGCTGTTTTTCGCCGGGTACATAACGCACACGAATCGTCCCATTTTGTATCATACGTAACAACATCGCACTGATGATGTTCGGGTTCCATGTCTTCCAAAAAGGGTAAGCCTTGCAGAGGATATAATTGGCCGCGAGCAAATCGCCGTCGAAGGGGATGTCGCGTCCCCAGTCTTTAACGCCGACGACGCCGTAGACGGGCTTGCGCGAGGTTATACCGATTTTCTCTAAAAAAGCATAGACCGTAAAACCGACAACAAGCAACACGATGCCTCCCACAAGTACATATTCGAACTTTTCGATCGCGAAATAGACGATCAAGAAGCACACGGGCGCGAGCAGAACCGTATACAGTATTCGTTTCCAACCGCGAGGCAGGAAGATCTGCAAAACGGCAAGAAGCCCTATCACAACGAAGACGTAGGTGGCAAAATCCATCAGCCGGTCGGTCGCTCTTTGCTTCGCATAATCGCTGCCCTCAAACGCACGTTCTTTGATGACCTCGAACGATTCGTCGCGAACGTCTGCGGGGGTGAAGACGTGTTTCTCGAAACGCGCCATCACGATAACGGCATCCTCCTTTCCCAAACGGCGGCTCGTCTCTGCTACAATTTCTCCGCCGACGACGTGTATCTCGCCCTTGAACCCGAACGCCCATACGCCGGTTTCTTCCTTGACGAAAGGCACGACGGAATCGGCCGTCAAAATCTTGCGGACGACGACGCGCACGCGCTCCGGCGCATGACTCAATCCGCGCGAAACGAATTGATGATTGAACCCGTCGTAATCGGTGAAGCCCTTAACGAAGTTCGTCATCGTATAAGATACGGTAAACGTATGACTGCCATACGAGCCGATGCCCCAGCACAACTCATAGTCTCCTGCTCCTTTCCGTACGATGCCGCATCGTCCGGCTTTTTCGAGCATCGTACGCTCCGTATTCCAGTCGCCTTCGTTGATATAAGTTTGCCCCGTTTCGTCGCTGACGGTCAGGTCACGTATCTCGATCGAGCCCAGATTCCCCGCCACGAGATACCACTCCGTACCGGTCGATACGTCGATATTCCATACTTCCGTGACGCGTGCCGTCCCGGCCGTATCGAGTGCCACGACGATGTCTACGCCGTGCACGACGGTCGCCCGCGCTCCCGACGCGACGATAAGCCACAAAAGCGCCGATATGCCCCAGAGCCGTTTCATCATACCTGCGGAAAGTCCTGTTTTTTCATATCTTCTTTCAGATACTCATGAACCCGGAATCCGAACATTCCCGCCACGAAATTATTGGGTATCTGACGTACAAAACGGTTGAACCGCGTCACCGAATCGTTATACACCATCCGGCTGAGGCGCACGTTTTCTTCAAACTCGCGCATCGTATCCATGGTCTCGACATACACATGATCGGCCTTGAGCGTGGGATATCGTTCACTCACTACCTTAATATTTCCGACGAGACGCCCGAGCAGGCTCTCCTGTTCTTCGATGTCGCGCACCGAAGCGCCGGCATCCAGGTCCTTGCGCATCCGGATCACCTCGGTCAATGTCTGGTATTCATGCTCGGCATACTGTTTGACCATACGCGCCATGGCCGTAACCAAATCCCAACGGCTCGACAACTGTACCCCGATTTGACTCAACGCATTCGTACATAACTCTTCGCGATGTACCAGCCCGCGCTGAACCGCAACGACCCATAACGTTATCACGCCGAAAATTCCTCCTATTACGATTAGTTCCATCTTTCTTGTCTATTGATTCGTGTTTATTGATTTCCTCATTCTCTTCGCTACGGCAATAACTCACCGGCCGGGCTGACCGCCGATTGCCGACGGCTGATTACTTATCTCGATATAGATCCGTCTGTTCTCCGACATCGGGCTGTCGTCCGAAATCACGTTCTGCCATCCGTCTCTTATGACCATCTTTTCCTTTCGGGCACGCCTGCCGATGCCGCCGAGATAACTCCGAACGGCATCGCGGGCACGTGCACCACAAAAGATTTCAATTTCAACGTCGTTTACAAAAACTTTCATGTTTTTTCCATGCTAAAAAAATGCTCTTTTTCTTACATTATTATATATTCTATCTCGCTGCGGTAGGCGGTGGCGGAGGAGCAGCCCCGGGCATGACCTGCACTTTCTTTTTCGACCGGCTTTTCAGGAAAACGATTCCCCCAACGGCCACGACAAGCAATGCGATACCGATAACCGGACGGAAGACAAGCCACGCTATTCCTATCACAAGCAGCGACCATACGAAACCTAATACTCCGCATACAATTCCGATTCCCGCATCGGCAATGTTCGCCAAGAACGGCAGCACCTTCAACAAGGTCGTCACAATGCTGAACATCGCTTTGAGACCGCCCACCACGAGCAACAGCCCGACGAGGCGCAGAATCCAGGTCAGCATATTGTTTTCGTCGTGCGCATGCTGAAACATATTTTCGGCGCTGATCGTTCCCATCTCGATGCGTGAGAACGACTCGCCGTTCTTCGCTACGTAATCTTCGAATGTCAATCCGTTCACCTTGGCGATGAGCGACACATCGGCAGGCAGCACTTTATGGATGGTTACGCGCACATCGCCCACATGCGGACTGTTCGGCGACTTGCCGAAATACACGACGTTATCCTTGACGTGCACCATCTCGGTATCGTCGGCGATATTGATTTGTTTGCGTACTTCATTGTTCCATTGCGCGATTTGGTCTTCCGTCATATTCACTTGAACCGGTTTCACTCCGCTGATTTGCCTCTTAAGAAAGTCGGGCAGCGTATACCCTCCGAAGGTCACAGTGGGAGCCAGCTGATTTTGGTTTTCCACCTTCGTGAGCACAAAGTTTTCGCCCCGATACTGCGGGTCTTCAAAGTCGGACGATTTGACGGGAGAATCGACCCATTTGGCCTCGTATGTATAGGTGGTAACCGTTTCCTGTCCCCCTCCTATTTTGTCCCGTTTCTCGGTTTTCGTTTCCTCTACCCACTGATAGTATTCTACCGTACGATTCAATTGAATAGCCAGTTCACGCACGCCAAAGATACCATCCGAAAGTGTATCTTTCGTATCGGCAAAAGCCGAAGCATGAATAAGTTTGCCGTTGATCGACGGATCGGCCGACGAAACATCGTCGACGTGTACCGCCACCGATTGCGCTTCGTCGATTGCTTTAGCCGTTTTGACCGCGCGACCTTCATTCCACCAAAGCAGGCATGTGCCGGCCATAAACATGACCAAACCGCCTACAATCCCTTTCAATGAGCCGGACAAACGTTGTCCGTAGCCCGTAGTTGTTGTCTTTGTATAAGCCATAATCTTTGTTATTAAGTGTTCATTATCCTATTATTAAAAAAAGTTTTTCAGATACTTGTTTCTGAGGCGTCGCCAGCAACTTCGCCCCTCTTCTTTCCATCGGCCACAGTCAGGAGAATCCTTCCAATTCTCACACTGCTCCAGTAGCATCTCATTATATCGCTGTAAACGTTTAGCCTGCATTACGAGCTTCTTCCTGTCTATTTCTTTTAAAGCCATCTGTTTCCTTTAATCTAAATCGGATACAAAGGTACGAAAGGGAACTTCAGAAATCAATGAGTAAATTACTCAATTTCGCATGAGTAAATTACTCAATTTTTCGAGAGTAAAACCATTCTTTTTTCACTAAGAAGCCTTGGGACATGTAAAAAAACGTGTATATTTGTAGCCTAAATCGGAAGGTATGCAAGTCAAAATCATTACGGTCGATGATCATCCGCTCATCCGTTCGGGCATCCGGCTGACGCTTCTTTCGCGTAAGGATCGGTACGAGGTTGTTGGCGAAGCCGGTTCGGGAAAAGAACTGTTCACCCTGCTGAAGAGCGGGATTATACCTGATGTTATTCTTCTGGATATCATCATGCCGGAGATGTCGGGTATCGAAGTCGTTAAAATGCTGCATCGCGAATATCCGGAGATTGCGATTCTGATGCTTTCGTCCGAATCGAACCGGAACACGATATTCGAATTGGTGAAAATCGGAATCGACGGATATATCAGTAAAAACTACACGGATTACGAACTCTTTCAAGCGATTGATAATGTAATGAACGGATTCGAATATTTCGGACGCGACATTGCGAAAATCATTTATGAGATACGTGTGTCGAAAAACAAACTGTCGGACAGTATATTTACTCAACGAGAACTCGAAATCATCGACTTGTGCGGCAAAGGCTTCTCGACGAAAGAAATTGCCGAGCAACTATTTCTGAGTGCGCGCACCGTCAGTAATCACAAGCAACACATCTTTTCGAAAATGGGGATCAACAATCAATACGAGATGATCAAATATGCGATGGAGAAAGGATTGATTACATTTCATTAAGTTTTTGCCGGTAAGTAAGCTGCTCATGAAACGGGATACATATAAAAGGATATTCAAGCGACTTTATTCTTTCGGATGCATTACCACCTGTCATATTATGATTGTGATAGGACTTTGTTGTCTCGGTTGCACACGAAACGAATCGGGCGAAGCATATCGGGAAGCCCTCGAAGCACGGAAAGATTCCTTGGAGAACGCTCTTAAAAAACGCCACTTGGACCATCCCGATTCTCTGGCACAAACCCTTGCCGGACTGCGACGACTCGGCGACAGTACGGCCGTAGCTATGGCCTACTACACATCGGCACGGGCACTCCAGCACCAGCAAGAATATACGTCAGCCATCGCCAATTTCCGCCATGGTCTTAGAGCTTCGGAACATACGGGAGATACGGCGTTACATATCCATCTCCTTCATAACGTGGGGACGTGTTACCGACGTATGGGCGCCATGTTCGAAGCTTCAGACCAGCTCTATACGGCGCTCAATATGGCCGAACAATACTCGCTGCGCAACACGGAAAAAGGCAAAGAATTGCGTTCGTACATCTACAACAATCTCGGAAACGTCTACAAATATTTAAATAACAGAGAGGAGGCGGAAGCGCTTTTCCGCCGTGCGCTGGCGCTGGACAAAGAGTTGGGTAACATCCTCGGAATGGCTAAAAACTACTCGACGATCGGCAACCTTTACGAACACCGCAACATGTTCGACTCGGCCTACGTGATGTATCACAAAGCGCTGGAATACGATATACAGGCCGGCTCCCAACTGGGGATAGGGATCTGCCACAACCGTCTCGGACAGCTAATGATGCACTACGACAGCATCGACGCGGCGCTCGCCCATCATCAGAAAGCCTACGAGCTGCTTAACGACAAGAAATACGACACATGGAACCGGCTGAAGGCAAGCCTTTCGATGGCATGGATTTATTTGCTCAAACACGATCTGCCCAAAGCTTATACCTTACTCGAAGAGACGGAGCAGGAAGCGCTGAGAGTACGTTCGTTCGGGCATTTGGAAGAGGTGTATTACTGTCTGGCGGAGTATTACCGGCAGCAAGGAAACTACAGGAAAGCGTTTGAACAGCAAGCCTTATGCCTTCAATATCGCGACAGCATCTTCAAGCAACGCAGCGAGCAGGAAGTGGCTCAAAACCGTATCCGATACGAGCGCCGGAAAAGCGAAATCGAAATCAATCGTTTGAATTTACAACACGAGAAGGTGAAAGCCAATCGTCGTGTCATTCTCGTCTCGTCCGTCATTGTCGCCTCCATTCTCATGCTGCTGCTCGTCTTGTCGTACTTCTTTATCCGACTGCAACGCCGTCGTAACCGCGAACTCTACGAAATGAATGCGACGAAAGACAAATTCTTCTCCATCATCTCGCACGACCTTAAGAACCCGGCCGTTGCTCAGCGTAATGCCTTGCAGGGACTGGTCAACAACGGCCATCTGCTCGATGAAAACTCACTTTCCGAGTATTACGAGATGCTCCTGAAGTCGGCCGACTCGCAGGTCGAACTGCTCTATAATCTGCTCGACTGGGCACGCGTACAGACGGGACGTCTTCCGTACAAACCTTCCGTATTCGAATTGAATACGACGCTGAAAAGTGAAATCGAACTACTTCAAATCGCGTTTACAAACAAGGATATCACACTGACAACCGATTTTGAAGAAACATATTTGGCCGATGGCGACCGCAATATGATCGCCACCGTCTTCCGCAATCTGCTCTCCAACGCCATTAAGTTTACGAACAAAGGCGGGAAAATAGAGGTTCGCCTTAAAAAGCAACAGGATGAGATACATGTCTCGGTGAAAGACAACGGCATCGGTATCCCTTCCGATAAAATCCCTCATCTCTTTAAGTTGGATCGTGAACAGTCTACTCCGGGCACGTCAGGTGAGACGGGAAGCGGGCTTGGGCTGATGGTCTGCAAGAGCTTCGTCGAGCGAAACGGAGGAACGCTTACCGTCAAAAGCGTCGAAGGCCGGGGAACCACCTTCAGCTTCACGGTACGGTCAGCTCATGAAGAATGAGATGACTCCAACCGGTATGGAATATTCCCATCCTCGTCAATCAGCAGAATGGTAAGATGAGTGTCAGGTAACAAGGCCATGCAATGATGGAGGCACAGTCGCAGGAGAGCAGGGAAAAGACAGTCTTTGTCCGAAACGGAAAGCTGCGTCCATAGTTCGCGCGCAAGCACCATTGAACGAATGACGTCAGACGCCTGCGGCGTACATCCCGACTTGCCGGCTACTTCTCCCAGAAAATCTTTGTTCATCACGGTCTTTTTACTGTGCGTATCCAGGAAACCCTCCGCCAGTTTAACGGCCTTCCCGATCATGATCCCCATCGTCACGTTCGGAATACGCAGATCAGCCGCGATCTTCAGTGTCTCACCGATAAAGTTCCCGTAATGCACAAACGCCTGATCAGGCAGCCCGGGATATTCTTTTTTAATAAACCGCTCGCTCTTCCCCCCCGAATTGATGACCAGCCGATCGGGACTGAGCGCACGACATACCTCGATTTCGCGACGGATCGCCTCGACAAAAGCCTCCGACGAAAAAGGCATCACCACCCCCGATGTTCCGATAATCGAAATCCCTCCGACGACTCCGAGCTTCGGGTTGAACGTCCGTGCCGCAAGCGCTTCGCCACCGGGCACGGAGATCGTTACATCGAGTCCGCCGTCATACAACGAAGACAACTCATGCATGATCATCTGTCGCGGAGTACGGTTGATAGCCGGTCCGCCCACCTCAAGTCCAAGGCCGGGCAGCGTGACTTTCCCCACGCCTTCGCCCTGCAAAAAGCGGATACCCGGCTCTTCGCTTAACGCGACCGTCACGCAGATTTTGCAGCCGTTCGTCACGTCAGGGTCATCGCCCGAATCTTTCACTACAGTTGCCGTTGCCGCATCTTTTTCGATCAACGTTTCGGCTACAGGCAAGGTCATCTCTTCGTCGTCGGGCAGCGTAAACGTGACATTCTCCGGTGGCGTACCGGTGAGTAATGCGAGGAGTGCCGCTTTCGCGGCAGCCGTCGCACACGATCCGGTAGTATATCCGCTACGCAACGAAAAAAATCCCGGGACGAAACGCTCGATCTGTTTGCGTAACCCGAAATATCCGGTTACCACAATAAAAGTCGAAGGCAATACCGGACGTTTGACGGCATAAATCGGAATATTCATTTTCTTCGCTGCCGCAAGCTTCTCCGAAAAGCCCCCCGATTCACCGCTCTCTTTTGTCAAAACGGCTTGAGGCTTTACCCGATAAAGCAGCGTTTCTTCCTCTCCCGGACGATAGAATACGATATTCTCTCTGTCCACCCCTTGTCGTTCGGCAAGCTCAAGCGAACTTGGCTGATCCAACACACGAAAGACGCAATGATATTTCTGCCAGTAAGCTTTCAGTTTCGTAATGGTTTGCACGCCCGTCAACGCCAACAAGAACGTAATTCCATCGTTTTCGAGCCTTCGCACGGCATCGGCATAACTGTCACACCACACGACTTCGCTGTTGCGCGGCGGATAAATCCGTTCATAACGTACGACCGGCAAGGATAGACGATCGGCCACCTGCGCAACGGTCTGATGCAACAATTCGGCAAAAGGATGAGCGGCATCGACGATAAGGCGTATGCCTTTCTCACGACAGAACGACGTCATCGTGTCGGCATCCATCGCTCCGGTCAGACGTATACCATTCTTGCAATCAATCTTTTGATTCGCTTCTTTCGTCGAATAGTAATACGGCTGTCCCGTCTCATCGACCGTAGAAACGGCTTTTCGTCCTTCGGTCGTACCGCCCAGTATCAGAATCATGGTCGGAAGATATGTTTGAAATCGGACGAATAGAGATGTGACAATCCGCTACGGTTATCGATCGCCTCGCCGACAACGAGCAGCGTCGTGAGCGTAAGGTGATTTTCTTTGACGATTCGCGCGAGATCTTTGAGTTGTCCACGATAGATGCGCTCGTCTTTCCATGTCAGTTTGTAACAGGCAGCAACAGGCGTTTCAGGCGGATACGCACGCAATAGTTCAGCCTGCACTTCATCGACGATGGCCGCACTGAGATAGATACACATGGTGCTTTGCGACCGAGCAAGGAGGTGCAGCTTTTCTTTTTCAGGCATAGGCGTACGTCCCTGACCACGCGTCAAAATAATCGTCTGCACCTTTTCGGGGATCGTGAACTGCGATTGCAAGGCTGCGGCCGCAGCCTGAAACGACGAAATGCCGGGTGTGATATGATAACGCATTCCGTAACGGTCGAAGAAAGCCATCTGCTCCTGAATAGCGCCATAGATACACGGATCGCCCGTATGCAGACGCACGACGAAAAGCCCCCGGTCGTAGAATTCCTTCATCAGGGCAAACTGTTCCTCAAGGGTCATATCGGCCGAGCTGCGTACCGTTGCGCCGGGTTTGGCATAAAGCGTCAGTTCGCGCGGCACCAGACTGCCCGCGTACAGAATCAGATCGGCCCTTTCGAGCATGCGTTTGCCGCGTACCGAGATCAGCTCGGGATCTCCGGGGCCTGCTCCTACGATTTCGATAAAACCGCCACGCAAACTGTCCGCATCCATCGCAACGGCAAACGTGAAATCACTCTCCGCATTCAGTATACCTTTCTGTTTCTCCAAGACAAGGGTAGCTCCCTTCGCCGCCTTCTGTGAGGTCGATTCCGAAACGCCATAGACGCCGGTCGTCTCAAACACTTTCTGCGATGGGTTCGGCACTTCGATGTCCTGCAAATCGGCCGCTTCATAGATATTTGTCTCTGCCTCCCACGCTTCTGCCAGCGCGGCGAACAGCGGTTCGTCTTTCTTCAGCGTGATCGTCGACACGGAACGAATCGCAAGCGAAGAAAGTCCATGTTCTTCCATCACCTTCTCCATATAGGCGGCTACCCCGTCGGGACAACTATTCCTGCGACATCCGACTCCAATATGGAGCACGCGTGGACGGAAATAAAGTATCGGCGTCTCACTCTTATAAATGAACGGGCTGACCGCAATAATCAGCTCGTACTCCTGCGGACGTATATCATGATAAGTGTAGAAAACATCGACATGCTCCGGCAGCGTGCGCTCCAGAAACTCCGTGCCGCGATCTTTGATCTCGAGCAACAGAGCCGTACGCCGTCCACCTACGAAAAGCGCGATCATGCGGTTCATCTCGGCCGGCGATGCCGCCGTTCTCCATCCGTAGGTACGGCCGAGCGTATCGAGCGCCCAGAGATCGGCTCTGTCGCTTTGCGTCGTGATCACGGCCTCGCCACCGGTGATGGCCGCGATGCGCCGCGTCCAGTCGTTGGCGCCGCCGATATGCCCCGACAACACGGATACGACAAAACGGCCGGAGCTGTCGGTACAAACCACAGCCGGATCGGTATATTTGTTTTTCAGGCATGTCGCCATACTGCGGACACAAATACCCAGCGCACCGATAAACACAAACGCGCCAAAGTCATGGAAACGATCGGACATGAACCCGTTATAAGAGGAGATGTTCTCACACCCTTCCAACGTGTGCATCGTATAAATAGCGGAGGAGGCTCCTAACTCTCGCCGGATCGTCTGAGCCAGCGGAAGCCCTGCCTCCGAAACAAGGATAATAGCTACATTTTCTTTCATTCTGCTTTGATTATTTCTATGGGACTATGCGCGTCGACCGTCATACGGATCGTTTCTGTCACGTTACGACCGATGGCGCGGATTCCTTCTTTAAACATTTCGCGACTGGTGGCACTCACGGAGTTGAAGACGATGGGACAGCCCGTCGGCAGACACGTATCCACTTTTTTCAAGATGTCGATAAGTCGCCCGCCATGCCCTCCGATGAAGACAGCGTCGGGAGCAGGATATTCGTGCAATTCAACCTCCATAAAATCACCGGTGACAGCCGTAATACCCGGCGTTCCGAATTTGCGACAGTTATCAGACAGTATCCCAACCCCTTCGGGACGTTTCTCGAAAGCCGTAATACGGAGGTGAGGAAATTGCAGTTTAGCCTCGACCGATACCGAACCCGTACAGAAACCGATGTCCCAAAACGAGTTGCGGTGACGCAGGTCAAGCATACTCAATGTCAGTAACCGGATGGGCATTTTGGTAATCATATTTACCCGACCGTCGAGCAGGAAAAACGCTTTTTCCGACACGCCGAACGGACGCGAACGAACGGCTGTGCGCGACAGAATCAAACAGTTGGGAGCAGCAAAGGTACCGTTTACCACCTCGGCCGGCTTCATCGTATGGACACGCTCGTCGGCTTCGTTACCCAGCCGCTCGCCGATGGCTATGCGGTAATTGTCGTAACCGTATTCAAGCATCCGCGCGGCAATGACCGGAGGTGTCTTCTCACGATCGGTCAATACGCCGATAAGCGGCCTCCCCTCAATAAGAGCAGCATCAAAATCATCCCACGGACGACCGGTCAACGACACGACCGACATCTCATTATAAGGCATCTCCAACCGGTGTGCCAGCATCTGGAGCGAGTTAAAAGAAGGAAAAGTCATTGTCTTCGCGTCGGGAAATACGCGTTGCAGGGTATTGGCAAAGCCGAAAAACAGCGGATCGCCCGACGCAAAAACAACGATTTCCGGATGCTCTTCATACTGTGCAAAAACATCGTCGAGGGGCACGGTAATATCGATCCACACGGCGTCATGGGGAAGCATCGTTCGTACGATCTCGCGATGACGTCGCCCCCCCGAAAACACACGCCCTGAAGCAATCATCCGTTCCACCTCGGCAGGAAAGCGCAGCCGGCGCTCGTCGCTGATTCCGATCACATAAAATTTACGCATCGTACTCATTATTTTCACACGTCGCGGCCGGGACGAAGCTGCTCGGCATCGTTAAAACAAAGTACCGCATTGACAAGCGTTGCCGCGACATTACTGCCTCCCTTTCGACCTTCGATGATGATTTTCGGGATTCCGACAAACGGCTTGACCATCTGCTTGCTTTCACACACATGCACGAACCCTACCGGCGCGGCAACGATGCCGCACGGATGCGCCTTATGCTTACGAATCAGCGAGCATAGCTCCATCAGCGCCGTCGGAGCATTGCCAAAGACGAACAGCGCGTCGGGATGTTCCTCTACGGCCAGACGTATACCGGCCTGTGTGCGGGTGATATGCTTATCGGCAGCAAGTGCTGCGGTACGTTCGTCGTTCAAATAACACTTCACCTCGATGCCGAGACGCTGCAAGGCTCCTTTGCGAATCCCCGACGCAACCATCGTTACATCTGTAACAATGGTTTTTACACATCCCGAACTCAACGTCTCATACAGTGTCGCGACGGCACCCTCATCCATCCACAGGACACGCTCCATATCGAAATCGGCCGTCGTATGAATGGCATGCAGCAAAGCCCACTTGCGATCCGACGCAATATCTTTCCGTTTTAATTCTCCTTCGATGGTGCGGAAGCTTTCCATCATAATCTCCTGGCCGATGCCGACCCCTTCCTCACGTTCTTCTTCACGGTAATAACCGCGTGGCGTAATGAATATCCCATCGCTGACGAACGATTGCGAGTTGCCGATCAGCACGACGGTAAACATATCCGTCTGCTCCGGATCAAAGTCCTGCAAGGTCGTAACGATCACCTCTTCGCCGTCGCGACCGGCCTGACGTACGAACCCGACTGGCGTCTGCGGCGAACGACGTTGCAGGAACAATTCCTTCAGACGATAGAGCTGCCAGTAACGTCCCTCACTTTTAGGATTATAGACAGCCGTAACGAAATCAGCCTCTGCCGCCGCAACGATACGCCGTTCGATCAGCGCCCACGGCGTCATAAGGTCGGACAGAGAGATGACGCAGAAGTCATGTCCTACAGGCGAACCGAGCAGCGCGGCCGCCTTTTGAAAAGCGCTCACGCCGGGTATCACTTCTACAGCCACTGAGCTACGTCGCTGATGTTTCATTTCGTGCACTAACGGCGCCATGCCGTAGATGCCTGCATCGCCGGAACTGATGACACAAACGGTTTTGCCCTCTTCGGCAAGATCGAACGCCTTTTCGGCACGCTCCTTCTCACGTTTCATGCCGCTGTCCACACACGGAACCCCTTCCGGCAAATACGGTTTGATATATTGAAAATAGCCATGATAGCCAATAACGACATCGCAACGACGTAGCGCATCAAGCGCCGCCGACGTTATATCGCCGGCCGAGCCCGGCCCAATACCGATCACGATGATTCGAGCATGATTCTTTATTTCCATTATTTGTTTTGTAATTCGTAATAATCTTAATTATTTAGCGTTTTTCCGCTTATATTGGAAGGCCTGCCAGCGTTCCTCGCCGCATCCGCATGTATGCAATTCATAACGTGCCATCACAAAAAACAGGTCGGACAGCCGGTTGACAAAAGCCATCACCAAAGGAGGCAATGCATCAACTTTATGAAGCGAACACAGACGGCGCTCGGCACGTCGGGCGGCCGTACGTGCCACATGGCACAAGGATGCCACCTCCGTACCGCCCGGCAGGATAAAGTAATTGTTTTCGCCCATCGCTTCCGTCATCCGGTCGATCTGCTCTTCGCACAACATGACCATCGTGTCGGGCAAGACATTCGGGTTCTGATCCCGTATTGCCAAAGGGGTCGCCACATGCGACATGACAATCATCAGTATCCGCTGCACCTCGTAAAGTGTCGCCTGCCATTCATGCGCTTCCGGCAATCGCGTGCGCAACATCCCGACCCACACATTCAGCTCGTCAAGACAACCGTTTGCTTCGATACGGATATCATCCTTATCCACCCGCTGACCGCCGTGAATTCCTGTACGTCCCTTGTCGCCTCCTTTCGTGTATATCTTCATTAATTTATATCTTTTTTCTCCGGATAAAATTCAAGGCAAAGATATGTGCTATTTTTTCATCGAACAAAAAAACGCAACTTAACGAACAAGGAAAAAGTTCATACTCAAAAGAAACAAAAAAGCAACGAAAAATAAAATGCTATACTGTCAAGAAAAACAATCAGAGGAAGATTAAGTAAGGCAAACCTCTTTTGTGAATAACTTTTTTCAATTCTTGTAGCAAAAAAAAGAGTTTGTGTCGTTATTTCGCGTGCTTTGCAGGTTTACAACCTTAAACAAAGCACGCGTTAAAAAAATCAATCAATTAGTAGCTTATCACATCCCTTATCCGAAAAATCCCATTTTTCCAATCATGAATAAAAGCATATAGCCGAGAAGTAAGGATATCATGCCGACTATCAGTCCGATTTTAAGCATATCCTTCTGTGCGACAAGACCGGTGGAGTGAGCGATGGCATTAGGCGGAGTAGAGATCGGAAGACACATGGCACTCGATGCGGCAATGGCTACGCCGATAATCACCGTCGATGTCCCGCCAATCGTTTTGAGCGTATCGCCCATACCGGTACAAGCGACGATAAGAATCGGTACAAGCAAAGCAGCTGTTGCCGTGTTGGAAATAAAGTTGGACAAGATATAACAAATGATGCCCGAAATAATAAGGATAACTACGGGTGACCATGTGTGGAAAGGTATCGATCGGATCGCCGTATCTGCCAGCCCGGAACCATTGAGTCCGAGACCCAACGCAAATCCACCCGCAACCATCCAGATGACGCTCCAGTTGATTGCTTGCAGATCTCGCTTCGTAATGACCCCCGTAATGGCAAAGACGCCCATCGGTATCATCGCAACCGTATTCGCATCGACTCCGGTAAACCGATCAAACAGCCACATTAATACCGTAACGACGAATGTTACCGATACGACTTTCGTCCTCCATCCGCCATGGACCTCTCCGTTGATAGAAAGTTCAATCGTTTTTTTCTTAAACGGGAACAACCGTTTGATAATAAACCAAGATATAAGGAGTAGGGCTATCACTAAAGGAAACATAATAGCCAGCCATTGTCCGAAACCAATATTCATATTCAAACCGGCCGGATCGTTCAATGCCTGTAAAGCGATTGCATTGGGCGGAGTACCGATCGGTGTGGCCATGCCTCCCAAGTTGGCTGCCATGGGTATTGAAAGCGTTAAAGCGATACGTCCCTTTCCTTCCGGAGGTAAGGCTGCAAAGACTGGAGTAAGAAAAGTAAGCATCATCGCTGCCGTTGCCGTATTACTGATAAACATGGAAAAGACTCCCGTAATCAGAATAAAACCGAGCAGAACTACTTCCGAACGTTTCCCAAAAGGCTTGATCAAATTCCGCGCCAACAACACGTCCAACCCCGATTTAGTGGCTGCAATAGCAAGAATAAAACCGCCGAGAAACAGCATAATCACGGGGTTGGCAAACGTAGCCATAATCTCTTTCGAACTTAACAAAGTACCGAACGAATCACTATGACGCTTAAAAAACAATAAACTGTTGTCCGACACTGTAAGACACATCACTGTAATGATCACTAACGAGGTGGCCCATGAAGGTATAGCTTCCGTAACCCACGAAAGTGTCGCAAACACAAAAATAGCAATAATTCTCTGTTGTACAACAGTTAGCCCTTCTATCCCAAAGAATGTAGAAGGGAGGTTCCAAACAATTACCGTAAACAGCAAAATAATCAGCGATAAAATAAATTTTTTCATCTCGAAACGAGCTGTTAGCTTTCTTAATTCTTCTGTCATAACTTCTTATATTATTTGTGAATGATTGGCAAAATTAACAATCAAATCCCCTTTTTCCAAAAACATCGTTATTTTTCTTTATTTTTTCATTCTCTCCATGAGCATCCAAGCCAAATGATCACTATCAAGTTTTTTATCTTTCGATTCTTCCACAACCAAGACATATCAAACATTCTTGCTACCGGATCAATCATCTATTTTCACTAATCTTACCGTCATGAAACACTTGCTTCTTCGAAAAGAAATACCTGCACACTTCGAAAAGCATTTTAGAAACAATATAATAAACAAAGCCAATGACTACGTATCAAGAATTCATCACAAATTTTTTGATGCCCCTCAACCCCTCTCCTGTGTTTCGAGATACAAAGCGTACAAAAGAATGAAAAAGTACGTATATTTGCGCCGTAAACATTTCAATACAATGAAACAAATTCGATACAACACGGTATTCTTTTCCCTCACGGGCGCGGCCATGGGCGTGTCGCTGCTTGCATGCAAGGATAAAAAAAGCGAAAACACGTTGAACGAAAAGCCCATGAACATTCTCTATATCATGTGCGACGATCATTCCTATCAAACCATCAGTGCGTACGATCGCCGTTTCATCGAGACACCGAACATCGACCGGATTGCGACCGAGGGGGTGCGTTTCACCAACAGCTTTGTGGCGAACTCGCTGAGCGGCCCGAGCCGGGCATGCCTGCTGACAGGCAAGCACAGTCACAAAAACGGCTTCACAGACAATACGAAAACGTTCGACGGAAGCCAGCAGACTTTCCCCAAACTGTTGCAACAGGCAGGATATGAGACGGCCGTCGTAGGAAAATGGCACCTCAGTTCCGAGCCTTCGGGATTCGACTACTGGAATATCCTGATCGGACAGGGAGACTATTACAATCCTTTCTTTATTGATAACGGTGAAAAGCGGCAAATCGAAGGATATGCTACGAATATCACGACCGATCTGGCCATTGACTGGCTCGACCAAAAAAGAGACAAGAATAAACCGTTTTGCCTGCTTCTGCATCACAAGGCGCCACACCGCACGTGGATGCCCGATACGTGCGACCTCGACTGGAAGGAAGACGCCGTCTTCCCTCTTCCCGAAACGTTCTACGACACATATGAGGGACGAAAAGCCGCCAAGTTGCAAGAGATGAGTATCATCAAAGATATGGACCTCGTCTACGACTTGAAGCTGGCTGACAAGGAAAATGAAATCCACTCCCATCCCGGTCTCGAAAAAGCCGGACGAGAAATGTATGAACGGATGACGACCACCCAGAAAGCAGCATGGGACAAGCATTACGACCCAATCATCCGGAAATTCAAAGACGATAAACTGACCGGCAAAGCCTTGGCAGAATGGAAATATCAACAATACATGAAAGATTATCTGCGTGTGATACGTTCGATTGACCGGAATGTCGGCCGCGTACTCGACTATCTGGAAAAGAACAACCTGCTCGATCGTACGCTCATTGTCTACACTTCCGATCAGGGATTCTATATGGGTGAACACGGCTGGTTCGACAAGCGTTTCATGTACGAAGAGTCGTTCCGCACCCCCATGCTCGTACGTTATCCCGGAGGCATCAAAGGAGATATTCCGGAAATGGTGCAGAACATCGACCATGCCTCTACGTTCCTCGAATTGGCGGGTGTGTCCGTGCCGGACGATATTCAGGGGGATTCATATCTGCCGCTCCTGAAAGGACAGCGTCCCGATAATTGGCGCACCTCGCTCTATTATCACTTTTACGAATATCCGGCCGAGCATGCCGTAAGAAGACATTTCGGGGTGCGGACAGAGCGTTACAAACTGATTCGTTTCTATAACGACATCGACTGCTGGGAACTGTACGATCTGCAAAACGATCCGGCAGAGATGCACAACCTCTACGGACAGGAAGGTACCGAAGAAATAACCAAACAATTGAAAGAAGAACTTCTGCGCCTGCAAGTCAAATACGACGACCCGATACGCGAGTCGCTGGCAGAGGTGAAGTAACAAAAAACAACACGAATTGATACGTAAATGAAAAAACGTTCTTTTTCATTTATAATAAGCCTATTCGTCTGCCTTTGTATAGACGGTTGCGGGAGGAACGACAAGCCGGATATACCGGAACCTCCCGCTCCACCCGATATGCCTGTGCAGACCGTAAACTACGTCACTGTCAACGATCTCTTTCCGAACCCCGAACGAGGCTTCTATAAGTATTCGCTCGGCCAGGATCAACTCAGGGAAAAGTGGCTGCACAAGTTAAGGAAAGACAACATTTCCTTGATGTTCCGCTTCTACTACCTCAAAGACTTCAAAAATAAGCCACTTGACGAAGCGACTCTGACGCAGATAAAGAACGACATGGCCATTTTCCGTAAGGCCGGTTTTAAAGCGATTCTGCGCTTCGGCTATTCCAATGCGGACAAAGAACCTGATGCTCCACTGGCCATCATCCTCCGCCATCTCGACCAACTCAGACCGGTGCTGCACGAGAACAAAGACGTAATTGCCGTAATGCACGCGGGCTTTATCGGTTCGTGGGGCGAGTGGTATTACTCAACCAATAAACTCAATAATGACGTTTCACGGAAGAAGGTGCTCGACAAGATACTGGACATATTGCCGCCCGATCGTTTCGTACAGGTACGGCGACCTTCGTACAAACGGATGTATGTAGGAACCCAGTCTCCGATTTCTGCCCAAGAAGCGTTCGGCACCAAAGCCATTGCGCGCATAGGGCATCATAACGATTGCTTTCTGGCAAGCACCAACGACATCGGTACGTACGTCATCGACATCGCGGAAGAGAAAAAATACATGCATGCCGACGCGCTGTACGCACCCGTGGGAGGGGAAACTTGTCCGCCCGAAGGCATCAGTCCAGCCGATTGCGCCAAAGCACAGTCAGAGATGCGTTACCTGCGCTGGTCTTTTCTGAATCAGGACTATTATCACGGAGTGAACGATCAATGGATTACGCAGGGCTGCATGGATCACATTGTCCGCAACATGGGCTATCGTTTCACGTTGCAGAAAGGGAGTTATTCGACCGAGCATGCTCCCGGCAGTGAGCTTTCCGCTCTCATCACGCTAAAGAATGTAGGATATGCTCCGCCTTTTAATCCACGAAAAGTAGAGCTGATTCTCCGATCGACGGATGGGACGCGAACCTACACGGCTACTCTGCCCGACGACCCAAGGAGATGGCAGCCCGACCAAATAACGGAGTTAAAAGCCAACGTGGCTTTGCCTTCCGATATCCCCGAAGGAAGTTACAAGCTGCACCTCTTCCTGCCCGATCCGGAACCGGCCTTGCATGACCGTCCCGAATATGCCATCCGGTTAGCCAACCGTGACTGCTGGGAAGAAACGACCGGTTACAACGACCTGCATGTCGAAATTAAGGTGGATGCTTCTACGAAGCGCCCACCAAGTCGTTCGAAGATAACATTCACGCATAAAAAAACTAAAAGATGAACTCTCTGGTAGCTTATTGCCTTTTCTTCGTCGTCGACTTCCGCTCCATCTCGCATTCCCTTTTCTTCGGACTCGAACAGTGGATGGGCATATATTACCCATTAATAGGCGTTTGTTTTCAAGCATTTGCCGTATGGTGGATCGTGAAACGGCTGTATGACCTCCGACTGTTCTTCAAAGCATGATCCGTTAAGATTCAGTTCCCAGCCCGCCGTATAAGCAGCAGCGAAAAGTAAGGAAAACGTCGGGCAAGGATTTCTTCGCGACGACAAGTGTAAAACTGCTTTGCAACGATACCGGCGTTTTCAAAATAATGAAACGTCACATTGTCCGACACAAGCTTCAAAGCTTCTTTGACAAACGACTCGAACCGCGAAGCCTTCATCAGCACAAGTGTACGCCCTTCACCGATCCTCGCTATCAGCTCCTCTGCCGAGGCAAGGTGTGTGATGACGGTCGTCTCTTCGTTCTGCTCCGAGATACGGATGTTTTCCGAAGCCGCACAGGCGATAAAAGCTGGCACACCGGCAATCCGCTCGACGAATATTCCCTGAGCCGTTAATATATCACTCACATAGGCAGACGACGAATAGAATCCGGCATCGCCCTCCGCCGTCAGAACGACCTTATACCCTGCCCCGTATTTCTCCGCGATCATACGTGCCACATCCGCATAATCGTCCGTAGCATAACGACGGTTCTCGTTCATCGCCACCGGGAAAAGGCAGATTCCCGAAGACGAAACACCCAGCTCATCAAGTATCTCCTGTGCACGCGAGAGCATCGTACCGTCAGATCTAACCGTTGCCGGACAGAAGATATAATCGGCTTCCCGCAGTTTGTTCAGCCCTTTGAGCGTAATCAATTCAGGATCTCCCGGCCCAAGAGAGACAATCGTAACACGATGTGACATAGCCTTAGATCTTCACATTACCACTATAATTGTTTCAATAAAACAGAAGGGCTATCATTTCTGATACCCCTTCACTTTCCATCTTTTTTTACCGCATTTACATACACTCGAATCAGGTACGGTAACCAATTTCTTACTTCTGGTTCTGAAGTTTGGCCGCTTCTTTTTTCAGTTGCTCAAGCTTTTTCTCCAGTACTTCAATGGCCTCATCAGCTTTGTAGCTGGAGTGAGAGAACAATGTTTCAATATTTTCTTCCAATGAACCTTTCAGTTCTTTCACCTTTGCCTTAAGACTTTTGCTGAAATCCTCCACACTGTGTTTGATATTATCGGAGGTATCGTCAAACGATTTTTTTATTTTCTTACGTGTTTTCGTTCCTTCATCCGGAGCAAAAAGAATACCCATTCCTGCTCCCAGCATTGCGCCTACTAAAAATGATACGACTGTTTTTCCTGCATTATTACACATAGCTTTTAAAATTTTGAAATTAATACTCCTACAAATATATCATTTTATTTTTTGTTTCTACCCACTCAGACCATTGTTTAGGCATATTTAATTCTTTTTAATTGTATTATGCCGATTGCTTTTACGCGTTTTATCGGACAAATACCCACTCATCCTCTTTCGAGAGGTCGGGATAAAAGAAATAGCCTTCGCTGTCGAACGCCTGCACGTCTTGATGCTTCGTGAGTCTGTTCTTGATGATGAACCGCGCCATCAGTCCGCGCGCCTTTTTGGCATGCACGACAACCTGCCGGAAGCCGTTCGTCTCGTGTTGCAAAAAACGGATATCGATAATTCTTGTACCCTGCGGGAGCTTGTTCTTGCAGACCACCTTACCATATTCCTGCGAGGCCACGTTGATGATGATACGCTCGCCCTGCTGCAACTTCGACGCGAGGTATCCGTTAAGTGTATCGCCCCAGAAATCGTACAGACTTTTATATCCTTCGGGAACAATTTTTCGCTGAAATTCGAGTCGGTAAGGACGTATCGCGTCCATCGGCCGGATAATCCCGTACAGCCCCGAGAGGATGTTCAGATGTTGCTGGGCAAAGGCAAAGTCGTCCGCCGAGAAGTCATGCGCATTGAGTCCCTTGTATGCGATGCCGTTGTACGCCAAAGCAGCGGCGCGGCGTGGCGCTGCAGGCAAGTCGAACGTTTGAAAATAGCCGAACACGTCGTGCGCCATCTGCGGATTGATATTCATCGACGCGGCGATCTCGTCGACCGACATTTGGCGACAGACCTCGACCAGCTGGTCCGTCTTATCGGCAAAAAGCGGGTCGGCAGCTTTGACCGAATCGCCGGCGCCGTCAAAGTCCATTAATTTGGCAGGAGATAAAACGATTTGCATATATTTTCATTTAGAGAGGTTTCTATTTTTTTTGAGGCAAAGATAAAGAGAACGGCTGCAAAAAACAACTTTTTGATGACCGATCATTTATCGGAAGCCGGGCACCTTTCCGACAAGTCAGGAAGCGTTTTTTTGTCTTATCTGTTTTCATAATTAAAAAACGATGCGTATGTTTGTTGCAAAATCGGAAGCATTCCCGCTCCAGAATGATACGGGTCAATCCGATTCATAACATATAACTATTAGAAGCACCTTGTATGCCATGGAGAGAAACTCCGATGTAAGAATTCAGGAAGCCCGAGGTCGCATAACCGGCGGGCAGTCGGCTATGACCGTTTTGCAAAACGGCCCGAACGGAGTCTTCCTGTCTTTTTCCGAAACAATGCATTTACAAACAAAACCATAATACACAATTCAACAAACAATCATTTTAAAACAGTAAAAAGTATGAGAAAAACGAATGGAACAAGGATCAAAATCCTTTTATTCTCTTCCATGTTATTTCTCGGAGGCAATTTGTCGGCAGAAGTAACAGCTCATGGAAAAAATCCTGAGTTTGCGCATGCAGCTCAGCAGCAAAGCGTAAGGAAGATTACCGGAACGGTCAAGGACGAATTTGGAGAAGGCATGGTCGGTGTGAACATCCTTCTCAAGGGTACCAGCACGGGAACAACTTCCGATTACGACGGAAACTTCTCGATCGAAGTACCGCCGAATGCCGTACTGGAAATTTCGTATATCGGGTTTTTATCGCAGTCTGTACCTGTCGGAGACCGTAGCCAACTCGACATTGTGCTGGTCGAAGACACCAAGATGTTGAAAGAAGTCGTCGTGCTGGGTTACGGAACGAACGCGCGCAAGCAAGACTTGTCGGCGTCGGTCGGGATTATCAGCAACACTGATAAGTTAGTTACACGTCCGGTGGCTTCGACCGAAAGTATGTTACAGGGGCAATTGCCCGGTGTCACGATTACGGCGAACGGAGGAGACCCGACTTCGACACCTCGCATCGTGATCCGCGGACAAGGCTCGCAGATAGGTGACAATGTGCTTTGGGTCGTCGACGGAGTACCGGGCGCCCCCATCACCTCGATGAACGAGATCGAATCGATCGTGGTCCTGAAAGATGCCGCTTCGGCTGCTATTTACGGAGCACAATCGGGAGCCGGCGGAGTCATTCTGGTCACCACAAAGCAAGCCAAGAAAGGCAAACCGAGTATTTCGTACGACGGCATCATGGGGATACGCCAAGCCACGAACCTGCCGCAGTCGCTCACGGCCGAAGAACAGATCCGCATGCGGCAAATGTCTTACACCCAAGCCGGGCTCTCCGTTCCCATCGGATGGGATACTGCGAAAAACCCGTGGGTCGGCACAACCCGTACGGACTGGATGGACGAAATTTTCCGTACAGCCTCGTACCAACGGCACAATGTTTCGTTGAATGTCGGTACGGAAGATTTCAAGAATCGCATCTCTTTCTTTTCCAATACCGACAACGGACTGTTGCTCAAAACGTACAACAATTCTATCGGTTTGCGTTATAACGGGACGTATCAACTGAATAAATGGGTTTCGATCAGCGAAGATTTCGTATGGAAAAATTCTTCGGGCCGGGGAACGAATACCTCGAGCGCCTATTCCGGTGTGATTCTCTCGGCTATTTATATGCCCCGCAGCGCCAGGGCTTATAATCCCCTCACCGGTTCGTTCGGGGGTACCACGACGGAAGACCCCGAATACATTGCCAAATACGGCTCCAGTTATCCGGATATCCACGGCGACGTCATCAATCCGGTGCGCTCGCTGATCGCCGAGACGAACTACAACAAGACGAGCGATGTCTGGACGACAACGACCCTAAATATCGCCAACATCATCGAAGGATTAAAATTCACAAGTCGCTTTACATATAATGTAGAAAGCAACTTGTATAAGAATTTCAATCCCCGCCGAAACGAAGTGGGCAAACCGAGCAACACGAATACGCTTTCGGAAAGCACGTATCGTACGGATGCGTGGAAGACGGAAAATACGCTGACGTACGATAATACCTTTGGCGAGCATACCGTAAGCGGCCTGCTTTCGACCACAGCCGATCATTACGAACATAGAAAACTGGAAGTAGAAGGAAAAACGTTCGCCAACGAATCGAAGCCCCTGCAATATCTGGCTTATGGCGAAACGACCACCGCCGGAGATATGCTGGTAGGGCCCGACGCAAACGTCTCGCTGATCTCGCGTCTGGCTTATTCGTTCAACGACCGGTATTTTGTTACGGGTTCTTGGCGTCGCGACTATGCCGGTCGTCTGCCGAAAGAAAACAACTACGGCGATTTCCCTGCTTTCACAGCCGCCTGGAAAATCTCGAACGAAAGCTTCTTCCCGAAGAGCGACTGGATCAACCTCCTCAAACTCCGCGCTTCGTGGGGACGGGTAGGCAATTTGGGCTCCATCGGTTACAATTATAAAGCGGCCATCTTATCGAAAAAAGAAAATCCGTCGAACGAAGGCGGTCAGTACGGTACCACCGTCGGAGGCGCATGGGGCACTGCCATTTATAAAGCGGACGCTTTGAACCGGAAACTGACGTGGGAGACTTCGGAACAGACCGACTTCGGGATGGATATCGACCTGTTCGGCGAGCGTCTGTCGCTGGGACTCGATTACTTCAGCAAACGTACTTTTAACCTGATTCAGAAACAAACGATGGATTGGCCGCAGACGATTGGTTTAAACCCCATGCTGGTCAATCAAGGCGAGGTACATAACCGTGGTTTTGAGATGCAGGCCACGTGGAATGATCGCATCGGCAAAGATTTTTCGTATTTCATTTCAGGGAACTTCGCTTATCTGAAAAACAAGGTTTCGGACATCGGCGTTAAAAACGCGGACGGCACGCCCGGCGTATGGACGGGAGACGGCCGTTTCAGAAATGTACCCTATATGTATCAGACGGCCGAGGGAGAACCGCTGGACTCGTATTATGTGATTAAGACAGACGGTATTTTCCAGAGCGATGCCGAAGCCGCGGCGTATGTCGACAAGAACGGAAAGCGGATTCAACCGAATGCGGTGGCCGGCGACTTGAAATTCGTCGATGCCAACGGCGACGGCGTGATCAACGACAAAGACCGCCAATACTGCGGCAACGCCATGCCTAAAACAACGTTCGCCCTTTCGATGGGCTTCTCGTACAAGAAACTTTCGGTAAGCACCATGTTGCAGGGTGTCGGCGGGGCGCAGTCGCTGTACATGGCCAAATACATGCTGTTGGGCGATGTGGAAGGAAACTTCAATCGCCAGAACACCATCCTCGACGCGTGGAGCCCGAACAACACGTCGTCTGCGATTCCCCGTCTCTCGAAATCGGATCCCAACGGCAACTTCACCACTCCTTCGGACTGGTATCTCGAAGATGCTTCCTACCTGAGGGTGAAGAACCTTACCGTCGCTTTCGATCTGACCGATATGTTCCGCAAGGTGTCCGGCCCCGAGAGACAGAACAGCCGGCTCTCCGTATATTTCAGCGGCGAAAACTTATACACCTTCACCAAGTATTCGGGCATGGATCCGGAAACGGGAGGATACGACGCGTTGAAGTATCCGCTTTCGCGTGTGCTGTCTTTAGGCATACAACTTACGTATTAATCTATTGTATTCATCAAAAAAAGAAGAAGAACATGAAACTGAAAAAATATCGATTTGCATTGCTCCTGCCGTTCCTTATGTTTTGTTCGTGCAGTGATTTTTTAGACGTTCAGCCCGAAGGAAGCGTGACCGACGAGTTGTATTTTACCAACGATCAACAAGCCATCGATGCCGTTACGGCGCTCTACATACCGATGCATTGGGAAGAGACCTTCGGACGGGATCTGTTTTGGGAGCAGGGAGGCGCCTGCGATATCGTCTGGGGACGTACGCGCGGATATAACACGCTGGCCACGTTTGCCTATACGGGAAATGAGGGACCGTTGCGCTGGAATTTTGAAGCGTTCTACACGATTATCTCTCGTTCCAATTGGGTGATCCAGGGATTGCTGAACAAACAAAAAAAGACGGCTCTGACGGCTATCGAAAAGCGCAGTCTCGGAGAGGCTTACTTTATGCGAGGTATGGGACATTTCTACATGGCCTACCGTTACGGCACCGACAAGCAGGGAGTGCCCTTTGTCCGTTACGAAGATTTTGAAGGAGGATACGACAGCTCCATCCCTACGCAGCAGGCGTCGGTGATCGATAACTACAAATACATCATTGAAGATATGGATCAGGCCGTTAAGCATCTTCCGAAGTTCGAGGCCTATGGCGAAGAAGACAGAGGTCGCGCACATCAGGCGGCGGCCGTTGCTTACAAAGCGAAGGTGTACGCCTATTGGGCTACGTGGGATCAAACGCAGTGGAACAACGTGATCAGCATGGTCAATCTGCTCGAAAACGAGTACGGACGCAATCTGGCCAAAACATTCGCCGAAGTCTTCTCGTCCGATTTCGCCGATTTCTGGAATGCCGAATACCTCTGGTCGATTCCTTCGACCGGCGGCGCCAAGGGAGGCGGTAGCGAATTTCCCGGTGTCGTACTCGAAAACAAAGGATGGGGGAAATACAACGGCTGGGGACAGAACAAACCCTCGTACGACATCTACGAGCTGATGCTCAAAGACGGACCCGGAAACGACCGTCTCGTACGTTCCATCCTCGAATACAATCAGGAGTTCGAGTTCTGGGGCGAAAAACGCCGCTTCTTCTCCACCTCCGATATCGAATCGGGATTCATGATCAACAAGTACATGGATCCGTTCAAACATGCCAACCCCGTCGAGAACGGCTACGTATGTTCGAGCGGTGACTGGCCTACGGCGCGCGTGAACTTCCCGATCATACGTTTTGCCGAAATGCTGCTCTTCCGCGCCGAAGCGTATCTGATGACCAACCGGGCGGAGCAGGCAAAAGCAGACCTCAACCGTATCCGCACGCGTTCCAAACTCACGCCCCTGGCCGCAACGCCGACCATGGCCGACTTGTATCACGAACGACGCTGCGAGCTGGCTTTCGAATTTACGGATCATCTCTACGACCTGAAACGATGGCAGCGCTCGCCTGATGCCGTCATCAAAGAGCTGGCCGTGAAGGAGCTGAACTCCCGTCCGCGCATCCGGAAATACGCCGACCGAGCCAATCCGGAATCGACGTTCGAAGTAACGTATTACTCCGATTATACCAATAAAGGCAACTATAAGGAACACATGATCGTATTTCCTTATCCTTCGGAACAAATCACCAAATCGAACGGAAAGTTAAAACAGAACGAAGGATATAAGTAAACGAAAAGAGAGAACAAACATCCTCTAAAAACGGAAGAGGGTGTGTCAAAATGCAATGTTTGGGCACACCCTCTTTAGGTGTGTAAGAATGGGTAAAAAGCAAGGCGCTAAGGATGAGGGTGAGGGAGCATACTAAGGTATGTGAC
This sequence comes from Tannerella sp., assembly GCF_030528505.1. Classification (GTDB taxonomy): domain Bacteria; phylum Bacteroidota; class Bacteroidia; order Bacteroidales; family Tannerellaceae; genus Tannerella. The sequence continues at coordinate 26,991 of NZ_JAUMYS010000022.1, forward strand.
CGAGCTCTCATTCCGCAAGCAACGAAGCAGTTTGCCCGTTATGACACACCGCCTTTCTCTTTTTGCGGCGAATAAATCTCTACTCAGATTGATTAAAATCATCGATGCGGGAGATCAATCTTCATGCAGATTGATTAAACACCAAAATTAACGGTCTATGGTTAATGGTTATTTGCCGGGGAAATGGTCAACCAATGGACAACACAAAAAAAAGGGCGAACACACCGGTTTGCCCCTACATGAACGACATTAACTACCCCTGACTACATGAACTACCTTTGACTACCTTTTTCACTCTTCGTTCCGGCATCGGATTGCGTAATTTGAGGTAATAATGTTTACCTTTGTGCACTTCTAAAATTAAATGTAAAAACGTATGAAGAGAAAACAACTATGGAGCCTGATGTGCGCGATGTTTGTCGCAGCGCAACAGGGACAGGCCGAAGAAGCGCGACTGCTTCGTTTCCCGGCCACGAACGGTAACGACATCGTGTTCTCGTATGCCGGCGATTTGTACAAAGTATCCGCACGAGGCGGAGAAGCCAAACGGCTGACCTCGCACGTGGGCTATGAAATGTTTCCACGCTTTTCGCCCGACGGAAAAACGATTGCCTTCACCGGACAGTATGACGGTAATACGGAAGTGTACACCATTCCGGCCGACGGCGGCGAGCCGCTGCGCGTAACTTACACCGCTACCAACCAACGCGATGATGTGGGCGATCGTATGGGACCGAACAACATCGTAACGGCATGGACAGCCGACGGCGAGAAGATCGTTTACCGCAACCGGATCAGCTCCGGATTCAACGGCAAGCTGTACACCGTAGCCAAAGAGGGCGGACTCTCCGAAGTCATCCCTTTGCCCGAAGGCGGCTTTTGCAGCTTTTCGCCCGACGGAAAAAGGTTGGCCTACAACCGTGTGATGCGCGAATTCCGCACATGGAAATACTATCAGGGCGGCATGGCGGACGACGTGTGGATCTATGACGCCGGAAAGAAAACGGTCGAAAACATCACGAACAACCGCGCACAAGATATCTTCCCGATGTGGGTCGGCAACGAAATCTATTTCATCTCCGATCGCGACCGCACGATGAACCTCTTCGTCTACGACACAAAAACAAAAACAACCTCGAAAGTGACCGACTTCACCGAATACGACATCAAGTTCCCAAGTACGAACGGAAAACTGATCGTCTTCGAAAATGCAGGCTATATCTATCGGTTCGACCCTGCCACGAAGAAAGCCGAAAAAGTCAGCGTCACGCTATCGTCCGACCATGTGTACGCCCGCAACGAAATCAAGGATGGCGGACGATACATGCGCAGCGCCAGCCTCTCGCCCGATGGAAAACGGGTTGTCGTTACCGCACGCGGTGAGGTCTTTAACCTCCCCGTCGAAAAAGGCGTAACGAAAAACATCGTCCGCACACCCGGAGCACACGAACGCAGCGCGACCTGGTCGCCCGACGGCAAACACATCGCCTATATCTCCGACGCAACGGGCGAAACCGAACTTTACATGCAACCGGCCGAAGGAGGCCAAGCCGTTCAGCTGACGAAAAACAACGATACGTATATCCGTGACTTCGAGTGGAGCCCCGACAGCAAATCGATCGTGTACACCGACCGCAAGAACCGAATCAACCTGCTGAATGTGGAGACGAAACAGGTAACCGAAGTGCTGCGCGACCCGAAGAAAGAACCGTATGACGTCACCTTCTCGCCCGACAGCAAATGGCTGGCCTATACGCGCATGGCCGACAATGAATACGACATCATTTACCTCTACCGCATCGCCGACAAGAAAGAAATTCAGGTAACCGATCGGTGGTACGATTCGGGCTCGCCGACATTCAGCACAGACGGAAAATACCTTGTATTTAGTTCGATGCGCGACTTCAATCCGACCTACGGGTCGAAAGAATGGAACCACGTCTACGGTTATTCGAACGGAGTTTACCTCGCGCTGCTGACCCAAGACACGCCTTCCCCCTTCCTGACGAAAGACGACGGCAGCAAAGCCGAACCGAAGAAAGTAGAAATCAAGGTAGAAGAAGGCAAGAAAAAAGAGACGGACGAGAAGAAGAAACCCGAAGGCGTCACGGTCAAAGTCGATGAAGACGGACTAAGCGAGCGAATCGTGAAACTCCCCTTGCCGCAAGGCTATCACGGTAGTTTCTATTCCGACGGACAAAAAGTGTATTACAGCCGTAACAACTCCACCTATGTCTATGATCTGAACAAACAGAAAGAAGAGACCGTGGCCGAAGGCGCCCGCATGTGGGTAGAGCCGGGAGGCAAAAAAGCCGGATTCTTCAAAAACAGGCAGGTCTTTGTGAAAGATATTCCTTCCGGAAGAATCGATCTGAAAGACCCCGTAAACTTCTCGGATATGAAGATTACGATCGACTATGCCAAGGAGTGGTCGCAGATCTACGATGAGGCATGGCGTGCCTTCCGCGACGGCTTCTACCTCGAAAACATGCACGGCGTAGATTGGAAAGCGATGAAGCAGAAATATGCCGTATTACTGCCTTACGTGAAGAATCGTCAAGACCTCACTTACCTGATCGGCGAGATGATCGGTGAACTCAATTGCGGTCATGCCTATGTGAACACCGGCGAGATGGATCGCCCCAAACGCATCAAGACCGGACTGTTGGGCGCGGAGATCTCGCGCGACAAGAGCGGCTTCTTCCGCCTCGAAAAGATTCTTCCGGGCGAGTCGTGGAGTCCCTCGTTACGTTCTCCGCTCACCGAGCCGGGCATCAAAGCCCAAGTCGGCGATTTCATCGTCGCCATCGACGGGGTGCCGACCAACACGGTAAACGACTTGTTTGCCCTCCTCGTAGGCAAAGCCGACGTTCCGACGGAGTTGTCGCTCAACAGCAAAGCACAGCTCAACGGCGCCCGGAAGGTGGTAATCCGCCCGCTCGAAGAGGAACATTCGCTCTATCATTACCAATGGGTGAAAAATAACATCGCGAAGGTAGACAAGGCTTCCGGCGGCAAAATCGGGTATATCTACATCCCCGACATGGGAGTAGAGGGGCTGAACGAGTTTGCCAAATATTTCTATCCGCAACTCGACAAGGAAGGACTCATCATCGACGACCGCGCAAACGGTGGCGGTAACGTCTCCCCGATGATCCTCGAACGGCTGGCTCGCGAACCGTACCGCATGACCATGCGCCGCGGCTCGACCCATAACGGTACCGTGCCCAACGCGGTACAAGTCGGCCCGAAAGTCTGTCTGATCAATAAATATTCGGCTTCCGACGGCGACCTGTTCCCGTGGGGATTCCGCGCCCTTAAACTCGGTAAACTGATCGGTACCCGCACATGGGGCGGAATTGTCGGCATCACGGCGTCATTGCCGTTCATCGACGGTACCGACGTGCGCGTGCCGTTCTTCACAAGCTACGACATGAACGGTAACTGGATGGTAGAGAACGAAGGCGTAGAGCCTGATATTCTCATCGACAACGATCCGGTGAAGGAATGGAACGGCGAAGACGAACAGCTCAACCGTGCCATCGAAGAAGTCATGAAAGAACTGAAAAACCGCAAACCGCTGCCCAAAACTCCGGCACCGCGGGTGTGGAATAAATAACCTTGATATATGCCTTCCGTATCTGTATGGGATGAGATCGTCCGGCAGATGCGGAAGGCATCGATATTCCTTTTCAACGACCGAAACAAGAAGAGCTTCTCTCAGAATGCCGGAAAGCGGTCGTCGCCAACGGCCGTGACAGCGATGCACTCGACCTCGACGAGCCACCCCGGACGACAGACCGCGGCGCAAACGATGATACGGGAAATTTGGGGAAAATAAGCGTCTATCCATGCACCGACCGCAGCGTAATCGCCCGGGTCGCGAACGTAGACAATCATGTGCATGACATCGTGCATGCCGGCCTCGCCCTCGGCCAACAACGCCTTGATATTCTCGAACAGACGGTCGAGTTGACCGGAAAGGTTGCCGGAATACACGATCTCGCCATCCTTGTTGATGCTTGCCGTACCGGAGATAAAGATATGCCGCCGATCGCCGTATTGCACCATCGTACCCCGCTCGAACGTCACGCCGTATTCGCTCGTTCGATTCAGATGATCAAGCGCATAGAGATAACGGATCTGCTCCGTTTCCAAGCCGTGTACCGCATACGCATCCATCATTACCAGCGCCTGCGGATCGGTATACCGCCCCTCGATGCCCGTGCTGGCAATGAAATGGGTCTGCGACGTCAGCCCTTCACGCTCGAAACATGCCCGACGCGCTTTCACCATGCCGGCATAACGCAAGTCGATGTCGCGCACAAAAAGCCACGTACGGATGCAATGACGGCCTAACGTACATGCTTGCGTGGCCAATAAGGCGGTGTAGCGGTCAAAAATATCGGCGGTCTGCTTCTCCTCGTCGGAAGCCGATGCGTGAAGCTGCGTATGATAAATGTGACGGTAAGACGGACGAATCAGCTCCGTAGCCTGTTCAGACCATTTTTTAGACACACGGGAGTTTTCGGAGGTCACAAAATAAGCCCAGAGGGCTACTTTCGTCAGACCGGGCGCCTGCTGTACGACAGACAACGCCGCGTCTTCACGATCGTATCCACGCAAGAAATCGTGTTGATTCATGACATCGCTAAGGAAGTAACGCCTCCAGACAAGCAGAGTATGCGGGTATTCGCGCTGCCAACGGCTCAAAGCAGCTTCAAGCTGTGCAAACTGCGTCTTGGCATCCGACTCCGATGTCGTGATTCGTATCGACAAATGGTACTCGGCAGCCTGCCCGGTCAGGGCAAATTCGCTGCAAGCAGCGAGAACCGACAAGTCTGCCCAGTCTCTGTGATGTGTGCGGATCATCGGATATCGAACTGATCCGCATCACGCCACACCGGAAACTTCTCCCGAAGTGTATCCAACGGTTCCCGCTCCAGCGCACACGTGACGATAGTTTCTTCCTCTTCGCCTGCATCCGCCAGCTTTTCTCCTTTCGGCGTATAAATCCTCGAACTGCCGTGGTAAGCGAAGTCGCGTCCGTCCACACCGACACGGTTCACCCCGCAGACATACGCCATGTTCTCGATCGCCCGCGCATGCAGGAGTGTCTTCCACACATCCCGTCGTACGCTCACCCAGTTGGCCACGTAAATCAACACGTCGTATGCGTTATCCACATTACGGCTCCAGACCGGGAAACGCAAGTCGTAGCAAACCATCGGGCAGATTTTCCAGCCAAGATAATCGATAATCAGCCGCTTATCACCGGCCGAAAAGCTGCGATCTTCGCCCGCCATACGAAACAGATGACGCTTGTCGTAATAATACTCCCTACCATCGGGGGTAATAAAAAATGCACGGTTATAAAAACGCCCCTCTTCCGAAGCGATAAAGCTCCCTGTCACGGCAAAACCGTATTCCTTCGCCCACTGCTTCACCGAAGCGATCGTCTTGCCGTCGACCGGCTCCGACAAATCGTGCACACGCATCGATAAGCCCGTCGTAAACAATTCCGGCAGAACGGCCAAGTCGGTCTTTCCGATCAGGCCGTGCAATAATTTCCCATAATAAGCGAGGTTCTCCGCCCTGTCTTCCCACGCAATCGGCGATTGAACCATACTCACACGTAGCGAATGGTTACTTTCCATCGTTCTTTCCCGTTTTTAACTGTTCTTCCTCAACTTCTCCGAACCGTTCTCCATGATACCCTTTTATCCCCTTATAACACGAACGGATGTAACGGATATCCGCATCCGCGTCGCCCGTGGGCCAAAAAGTGGACATGATGCCGACTTCTTTCTTGCCGTAATCGATATAGCCGAGTTGAATCGGCACCTGCGCTTTCAACGCGATGTAATAAAAACCGCGCTTCCATTCATCGACTTTCTTGCGCGTTCCTTCCGGCGTGATGGCCACACGGAAATAATCGTGCGACGCAAATTCGGCCGCCATCTGTTCGGTCATGGACTGGTTGCGGCTCCGGTCGATCGGCACGCCGCCCATGCTCCGAAAAATCAGTCCTAACGGAAAGAAAAACCATTCTTTCTTCATCAGGAACTTGGCCTGTTTACCTACGGAGTTATAAAACAGCTTCCCAATCAGGAAATCGGTATTGCTCGTGTGGGGGGCTACACAGATCACGCACTTGGGCACGTTGTCACCTGCCGGGCCGATCTGCCACCCCATCTGTTTGAGGAGCCATCTGCAGATCGCTTTTTTCATGCTTTCTTATCGAGCGCTTCGGTCAGTCGGCCGATTTCTTCGGCCAACGCATTCCATTCAGCTCTCAGATCGGCATACAGCTTTTGGTAATACTTCTTCACCTCCGCCCGGTTGGTACCGGGGGCATGATGCGCGCGGCAAATAAACTCATCGTTCCGCTCACAGATGCGCGTAGCCAACGATGCCACCTTCTCCTTGTCCGTTTCCGGAAGCAGATAATGACAGATTAATACATCGGAAAACAACATTCCGAACAGATTGGAAATATGCTTTTTTAATTTTCTTCTTTTTGCCATTTTAATTTCTTCATTTATGAATGAACCATTTTGTTTTTGAACAATCAAAGGTATGACAATTCTCCGGGATTCGGACAAAAAAACACGGAAAAAAGAAAAAAACATGTACCTTTGTCCGCTAAACGACTACATCCTATAAGGTTATACAACTATAAGAAAAAGAACAATGACACAACCGGATTATATTTTCGAATGCAGCTGGGAAGTCTGCAACAAAGTAGGCGGTATTTATACCGTTTTGTCTACCAAAGCACGCACGCTGCAACAGCGTTTTACCGATACGATTATTTTCATCGGCCCGGATCGCGGAAAGCCGGATGCCAGCTTCCGAGAAGACCCTGCGCTTTACGCCGATTGGGTGAAAGCGGCAGCTTCGGAAGGGCTGACTGTCCGCACGGGACAATGGCAGATACCGGGTACCCCTCCGGTGATTTTAGTCGATTACCGGCCTTTCTTCGAGAAGAAAAACGAGCTCTATTACGAGATGTGGGAATCGTTCGGTGTCGATTCGTCAAAGGCTTACGGCGATTATGACGAGTCGTGCATTTTTGCCTACGCCACCGCAAAAACGATCGAAAGTTTCTACCGTTTTCACGGGTTGGAGCAGAAAAAAGTCATCGCCCATTTCAATGAATGGATGTTGGGATTCGGCGGATTATACCTGCAAAAGTACGTACCGCGAATCGCTACGGTGTTCACGACACACGCCACGTCCATCGGACGCTCTATCGCCGGAAACGACAAGCCCCTCTACGGCTACATGAATGGATACGACGGCGACCAGATGGCCAAAGAGTTGAACATGGAAGCCAAACATTCGGTCGAAAAGCAGGCCGCTCATTTCGCCGACTGCTTCACGACCGTAAGCGACATCACTGCCATCGAATGCCGGCAACTGCTTGCCAAAGCTCCCGATGTGGTAACGCCCAACGGCTTCGAGCCGGACTTTGTACCCGATGCGGCATCGTATCCGACACAACGCGCCGAAGCCCGTAAGAAGTTACTGAAGGTAGCCGAAACATTATGCGGTCACGCGATCGACGAGGACGCTTTCCTTGTTTCGACGAGCGGCCGGTACGAGTATCGCAACAAAGGCATCGACGTCTATATTGAGACCATGAACCGCCTGCGCACCTCCGGCAAGTTGAATCGGCAAGTCGTCGCTTTCCTACTCGTTCCGGCGTGGGTCTTCGCGCCACGGGCCGACCTGAAAGCAGCGCTCGATCAGGATTTCCGCACAACCGAACCGATGCAGACCGCTTTCCTGACGCACTGGCTGCACAACATGCACGAAGACCGCGCCACCCGGTTCATGATTCATTCGGGCTGCGTGAATGCGACCGACGACAAGTTGAAGCTGATCTTTGTGCCCTGTTATTTAGACGGGAAAGACGGTATTTTCAACATGTCGTACTACGACCTGCTGATCGGTATGGACGCAACCGTCTATCCGTCGTATTACGAGCCGTGGGGATACACGCCGCTGGAAAGCGTGGCGTTCGGCATCCCGACCGTCACGACCGATCTGGCCGGCTTCGGATTATGGGCAAAGACCATCGTTTCGGGCGACGACATCACGGAAGGGGTCGCGGTTATTCACCGGACGGACGACAATTATTTTCAAGTCGTCGAGGCGATTTCCACAGCACTGCTTTCGCTCACCGAAAAAGATGCAGCCGAGCGGGAGCGTATTCGCGAAAAATGTTTCGGACTGGCAGCTCAGGCCGAATGGGCGCAATTCATCAGTCATTATTACGAGGCGTTCGACAAGGCATTCGACAAAGCGAAAAAACGCCTCCATGCATAAGCGTTAATAAACACGCAGCAGCATGCAAAAAGCAGTGTAATAGGCTTACATTACGCAAAATTTACACTATCTTTGCTGCGCTTATTCTTATTTTATAAAAAACTAAAGTATGAAGATTCAGTCAAGGAATTCAAATGATCCGATTTGGAGAGACATATACTCTCATTCTAAACTTCCGAAACAATTAGAGCCGCTTCACGAAATCGCCACCAACCTGTGGTGGGTTTGGCATTATGAAGGCGCGAAACTCTTCGGTGAGATTTCGCCCGAATTGTGGAGATCGACCGAAGGGAATCCCGTGTTATTGCTTCAGAAGTTACCGCAGGAACGGATCGAAGCGATTCTGGCCGATCAGGCGTTGATGGCCAAAATCGACGAAGTATATCAACAGTTCAAGAGCTATGTACAAGTCAAGCCCGATACGAGCAAGCCCTCCGTCGCCTATTTCAGCATGGAATACGGACTGACGAACGTGCTGAAAATCTATTCGGGCGGATTGGGGGTGCTGGCCGGCGACTACCTGAAAGAAGCCAGTGACAGCAACATCGATCTGGCAGCCGTCGGGTTTCTGTACCGCTACGGTTATTTCACCCAAAGTCTGGCGATGGACGGCCAGCAGATTGCCAACTACGAAGCCCAGAACTTCGCGACCCTGCCGCTCACGCAGGTGATGACCGACGATGGACGGCCGATGGTGCTCGAAGTGCCGTATCCCGAACGGATCGTCTACGCGCACGTATGGAAAGTAAGCGTCGGGCGGGTGCCGCTTTACCTCATGGACACGGACCTTCCTGAAAATAGCGAATGGGATCGCTCGATCACCCACCAGCTTTACGGCGGAGACTGGGAGAATCGCATGAAGCAGGAGTATATGCTCGGTATCGGCGGTATTTTGCTGCTGAACAAGCTGGGACTGAAGAAGCAGGTTTACCATTGCAACGAAGGTCATGCCGCGCTGATCAACGTGCAACGGCTTGTCGATTATATCCAGAACGAGAAGTTAGACTTCAATCAGGCGCTCGAAGTCGTTCGAGCCTCTTCGCTCTACACGGTACATACGCCCGTGCCGGCCGGTCATGACTATTTCGATGAGTCGCTTTTCGGCAAATACATGGGCGGATTCGCCGAAAAACTCGGTATCAGCTGGCAGGATTTCATCGATATGGGGCGCACGAATCCGGGCAGTCAGGAAAAGTTCTGCATGAGTACGTTCGCGCTCAACACCTGTCAGGAAGCGAATGGGGTGAGCTATCTGCACGGCATCGTGTCGCGCGAGATGTTCGCTCCGGTGTGGAAAGGATATTTCCCCGAAGAGTTGCACGTAGGCTACGTGACCAACGGCGTGCACCTGCCTACATGGATGGCTACCGAATGGAAAAAATACTGCGCCAAAACGTTCGATAAGAATTTCATCAAAGACCAGTCGAACAAAGCGATCTGGGAAGCCATCCAGCATGTTCCCGACGGTGAAATCTGGGAAATCCGCAAAGCGCTTAAACATAAATTAATCGAATACATCAAAGACCAGTATCGCGACAACTGGCTGAAGAATCAGGGCGACCCGTCGAAAGTCGTTACGCTGATGGAGAAAATCAATACGAACGCGTTGTTGATCGGTTTCGGACGCCGTTTTGCCACGTATAAACGGGCGCACTTGCTGTTCACCGATTTGGACAGGCTGGCCAAGATCGTCAACAACGAGAAGTGCCCGATCCAGTTCGTCTTCACCGGAAAGGCGCACCCGGCCGACGGCGGCGGACAGGGACTGATCAAGCACATCGTGGAGATTTCGCGTCGTCCGGAATTTCTGGGCAAGATCCTCTTCCTCGAAAACTACGACATGCGTCTGGCGCGTCGCCTGATTTCGGGCGTCGACATCTGGTTGAACACCCCTACCCGACCGCTGGAAGCATCCGGTACATCGGGCGAAAAGGCCGAGATGAACGGCGTACTCAACTTCTCCGTGCTCGACGGATGGTGGTACGAAGGCTATAAGGAAGGCGCCGGCTGGGCGCTGACCGCACAACGCACGTACGACAATCAGCAATATCAGGATCAGCTCGATGCCGCCACGATTTACCATCTGCTCGAAGACGAGATCATCCCGCTCTACTTTGCCAAAAACAGTAAAGGCTATTCGCCCGAATGGATTCAGTACATCAAAAACTCCATCTCGCAAATCGCGCCGGACTACACGATGAAACGCATGCTCGACGACTATATCGCACGGTTCTACAGCAAGCTGGCCACACGTTCGGCTTCGCTCATGCGGAACGATTACGCCGAAGCCCGAAACATCGCGGCATGGAAGAAGCACGTTGCCGAGCACTGGAACGATTTTGAAATCGAGTCGTTCGAGTATGGCGAAGACGCCACGCATCCCACGGTGGGCGACGAATACGTCATCCGGATTGTCATCGACCGCAAGAGCCTCAAGAGCATGCTCGGCGTGGAGATCGTCTACACGCGTGAGAATCCGGACGATCATACGACCGAATTCATTTCGGCCACTCCGTTCGAGTTGAAAAAGGAAGAAGGCACGAAGCTCCATTTCGAGCTGAAAAAGAAAACGAAAGTCTACGGACATCTGCGCGTCGGATTCCGCGTCTATCCGGTAAACGAGCAATTGCCTCACCGGATGGATTTCGCGTATATCCGCTGGATCCAACCGTAAAGCAGAGACCGTCCTCCATAAAAAAAACCGGGCATACGTCCGGTTTTTTTTGTGCTTTGGCGTATCCGTTTTCAAAAGATATTGTACATTTGTCCATTATTTTAAAGAATAAGACACCATGGACAAACAAATTATCCTCTCCGACCTCTTCCGCAAAGCATGGAAAAGCTTGTCGGCACAAATCTGGGTACTCTGCGGTTTGTTGATCGGCTACGCAATCATCAGCATGCTGCTTCAAGCCTTTATCCCGAGGCCTGTCAACGGCTCCGTCAGCATCGCCGGAATGGTTATCGCGCTGATCGGTTTGTTCATCTCGCTGATCTTCGAATTGGGATACACGAAAAACCTTTTTCAGGCGCTCGACGGCGAAGAGCCGCAGTTCTCGGCCTACGGACAGATGAGCCGCAAAATCTTCGTATATTTCACGGCCAGGCTCGTTTACGGATTGATTGTTTGCGCAGGGCTCGTGCTGCTCATTGTGCCGGGCATTTATTTAGCCATCCGCCTGCAATTTTATTACATGGCGATTATAGAAGAAAACGCGGGCATCCTCGACTCGCTCCGGCGAAGTTGGGAGATCACACGCGGTTCGACGCCGAAGCTCTTCCTGCTCCTGCTCGTCCAGTTCGGCATCCTACTGGCCGGATTCGTGCTGTTTCTGATCGGCATCTTCATGGCGCTGCCGCTGTGCGGACTGATGAGCTGCTGCGCATTTCGCCGGCTGACCGTATCGACCACCTCATAACATCAAGGTAAATCATGAATCATTTATTCAGTATAAAAGACAAAGTCATCGTCCTGACGGGAGGCTACGGCGTGCTGGGACGCTGCATCGCCAAGCATCTGGCGCGCGAAGGGGCGAAGGTCGCCATCCTCGGACGGAACGCCGAGAAGGGCAATCGGTTAAAGAACGACTTACGCAAACTCGGCGGCATGGCCATGTTTCACGCGGCCGACGTCATGCGGCGCGAACAGCTCGAAGAGAGCCGGCAGGCCATCGTGCAAACATTCGGAGGCATCGACGTGCTGATCAATCTGGCAGGAGGTAACATGCCGGGCGCCACGATCGCGCCGGATCGGACGTTCTTCGATCTCGACCTCGACGCTTTCAGGCAAGTCATCGATCTGAACCTGTTCGGTACGGTGCTCCCGACGATGGTGTTTGCCGAGACGATGGTCGGGCAAAAGAAAGGAAGCATCATCAATATCTCGTCCGAATCGTCCCTGCGACCCTTGACTCGCGTCATCGGTTACGGGTGCGCCAAGGCGGCCGTCAATAACTTCACACAGTATCTGGCCGCCGAGCTGGCTGCGAAATTCGGCGAGGGGCTGCGGGTGAACGCCATCGCGCCGGGATTCTTCCTGACCGAACAGAACCGCACGCTGATGACGAACGCCGACGGCACACCGACCGACCGATGCAACCGTATCGTCGAACATACCCCGTTCGGCAGATTAGGCCGCCCCGAAGAGCTGTTGGGCACGGTGCAATGGCTGGCAGCCGACGCGTCGGCTTTCGTGACGGGCACGGTGATACCCGTCGACGGCGGATTCAACGCTTTTTCGATTTAAATCGTACGCATGAACTTATTTTAATATATACACAATCATGAAGAAGAAACAATGGTCGCTCGTCGTACCGACGAGCATGGGAGTGCGGTTAACACCCGCCACGCCGGGACAGCCGTTTCATACGAGCCGTTCCCTATTGATGCAGGCTACGAGCGCTGAGACGAATGTGGCGACGGTGGCCGCATCGCTCGGACTGCCGGTCAAAGCGCTGACGACGTTCGTCAAGGACAGTCCCGTGGCACAGTTTATCAAAGCCGATCTGCGGAGCCGCGGCATCGCCTACGAAGGGCCCGAAGAGTCTCAAGACGGGCCGTGGGGAGCGCGTCATCAGATCAACATGGCCGACAGCGGCTTCGGCGCGCGGGGACCGCGCGTGTGGAACGACCGCAGCGGCGAAATAGGCTGCACGCTGGACGTGCGCAATTTCGACCTCGACCGTCTTTTCGGGCACGAGGGCGTGGAGATGCTCCACCTTTCAGGGCTGATCGCGGCACTATCGGACCAGACGAGCACGTTTTGCATCGAGCTGGCGCGCGCGGCCAAAGAGCACGGCACACGAGTCGCGTTCGACCTGAATTACCGCGCCTCGTTCTGGGAAGGATGCGAACGCACGCTGTTCGACGTCTTCAACCGGATCGCCTCCATGGCCGACATCCTCATAGGCAACGAAGAAGACTTTCAGCTCTGCCTCGGCATCGACGGGCCGGAGGCCGGCGGGAAAAACGTCGGCGCCCAAACGGAGCGTTTCAAAGAAATGATCCGGAACGCGAAGCGCACGTTCTCCGGCACCTCGGTTTTCGCCACGACACTGCGCGAAGTGTTGGACGCCAACCATCATCTCTGGGGCGCCATCATGCTCGCAGGCGATGAGTGGCACTGCGTGGAGCCGCGCCCGATCCGGGTGCTCGACCGCATCGGCGGAGGCGACGGCTTTGTAGGAGGCCTCCTCTACGGCATCCTCCGGGGCTGGGAGCCGCAACAGTGGATACGATTCGGATGGGCTACGGGCACGCTGGCCGTAACCTCGCTCACCGACTATGCCCAACCGACCGACGAGGCACAGGTATGGAGCATCTGGGAAGGAAACGCGCGGGTGATGCGATAAGCATCACCCCGGCCGCGATATTTTGCTTAAACGACACGAACGATGATCTACTACGAACAGGGAGCGCCGGACAAAGCATTCGGCCATGACGAACTGAGGCAGGCCGTATTTTCGATCCTCGACCGGCTGGGCGAACGGCGCAAGGTATTAGCCATCCCGCCCGACTTTACCCGCTTCCACTCGCGGGCCGGCGAACTGACACGCTACATTTACGCGTATTACGGCCCGCGCCTGACGGACATCCTTCCCGCCATCGGCACGCATTTTCCGATGACCGACGGGGAAATCGCGAAAATGTTTCCCGGCATCCCCCGCTCGCTCTTTCGTGTGCATGACTGGCGCAACGACGTGGTGCACGTCGGTACCGTGCCGGCCGAGTACGTCGGCGAGGTATCGGGCGGCGTAGCCCGCTATCCCATGCCCATGCAGGTGAACCGCATGCTCCTCGAAGGCGGGTACGACCTGATCCTCTCCATCGGGCAGGTGGTGCCGCACGAAGTGATCGGGATGGCGAACTACAACAAGAACCTGCTCGTCGGCACAGGAGGCGCCGAAGGTATCCACAAGAGCCACTTTATCGGTGCGGCCTACGGCATGGAGCGGATCATGGGACGCGCCGACACCCCCGTGCGCCGCGTGCTCAACTACGCCTCCGAACATTTTATCGGCCATCTGCCGGTCGTCTATCTGCAAACCGTTATATCGGCCGGAGACGACGGCCTGCAAATGCGCGGACTCTTCGCAGGCGACGATGCCGAATGCTTTGAAAAAGCCGCCGCCCTCTCGTTACGGACAAACTTCATCATGCTCGACCGCGAGATACGCAAAGCCGTCGTCTACCTCGATCCCGAAGAGTTTCGCAGCACATGGGTCGGCAACAAAAGCATCTATCGCACGCGCATGGCCATGGCCGACGGCGGCGAACTGATCATCCTCGCCCCCGGTGTGCGACAGTTCGGCGAAGACGCGGACAACGACACGCTGATCCGCCGATACGGCTACGTCCCTACGCCGCAAGTGCTGCGGCACGTCGAAGAAAACGAAGACCTGCGACAGGCGCTCGGCGTGGCTGCCCATCTGATTCACGGCACATCGGAAGGACGTTTCCGCATCACCTACTGCCCCGGACACCTGACGCGCCACGAAATCGAAAGCGTGGGCTTCGGATATGCCGACCTCGACGCCATGACGCGAAAATATCGCCCGCACACCCTGCGCGAAGGCTGGAACACGGTCGACGGCGAAGAAATCTACTACATCTCCAATCCCGCGCTCGGACTTTGGGCGCACCGGAAAAGATTTGAAGAGACTTGATTTTTTTTCGCCGGAAATGAGGTGGTTTCAAAAAACTTTTTATTAATTTTGTGAACAAATTTCGAACCATATCTGTTCGAGTCGTTTAGCCGAGGGCTGGCGTGCCCCGCGCGAAGAAAAAAAAGTTTTGCTGTAGCTCCGGAAACGGCGTTTCTGCGATCAAATCATTTATCGCGATGCCGGAAACGGCGTTTCTGCGAT
>NZ_JAUMYS010000104.1 GCF_030528505.1 Tannerella sp.
AAGTACCGAAAACGAAAAAAATCGCCCATTGACTATTAGTCAAAGCGTCGAAAGCGAAAAAAAAGTACCTTTGACTATTAGTCAAAGCAATGAAAAAAACGAATGGAAATGAAACGAATGATTTTAACCGTCGCACTGTCGACATGGACTGCCCTCGCGTTGTGGGCACAAGATACCGCCGAGAAGGCTTTTACTCAACTGACATGGATCGATGCCTCGCCCGAAAGCGAATATTCGCAGGCACGTTTCGGGTACGACAAGAGTACGTTTACCGTCGTCCGCAAACGCTGTGAGGCATTGCCCGCCGATCACCCGTGTTACGATGCGGAAAATACGATGGAGTATGTGTTGGTAGGCACGTATCGAAACGCTTCGATGACGTCGCCCGTCTATATCCTCTACACCCCCGGCATGAGTGCCGACCCGGAGTTTCGCATCGTCGAGGAGAGCGGACGGACACTCTTGGAGGAGCCGGCCGACGAGCTGTGCATTCATGCTTCGGGCGTCATCTATACGGCCGGACATACGAACAAGATGATCAACGAACGACGCAAGTACACGTACGCTGCGGGACGTATCACGGAAACGCCCCAGCCCTATCTCTATGCCGGCATCAAAGGTAAGCTCCTCAAACCGGTGAAGCTGTACAGCGAACGTACCGGCGGCACGGTCGTGGCGAGTCTGCCCGTCGGCTACGAGGTAGAAGTGCTGCTGTCGGAAAATACGGATCCGCTCGCGGAGGAACTGCCGAAGCATTACCTCGTGCGCACGGCATTCGGGCTGGTAGGATGGCTGCGTCTGACGGACGATGATACGTATCACCTCGATCCCGTCGTACGCGGACTGGGCTTTCAGGGAGATTGAAACCGCTTCCGGCCGAAATCACGAAACGAACTCTAACAGCCGGGGGCAGGCAGGAGAGGGGAGAGGCTCTTTCTCACCCATCTACGGCCGTCCGGCCATCATCCATAAACAATTAAAGAAAGAAACGAAAATGAGAACATTACTTTTACTGATGTTTGCCGCCGGCATGTTGGCAGGATGCAAACAAACCCGGGCAGGCGGTATCGCCGCGCCCGAAACGAACGGAAGCGCGGAAACGACACAAACGGCTTCACCAACCGATACGGATCAGGCCGGATTACAATGGCTGACGGAACTTTTTACGTGCGCCGAAGGTGGCGGCTACTGTTTTCCCGACTTCGATACCGAATTTACGACCCGGCGTCTGAACGAGTTCTGGGACGAAGCCGTTCAACTGTATGGTGGCTACTTCGAAGGGAGCGACGAAGAGCTTCAGGCGGCCATCGAACGTTACCGGCAGAAATGGAACGGAATCTATCCGCTCAAGGAAGACGATTATAACTTCTTCGGAGCCGGAAACGGCGATACGGACAAACTCAACGACGTACGTATCACATTGCAGGGCGATCTGAAATACCATCTCTTTATCGACTTCGGTTATGCGTCCAGCCATACCGACGTGACGCTCGTAAAGCACGCCGACGGCTTCCTGATCGACTACATGAGCGTGAACGATGTAGAGATTAATGAAAAAGAATAGACTAACCGATTATAAACGTATAAATAGAAAAAAGAATGAAAACTTTTTTGTACTTCTTTGCCATGCTGTTTCTTACAGTGGGGGCATGTGCGAATAAGCATGTAAATAACCAACCGGCCGTTTCGTACGGCATTGTGGATGAAAATGATGAAGACGATCCCGCCGAGGCGTTTATTCCTTCCGACTATCTCTTCGCCATCGCTGTGGGCTGTGACGATGGCAGGCAAATGCTTATCGTCAGTGAAACGGACGAAGACGATGTTTTCGCAGGCATTCGCCCCGATAGCATCACGACCTGCTTTCACAACGGCCGGCTTTATCCGGTCCGCTACGTCGGAAAGCAGAAACGAAGCGACGAAAGTACCGGGCGTGAAACGACGCAAAACTTCCGGAACCTCGGAGGGTACGTCTATGAACTGATCTCGGACAGGCTGCCCCTGACGGAGGACGAGGAATATATGTATTATGTATCGCTTTCCGACCGGAAGTTCGCCGGCGATTTTTCGGTCGTAGAGATGCAACATTATACCGCCCGGGATGATGAAGGAAATATCATTTATGACGACTATGCCCTACGACGCATGGAGCAGACCCGCGGCGATCTGGCCAAGCGATACGGTCGCAAGATCAAGGCGATCGAGGTTGTCGCCGCGACATCCGACGGCGAATATTTCGTCTATTCCGTGCAGTTCGAAAATAAAGGTACGCAAGCGCTCGGTCTGGTGGCGCTCGAAACATTCGACGGATATTCGATCCTCGAAGAACCGGCCGAATACAATGAGATTTCGACTTGGCGCGCCGACGACGAGGGTTCTTATTACGCACCTTATGTGGCCGGACTTTTTCGGAAATACGACGGTTCGCTGCTGATCTTACTTGAACGTTTCGGTGCGGATGGCTCTAACTTCGAGTTCTATGTAGCGCACGAAGACGGGAAGCTGAAACGATATGACAGGGCATGGTATTTCTATGCCGCACCTCTCTGAGATGTGATAACATAAAAAAAGAACCTTAAGAGCCGTCTTCAAACTGTCTGTCTCAGGATGAGGTACGGCTTTTTTGAGCTTCACAAAATAAGTTTGGCTTTTCGTCGGACAT
Source organism: Tannerella sp. (assembly GCF_030528505.1). Lineage (GTDB taxonomy): Bacteria > Bacteroidota > Bacteroidia > Bacteroidales > Tannerellaceae > Tannerella. The sequence goes on from NZ_JAUMYS010000104.1 coordinate 2,663, forward strand.
CGTTTATCTTTGCCGTCCATAGATGTAAAATGAGAAACATAAAAAAATCAAAACGTATGAAGAAAAAATGTATCGCATGGGCCGCCTGTCTGTTCTTGGCGGCAGGTTCTGAAGTGTTGGCATGCACCGGTTTGCTGGTAGGAAAAAAAGCCTCGGTAGACGGTTCGGTAATGATTAGTTATTCGGCGGACTCCCATACGCTCTACGGCGAAATGTATCGTTGGCCGGCCGCGACGTACCCGCAAGGCACCATGCTCGACGTATCGGAGTGGGATACCGGCAAGCCGCTGGGCAAAATCGCGCAGGTGACGCAGACGTATTCCGTGATCGGAAACATGAACGAATATCAGGTGGCCATTACGGAGAGTACTTTTGGCGGGCGTCCGGAGTTGATCGATACGACGGGAATCATGGATTACGGCAGTTTGATTTACATTGCCTTGCAGCGTTCCAAATCAGCTCGGGAAGCGATCAAAGTGATGACGGATTTAGTGGCCGAATATGGTTACTACAGCAGTGGCGAGTCGTTCTCGATTGCTGACAAGAACGAGGTTTGGATCATGGAAATGGTCGGAAAAGGGGTCGGAAACAAAGGCGCCTTGTGGGTGGCCATCCGTATTCCGGACGATTGCATCGCCGCGCATGCCAATCAATCGCGTATCCATCAGATTCCGTTCGACGACAAAGAGAACTGCATGTACGCGCCCGATGTCGTTTCGTATGCCCGTGAAAAAGGGTATTTCAAAGGTAAAGACAAAGATTTCAGTTTTGCCAATGCGTATTGCCCTTACGAATTCAGCGGACTGCGTGCCTGCGAAGCGCGTGTATGGTCGTTCTTCCGCCAGTACGATAAGCAAATGAACAAGTACGAGGCTTTTGTCAGAGGCGATGCGACGAAAGAACCGATGCCGCTTTACATCAAACCTGACCGCAAACTCTCCGTGCAGGATGTGCAGCAGGCCATGCGCGACCATTACGAAGGAACGAGCATGGATATGACGAAAGACCCGGGCGCGGGCCCCTACAAGGTGCCTTATCGCTGGCGTCCGATGCACTATACGGTAGACGGACAGAAGTACCTGCATGAACGCGCCATCGCCACGCAACAAACAGGCTTTGTCATCGTTCCGCAGATGCGTAACTGGCTGCCGGATGCCATCGGCGGTATTTTGTGGTTCGGAGTGGACGATGCCAATACGGCTGTTTTCAATCCGGTGTATGCCTCTTCACTGGCAGTACCCGAATGTTACCGGGTGGGCAACGGCGATATGTTGACTTTTTCATGGAATTCGGCCTTCTGGATTCATAACTGGGTGGCGAATATGGCATACCATAAATACAGTTTTATGATTCAAGATATCCGCAAGGTGCAGACCGAACTGGAGAACGGATACCGTGACGCTATCCCGGCGATCGATAAGGCCGCGTTAGCCCTGTATGAGAAGAGCCCCGAAGAAGCACGCCGCTTCCTGACATGGTACAGCACGACCACGGCCGATCAGGCTACCGCGCGCTGGAAAAAGCTGGGCGAATACCTCATGGTGAAATATATCGACGGAAACGTGAAAAAAGAGCAGGATGGAAAATTCAAACGCAATCCGTATGGACTGCCTTCTGCTCCGGACTTCCCCGGATACGATGAGGAGTATTACAAAGAAATCGTTCGTCAAGGCGGTGAACAATTGAAAGCGCAATGATGTTCTATCATTGAACCCAAAAAGATAAAGAAATGAAAAAGTTAATGGTCATCATCGCGCTGGCACTCTTGTCGACTGCCGGATATGCACAACACCGACGGTCGTCGGCAGGGGTAAATGTCGGATATGCCCTCGATGGAGAGTCGGCAACGTTTGGTCTCGATTTCCGGCATAAGGTGTGGCGGAACGTGCGCATCGCTCCGTCTTTTACGCACATGTTCCGTAACAACGGCCTCAGTGCCTGGTACCTCGATTTCGACGGTCACTACGTAGTGCCTGTGACGCGCAACTTCGCGTTTTATCCGATCGGAGGAGTGGGCATGTCGGTCTGGAACGTTAAAGGCCACGATGGAAACTACACCCGTGTAGGGCTGAATGTCGGATTGGGAGCCGAGCTTTATGCCACGAACGAAGTATCTGTAGGTACGGATATGAAATATAACCTGACGAAGGATTATGATCAGGCTTTGGTATCGGTAAGAGTGGCTTATCATTTCTGAACGGACGGATTGCCTCGCCGCAGAGGGAAGATCCGGCACAGGTTTCGAGTACAAAAAAAATGATTTATTGGCCGAACCGTTGTAAGGTTAACTTTACGACGGTTCGGTTTTTACGCGATACACTGTTCGGCGTGTACCATTATTTAATTGTCAATTGTTAATTGTCATACAGGGTACATGATTCGGCGTGTACCATGCATAACAATTGACAATTAACCATTAACAATTATAATTCAGGCTTACAGCCCTCCGCCGGGATGCGATGCCTTTTCCCCAACGCTTCGCATTGGGCTGAGTTATCTCGCCCTTTCAGGGCTTTTACAGCAACCAGCAATCAGCCTTCAGCGTTCAGCCGGCCAACAACTCAACAAATAAACATTTCAACAACTCAACGCCCGCAAGGCATACAA
>NZ_JAUMYS010000023.1 GCF_030528505.1 Tannerella sp.
GTGGCGTAAATCATGAAAGAAAAAAGAAACAATAACAACAAAAACAATTGTCAACTTTTTTCAGGACATGACAACTCAACACCTACCCCCCTCAACCCCCGCAAGGGCTCCACTTTTCACTCTTCGTTTTTCACTTTTCACTTACTTACGTTCGTAATTGTTCGTTGACGATCAGGCGGGCGGTGTGCTGTGAGGCTCCGGGTTGTCCGAGGGCGGCGATCACGCGATCGTAACCCTCCAGCATACGTTTACGGTAGGGCGGGTCTTCGACGATGCGTTTCAGCTCGGCATGGATACGTTCGGCCGAGAACTTCGCCCCGAACAGTTCGGACACGACCTCGCGCCCGGCAATCAGGTTGACGAGCGAGATGTAGGGCACGTGGAAAAAATGGTCGAACACGAAATTGACGAGCCGTCCGCCCGAAACATGATAACAGACCACTTGCGGCACACGGAACAGGGCGGCTTCGAGTGTCGCCGTCCCCGACGTGACCAGCGCGGCACCGGCGTGCGAGAGCAGGTGGTACGTCTGTCCGTAGATGATCTTCGGCGTGGCTCTCTCGCCGAGGCAAGAGCGGTAATCGTCGGCCGTCAGTCCGGGAGCGCCTGCTACAACGATTTGGAAATCGGGAAATCGGGCGGCTACGTCGAGCATCACCGGAAGATTTTGACGGATTTCGTGGCGGCGACTGCCGGCGAGCAATGCCAGCACGGGCTGATCCGTCAGGCCGTGATCGCGCCGGAACGTATCGGGTCGTTCGCGCTGTGCCTCCCGGAACGCGGCAACGGCATCGACCGAAGGATTACCCACATAATCGACCGGATAGTCGAGCGACCTGAAAAAGTCGACCTCGAAAGGCAGGATGCAGAACATACGGTCTACGTAGCGACGGAACGATCGGATGCGGTACTTCTTCCACGCCCAAATCTTCGGCGAGATATAATAATAGACAGGGATTTGCAACGTCGTTTTGACAAACCGGGCGATTTTCAGGTTGAACCCCGGATAGTCGACGAGCACGACCACATCGGGGCGATACGCGCGGATGTCGTCGCGGCAAAGGCGCATGTTCCGCAGGATCGTGCGGGCATGCAGCAGGACGGGAATCACGCCCATGTAGGCCATCTCGCGGTAATGCTTGACGAGCGTTCCGCCGACGGCCCGCATGAGGTCACCTCCGAAAAAACGGAACTCCGCATGCGGATCTTCCCTTTTGATCGCGACCATCAGATTCGAGGCATGCAGATCGCCCGAGGCTTCACCGGCAATAAGGTAGTATTTCATTGGAGATTAATCATCGATTGGCCAGCTTTTCAGCGTTTCCATGAACGCATAGTCGGTCACATCGAGTTTGCAGGGCACGAGCGAAGCGTATCCTTCGTCAAGCATCCTCGTATCGTTGTCCGGAAAAATCGGTTCGTAGTTCAGGAACTCTCCGGTGAGCCAGAACAGGGGTTCTCCGTTCTCGTCGCGTGTTTGCCGGTACTCCTTGATCCACCGTCCGTCGGCCTGTCGGCAAACGGCCATGCCTTTGACTTTTGCGACGTTCGGGACATTCAGGTTCAAGTATGTGCCGTGCGGTAATCCCCGGCGCAGCACCTCTTTCGCAAGCTGCCGTGCCAGACGTACCGACTCGGAAAAATCGGCGCCCGGCTTGCATTGATACAGCGAGACACCGACGGAGGGAATATCGAACGCGCACCCTTCGACAACGGCGCCCATCGTTCCCGAGTAATGTACGCTGATGGCCTGATTACCGCCGTGGTTAATGCCTGACACCACGAGGTCGGGCTTGCGATCGGCTACTTCGTTCAGATACAGTTTGACGCAATCGGTCGGTGTGCCCGTGCAACGGTAAACCGTCAGCCCTTCGGTACGTTCGATGCAAGTATAGGATATGGGGACGCTCGTCGTGATGGCTGTCGACATGCCCGATCGTGGCCCGTCCGGCGCCATGACGACCACATCGCCCAGTGTGCGCAGACCGTCGGTCAGGGCGCGAATGCCTCGCGCTTCGATGCCATCGTCGTTCGTAACTAAAATCAACGTTTGTTTCTTCATGCTTTTCTTTTTTGTCGACCGCAAAAATACGGAATTGTTAAATCATCCCCAAATTTGCATTTCACGCCGCATAGGCCTATCTTTATGCCCTCAACCGGAAGGTCTATGCTCGATATACCGTTACATACCGTCGTCGGCCTGACGCTGCTTGCGCTGTACGCCATCTCCATTTTGGGTCTGGTGCTTGTCGTGCTGTTGGAAAACCGGAACCCGCTGAAAACGATTTCATGGGTCATCGTCCTGCTGACGTTGCCGGGCATCGGGCTGATCTTTTACTTTTTCTTCGGACAGGATAACCGCCGCCAACGCATCATCTCGCGGCGCACTTACAAACGCATCATGAAACCTCTCCACTCCGATGTGCCGGAGCAGGATAAGTGTGTCGTTTCGCCGGCTTATCAGCCTTTGGTGAATTTGCTGAATCGTGACGATCACAACCCGCTGCTCTACGGGAGTTCCATTACGACCTATACGAACGGAACGGATAAATTCGAGGCGTTTATGACGGCGTTACGGGAGGCTCGCCATCATATCCATATACAATATTATATCTTTGCCGACGACGAAATCGGGCGGCAGGTGAAGCGTCTGCTGATCACCAAGGCGCGTGAAGGCGTGCAGGTGCGTGTGCTGTATGACGACGTGGGAAGCTGGAATGTAAAGGAGAAGTTCTTTCGGGAGATGAAAGCGGCGGGTATCGAGGTGTATGCGTTCCTGCGGGTCGCTTTTCCTGTGCTTACGAGCAAGGTTAACTATCGCAACCACCGCAAGATTGTCGTGATCGACGGGAAGATCGGTTTTATCGGCGGGATGAATATTGCCGATCGGTACATCAAAGGGGTGTCGTGGGGGGGATGGCGCGACACGCACTTCCGGATCGAGGGGAAAGGCGTTCACGGCCTGCAATCGGTGTTTCTGATCGACTGGTATGTCGTCAGCAAGCAGTTGATCAAAGGCAAAGACTACTACCCCGACGAAGCCATCTTCGGCGATAACATCCTGCAAGTCATTGCCAGCGGACCTACCGGGCCATGGCGTACCTTGCTTCAGGCGGTTATCTTCTGCATCACGAATGCCAAAAAGTATGTCTACATCCAGACGCCTTACTTCCTGCCTACGGACAGTATGAATCAGGCGCTTCAGACGGCGGCGCTGGGAGGCATCGACGTGCGGCTGATGCTACCCGAGCATTCCGATACGCGGAGCGCTCATCTGGCTGCTCATTCGTTTCTGGACGATATGCTGCGCGCAGGTGTGAAGGTTTACTTTTATAAGGCCGGTTTCCTGCATTCCAAGGTGCTTCTGGTCGATGATGAACTGGCGTGTATCGGCTCGGCGAACTTCGACTTCCGTAGCTTCGAACACAATTTCGAGGTCAATGCCTTCGTCTACCATCAGCCGTTCGCGCGGGAGATGAAACAATTGTTTATGGATGATCTGAAAAACTGCGAGACTGTTTATCCCGCTCAATGGCTGAATCGCCCGCTGACCAAACGACTGATCGAATCGTTTATGCGTCTGTTCTCGCCTCTTCTCTGAAGAAGGAGAAATGTACCGAGCCGTAGACACGCTGCTGGCTGAAGCAGGGATGTGCGGAAAAGTCGAACGTTTTGGGATGCTCCAGCACAAAGATACCGCCTTCGGAAAGGAGCTTTCCGGTCATCACAAGCTCCGGCAGCTTCGATAACTCCGGCAGGGCATACGGCGGATCGGCGAAGATGAAGTCGAATGTTTGTTTCGGAACGGAAGACAGATAGCGGAATACATCACCGCGAATCAGTTCGAAAGCGTCGGTCTTGAGTTCGCCGGCAACCTTGGCGACAAATGCCGCATGCGCCCGGTTCGCTTCGACAGCCGTCACACGCCGGCAGCCTCGCGACAGCAACTCGAACGAGATGCTTCCCGTGCCGGCAAACAGATCGAGGGCGGTCATCTCTTCCCAGTCGATCAGGTTTTCGAGTACATTAAACAGGTTTTCTTTGGCAAAGTCCGTCGTCGGGCGAGCACTGAACGACGAGGGTACCTGAAACCGGCGGCGTCCGTAGATTCCTCTTATGATTCGCATTCCATCAACGCCATTACATCGGCCGGTATTTGTGCGTTGGAAGGTGCGGCCGGTAGATTCATCGGTTCGATTTGCATCAGGTAGTTTCGCAGCGTATCGTGCAGGTCGGAGAAGACCGCAGGCGTAGCTGAAAGAAAGAGCGGATCCTCGATCGGATCGAGTCTCAATTGCTTCCAGATATAAAGCAAATAGTACAAGACATCGGCCCGGTCGTCGATACGAAACGCATTGATGAACAACAAAGTTCCTTTGTCGAAGCACGCTACGTCCATCCTGTCTTCCTGCAGTACGGCGTATACCTGTTTGGGATAAGCGGTCCGGCTTTGCTTCTGCCAGTGGAGCAGGAGCGGAGCCATCCCATGCACGAATGTCGCTTGGGGCTGTAAGCGTGGAAGGAATGTGTGTATTTCGGGGTCGATTCCGAAGAGCAGCACGGCTTCGAGCTCCTTCAGGGGTTGAAAGAGCACCTCCTCGCCGGGCGAAGAAAAGGTAAACGCCATCAACTGCGCTGCCCGGTCTTCCGCAAAAATCGTTTCGGGAACGAGGGTATAGGGCTGTCCGGTGCTTACGACGGAGACAGCTTCATACGCGTATGAAAAAAAGGAGTGTCCGGCAAGAACGTCCTTGACGCTTTGTGCGTACGATCGGGATCGGTCTAAGCCGAGGGGCGCGTAGAAAAAGCTGTCCGGCTGCGATGGGATATATCCAACAAAAGAAAGTCCACCCGGCGACAGCCGGATAGACACTCTATATTTCTCCGAATTTTTAGCAGTTAACGTGTCAGGAACACGAAGGGTCATAACGGACTACTCCCAGTTTCCGGCGTTGTTGTTGATCTCCGTAACCGATCCGACCTTCAGTCCTTCATACCGTTTCATCTTGCGCATCTTGTCTTTCAGATTGGCAAGCTGCTGGCTGTTCAAATCGCTCAGATAGCTATCGTAGGGTACACGACATTCGAATACCTTCACCGTGTATCCCGACGACGAAGAGAGCGTTGCCGTATCCATTTCGAACCGGGCATTTGTTGCTGCAACCGGTACAAAGGCGATCGAGTCGACGTTATAATTGGCCCCGAACAAAGTATCTTTGGCCAGTACCCACATCGTATCACGTCTGAAGTTTTCCAGTCCGTTTTTAATCACCTCGTCGTTCTTTCCGGTCTTGCGGGCTCTCTCGATGATCGCCACGGCTTTCTTTTCCGTCAAGCCCGACTCCAACTGTTCGTCAGACAAAACGCCTTCTTTCACGACAAACGGTAATTTTTCTTCTTTCAAGAATTTTCCCAACTCATCAAAATTTGCAGCATGTACTCCATGTCTGTTTTTGTACTCGATCTGCGCCTTGCGGATATCGATCAGCCGATGCTGGATAGCCGTTTCGCGGGTTTTCTGTTCGAGCTCGAACTCTATCGGACCCATAACGCTTCGGTAGCACATGTAAACCAGCAGCAAAGCCGCCGCAACTAATAATACTTTCAGTGTAATTTTCATGTCGTATATTCGTTTTTTTATGATTTCGTTGCTGCAAATATAAAGAAGATTATTTAAAGCTGTAACTTTATCGCGAAAATAATTTCACATAAATGATTCATCGGTTTATTTTTCAACAGATTCTTAACGCTTTTCCTTACGAACCGACAGCCGAACAGCGTGAGGCGATCGATACGCTCGCGCATTTTCTGTCATCTCCGGCGCCGAACGACGTGCTTTTGTTGAAAGGTTATGCCGGAACAGGGAAGACGTCGCTGCTCGGAGCCACAGTCAAAGCGCTGACGGCGTTGGAGCAGTCGGTCGTTTTGCTGGCGCCTACCGGACGGGCGGCCAAAGTGTTTTCGGAATACGCGGGACGCAATGCGTTGACGATTCATCGGAAAATCTACCGTCAGAAAACGTTTTCGAACGAGTTCACCGGGTTCTCGTTGGCACCCAACCTGCATAGAAACACGCTGTTTATTATCGACGAAGCGTCCATGATTTCGAACGATGATGCCGGCATGGCTTCGTTCAGCAGCGGGCGGCTGCTCGACGACTTGATGCGCTACGTCTACGGCGGAGAAGGCTGCAAACTGATCCTGCTCGGCGATGGCGCGCAGCTCCCGCCTGTATCGCAAAGCGAAAGTCCGGCTATGAATCCGGACTACCTCAAAGGCTATTCGTTGCACGTGAGGGAATGCTCGCTCACACAGGTCGTGAGGCAGGATAAAGATTCCGGTGTTCTTTTCAACGCGACGCTGATCCGCGACAGCCTGCACCGCCGACAGATCGACCGGTATCCTATCCTCCGTCTTGCAGGCTTCGAAGATATTCGCAAGGTGAGCGGCGAGGAGCTGATCGAAGAAATCGCATCGGCCTACAGTCGCGACGGAGCGGACGAGACGATCGTGATCTGTCGATCCAACAAACGGGCAACACTTTATAATAATGGTATAAGGAACCGGATTCTGTACAGAGAGGAGGAGATTTCGACGGGCGACCGGCTGATGGTGGTACGAAACAATTATTTCTGGACGTCTTCGTACAAAGAGATGGATTTCATTGCGAACGGCGAGATGGTCGAAGTGCTGCGCATCCGCCGTACGATCGAGATGTACGGCTTTCGCTTTTGCGATGTGTCGTTACGGTTTCAGGACTACGATCTGGAGATCGACCTGCGTATCTTGCTCGACACGCTGCAAAGCGATACGTCGGCGTTGCCGAAAGAACAAAGTGATCGACTCTTTTTCAGCGTCCTCGAAGATTATGCCGATGAGCCAACAAAAGCCGCGAAGATGAAGAAGCTGAAAGTCGATCCTTACTATAATGCCGTGCAGGTGAAATATGCGTATGCCGTCACCTGTCATAAGGCGCAGGGAGGACAGTGGCGGAATGTTTTTCTGGATATCGGCTATATGACGCAAGAGATGCTGGGCGAAGATTTCTACCGCTGGCTTTATACCGCCTTCACCCGCGCTACCCATCGCCTCTATCTGGTCAATCTGCCTAAAGAATTTGAGGAAGGAGGGGGATAGTGGTTAATTGTCATTCAGCGGTCAGCATTCAGCCCTGCGGGCGTTTAGTTGTTGAGAGGTTTAGTTGTTGATTTGTTGGCTTGGCCCGTGATGACTGACTGCTGAATACTGACCACTGTAACAGCCCCGCAGGGGCGTATTAATTCAGCCCAATGTGGAGCGAAGCGGAGCGTTGGGAAAAAAGGACGTACCCCGCCAGAGGGCTGAAAGCCTGACATAAATTAATTGTCAATGGTTAATTGTTATGCCCTTTGGGCGTTTAGTCGTTTAGTTGTTTAGTTGTTGATTGGTTTGGGATGGTTTTGCGCCCCCCCCCTGCAGGTACGCCGTGTAGGAGGGTGTGTCAAAATGCAATGTTTGGGCACACCCTCTTTAGGTGTGTAAGAATGGTTAAAAAGCAAGGCGCTAAGGATGAGGGTGAGGGAGCATACTAAGGTATGTGACCGAGCTCTCATTCCGCAAGCAACGAAGCAGTTTGCCCGTTATGACACACCGCCGCCATAACAACCGATTCACGGGGCGTACAATGATGTATTTGCAATCGTACATTATAATTCGTCATTCGTAATTTTATTCATTCGCGTTCATTTGCGCCATTTGCGTTCGGGTATCGTCATTCGTAATTATTGTAGCCAACAGCTCAACAATTAAACGCCCCAACACCTCAACGCCTAACCATTGACCATTATTACATCAGCGGGAAAAAGGGATGTTTATGCGGGCGAACAAAACGGGGATTAATTTTGTTTTCGTGATGATATAATAAGGATAATGTTTACTTTTGCACTTTCTTCCTAAAATAAGGATGAACTTATGACCGATAAAGAGCAATTAGCACAATTGACAAGCTATCTCCGGAGACTGACGGAGCTGACGGAACAGATGCGGGAGACAGCGATCTATCCGGTTTCTTTCTTTAACGAGGCTTTTGATTTAACGAACAGGGTACGGGAGCAGTTCCATTCTATCGAGGTGGCGCAGATCGAGCTGTTCGACCGGCAAATACGGGAGCATCAGGCTCAGATATCATCGGTCGAACGACCGATAGGACGACCGGCTGCCGCCACCGCAGAGGCAGTTCATCCTCCGGTACCTGCCGCCGACGAAGTACCGCCTGTCCCCTCTGCCGCGCCTGCTTCGGTAAGCCGTAATACGGCCCTGCCGGCCGCGTCTCCGTCTTTCCGCGACAAGACGGAGCCGTCGTTGAACGACAAGATGGAAAAGACGAAACTGACCGATTTGCGCAAGGCCTTTACGCTGAACGACCGCTTTCGCTTCTGCCGCGAACTGTTCGGCGGCGACGAACAACGGATGAATCGCGTGGTTGGCGAGCTGAACGAAACGTATTCGTACGAAGAGTCACTCGCTCATTTGAAAAGCGTGACCGACTGGGATTTCGAAAACGATTCGGTACTCGACTTCCTCAAGCTCGTGGAACGTCGGTTCGTGTAAACACGTCGCGTCATGGCCAAACTGTATATTGTACCTACTCCGGTCGGAAACCTTGAAGATATGACGTTTCGCGCGGTGCGTATCCTCCAAGAGGCCGATCTGATTCTGGCCGAAGATACGCGAACGAGCAGTGTCTTGCTCAAACATTACGAGATACGGAACCGGGTGCAGTCGCATCATAAGTTCAACGAACACCGCACGGTGAAAGAAATGGCCGAACGGGTCATAGCTGGCGAAAACATCGCTCTGATCTCCGACGCGGGTACGCCGGGCATCTCCGATCCGGGGTTTCTGCTCGTACGCGAATGCATCCGTCAGGGCGTCGAGGTGGAATGTCTGCCGGGCGCTACGGCTTTCGTGCCGGCGCTCGTCGTCTCGGGGCTGCCGACCGACCGCTTCTGCTTCGAAGGGTTTCTGCCTCCGAAAAAAGGACGACAGACTCGCCTGCGCTCGCTGGCTGTCGAAGAACGAAGTATCGTCCTGTATGAATCGCCTTACCGGATCGTCAAAACGTTGAAGCAATTGGCTGAATTCTTCGGGAAGGAACGGCAGGCTTCCGTTTCGCGCGAACTGTCGAAACGCTTCGAAGAGACCTGCCGGGGCACGCTCGAAGAACTGATTTTTCACTTTTCCGTGAACGAACCGAAAGGAGAATTTGTTATAATAGTGTCCGGCTCCGGAGTGCCGGTGCCGGAAAAAGAGAAATGAACATAACATATATAATTATTCAATCCAAAATGAAAAAAGTTATATTATTTATCATTAGTGCAATGATATGGACTTCGTGTGTGGAGAATTCGGCCGAGTACAAAAAGCTGAAAAGTGAAAACGAGATGCTCAAAGCCGAAAAGGCGCAGAGCACGACCGAACTGAACGAAATGCTCTCGACGCTGAACGACATTCAGACCGATATTCAGGCTATTCGCGATGCTGAGAACTATCTGGCCATCGAGCAGTCGAACGGCGAAATGAATCCGAACAAAAAGGAGCAGATCAAGAACAATATGCGCCTGATTGCCGAGACGCTGAAGAACAACAAAGCGCAACTGAGTGAGTTGCAAGAAAAGTTGAAAAAGAGCAATATCCAGTCTTCGGCTTTGCAGAAAACAATTGACCGGCTCTCGTCCGAACTGAACCAGAAAGCGACGATGATCGCCGCCCTGCAGGAAGACTTGGCGAAGAAAGATATCCGTATTCAGGAGCTGGACGAACTCGTGACGAACTTGAACGAAAACGTGGAGAACCTGTCTGTAACAACGGCAGCCCAATCGCAGAAGATTACCGAACAGGACAAAAAACTGCACAGAGCCTATTACTGCTTCGGCACGAAAAAAGAGCTGAAGGAACAGCACATCCTGACGGGCGGCGGCCTCTTCTCCAAAACGAAGGCGTTGCAAGGGAACTTCAATGAAGATTACTTCATCTCGATCGATACGCGCGAAGTAACATCCATACAATTGTATGCCCGCAAAGCCACCGTGCGCTCCAATCACCCCGACCGTTCTTACAAGTTTGAAAAAGACGGCGATGGTAACCTCGTGCTGAACATCCTCGATCCGCAAGTCTTCTGGAGCCTGAGCAAGCATCTGGTGGTGGAAGTAGGATGAGAACAGGTTACAAGTCCCTGTTTTTCGACTTGGACGATACCTTGTGGGATACGTACCACAACAACAAAGAATGTCTCGAAGAAATTTATGTCGACTATCGGTTCGATCGGCATTATGATTCCTTCGAGATGTTCTTTGACCGTTATATGCCTCATAACCTTAAACTCTGGGAGCAATACCGGAATCATGAAATAGACCGCCGCACGCTGATCCTCGAACGGTTGCTGTACATGCTTCGGCCGATGGGGATAGACGATGTGGACTTGACCCTCAAACTGAACCGTGATTTTCTGGAACGTACCACGCGAAAAACGCGACTCGTCCCCGGCGCCATCGAACTGCTCGAATATTTGCGCCCTTTCTACCGCATGTTCATCTTGTCCAACGGATTCAGGGAAGTGCAACAGCTCAAGTTGGAGAACTCGGGACTCGCACCATATTTCGAACGACTGATCCTCTCGGAAGATGTGGGGGTCCAGAAACCGCATCGTAAAATATTCGATTATGCCCTCCGTTGCACGAATTCGCGGCGCCATGAGTCGCTGATGATCGGCGACAGCTGGGAGGCCGATATCGAAGGAAGTTACCGCTCGAAAATCGATCAGCTCTGGCTCAACCCCGAACGTTTGCCGGTTCACGGCTTCACGCCTACGTTTAATGTCCGTTCGTTAGCCGAAATACAAGAGCTTTTATAAGTGGTTCGCGTTTGCTAAAAAGGCTTTATCAGGCCGCTTATCCTTTAAATAATGCTAAACAGGGGTCGATTTGTTATGTTGTACAACATGTTTTCCAGAAAAGTGTGTATCTTTGCACCGTGATTTTAATAGAAAAAGAAATTATGAGAATGATTGCAAATAAACAAAACTTGCGTGAATTGGCCATGTTACAATATCAGGCCGATAAGTATCGCTTAGCTGGCAATGGATTTATGTGTCAGCATTTGAACTCCCAGATCCGCAAATTGCAGGAAAAACTGATGCTGGTAGAAGGGAATTGATAGGGGGAACGTCCTCGCCCCTATAGTACAGAGAGGACAAACAGTTATACATTTAGGTTATCACCGCAGCGGAATTTCTCCGCTGCCATTCAGCGATGAAGGGTTTGAATTCGGAATATGCCGGATTACGAATCCTTTTTTATTTTCCTCCTTTCGTCCTTCCTGTATGCGGGAATCGATATTATCATGTACATTTGCTTCCTAAAACAAGAATATGCAACCAACGTCTCCTCTTCGTTCCATCATGTTCGCCGGCACCGGAAGCGATGTCGGGAAAAGTGTTATCGCGGCTGCTTTCTGCCGGATATTCCTGCAGGACGGATATCGTCCGGCTCCTTTTAAAGCGCAGAATATGGCGCTCAACTCGTTCGTAACGGCCGACGGGCTGGAACTTGGACGCGCACAGGCCGTACAGGCCGAAGCGGCCGGCATACCGTGTCATACGGATATGAACCCGCTCCTGCTCAAACCGTCGGGCGACTGTACCTCGCAGGTCGTGCTGCACGGACGCCCTACCGGCAATCAGGACGCGCGATCGTACTTCCGCAAAGAGGGACGCGCGGAGCTGGAGCGCGAAGTACATCTGGCTTTCGATCGTCTGGCGGCACAGTATAACCCGATCGTGATGGAAGGGGCGGGAAGCATCTCGGAGCTGAACCTGCGACAAGTCGATCTCGTTAACCTCCCGATGGCACGGTATGCCGACGCGGCCGTTATCCTCGTAGCCGATATCGACCGGGGCGGCGTGTTCGCGAGCGTGTACGGTTCCGTCATGTTGCAGAACGAAGAAGACCGGCGTCGTATCAAAGGCATCCTGATCAATAAGTTTCGAGGCGATATGAGCCTCTTCACCGATGGCGCGAAGATGATCGAAGAACTGTGCGGTATCCCCGTAGTCGGTATTGTACCTTATTTCAACGATATCTATATCGAGGAGGAGGACAGCGTCGTGCTGCGCACGAAAAAGCGGGAGTCGGAAGAGGGAAAGATCAACGTGGCCGTCGTGTTGTTGCGGCATCTGAGCAACTTTACCGATTTCGACACGCTCGAACGCGATCCACGCGTACATTTATTCTATACGAATAATACGGACGAACTCCGCAAGGCCGACATCATCCTGCTGCCGGGCACGAAGAATACGCTTTCCGATCTTTCCGAATTGCGCCGCAACGGTGTGGCGCAGGCCATTGTCCGCGCACATCGTGATGGCACGACGGTGATGGGTATCTGCGGCGGCTATCAGATGATGGGGCGCGAGGTGTGCGACCCCGAGCACGTCGAAGGCGATATCGAACGGCTGCCCGGTCTCGGCCTGCTGCCGGTAACGACCCGGCTGACGAAAGAGAAGACGACGAGGCAAGTCGTGTTCCGCATGACCGGCGATGACCGCGAATGCCACGGATACGAGGTACACATGGGAGAAACGACGCACGAGCCTCAGGCGAAGGTCGAGCCGCTGACCCGCTCCGCGACGGAGGATAACGGATGCCTCATGGGACGCCGGTGTATGGGGACGTATATCCACGGTATTCTGGACAATGCCGCGGCGATCGATTTTCTGCTCGAACCGTTTGTCGATAAGGCCGCAGCCCGCACGACGTTCGATCACGCGGCTTTCAAGAACGAGCAGTACGACAAGCTGGCCGCCCACGTGCGCCGTCATGTCGATATGGAGCGGATCTACGCCATCATGAGGAGAGAGGAGTAAACCGCAGCCATTACGGCGACGGTTACGATCTCCGCACGTCTTGCGATCGCGACCGAACGGCGCATGTCGTCCGTCGTCAGTTCGCGCGGGTTCTCGCCGATATACGGTTTCTCCACCCGCTTCCCGAAATAATCGTGTGCGCCACCGAAACGGCAGTCGAGGATTCCGGCCAACGCCGCCTCAGGATAGCCTGCGTTCGGACTTAAATGTTGCCGGCCATACTTCTTGACGAAAGAGAAGAGCGAAAGCTTTCCGCAGACGAGCACCATCAGAGCGGCCGTGAGTCGCGCGGGAAGGAAGTTGGCCGCGTCGTCGATGCGTGCGGCGACACGTCCGAACAAGCCGTACCGTTCGTTCCGGTAGCCGATCATCGAATCGAGCGTATTAACCATTTTATAGGCAACCATCCCCGGTACGCCGAGCAGCAGGTACCAGAACAATGGAGCGATAACGCCGTCGCTCAGGTTTTCGGCTAACGTCTCCAGCGCCGCGGCGCGTACTTCCTGAGCCGATAGAGCGGAAGTGTCGCGTCCGACGATACGGGCCACCTGCCGTCGTCCTTCTTCGATCGAGCGGTCGCAGGCGCGAAACACTTCGCGCACCTCGCGCACCAAGGTCGTTCCCGCCAGACAATAGAACACGAGCACGGAAGCGATGGCGATACCGGCCGACGCGTTCAGGCAGAGCGCGCCGTGCACGATCGACCATGCGGCGCCATACGCCGACAGGATCAGTCCGACAGCGAGAAACGCTCCTTTCGTCACACGATGTTTCCCGCGGTTCAGCGATCGTTCGCCCCAAGCGATCAGTCGCCCGAAACCTACGATCGGATGCGGTAACCACAGCGGATCGCCGAGCGCCTTATCGAGCAGCCAGCCGGCGATAAGAGGGATCAGGAGAAAACAACTTGTTTCCATTCGTCGAGTGCGTGGATGAGTCGATCGTTATCTTCGGGCGTCTGCGTCGCGATGCGGATGAAAGTCTCGTCAAGCCCTTCGAAGTTCGAGGCGTCGCGTATTAAGATGCCGTGCGTATCGAGCAGGTATTTTTTCAGCGCCGCCGCATTCCCGATCCGTAACCGGGCGAGAAAAAAGTGCGTGTCCGTAGGCCAGATGTCCGCGATCTTCAGTGCGGACAGCGCGTCGGTCAGACGCTTCGTCTCACTCAACAGCGCTTCGATCGATGGTTGCAGCGGTGGGTTGTGCTTCAGAAAGAATTCCCCGGCCTCGATGGCCAGCGCATTGACCGACCACGGCATACGCTGTACACGAATCCGGTCGGACAGTGCCCGGCAGGCGGTCAGGCATCCTAATCGTAATCCCGGCACGGCATAGCGCTTCGTGGCCGAATGCAGCAAAATTACGTGGGGGATGGCGGCGGCTTCGGCCGCGGTGAACAGCGGCTCGCGGGTAAACGGGGCGTAGCTCTGGTCGATGACGAAGCAAACCGAAGGATGCGCTTCGATCAGCTTCGAAAGCATGCGTTTCGTACGCGCTTCGCCGGTCGGGTTGTTCGGATTGCACAACCAAACAAGGTCTGCCCGATCGTCGATACTTTCGGCGGTGAAAATCGCCTTGACCGTGTGTCCGTGCATCCGGCAGGCATCCGCATATTCGCTGAACGTCGGTTGCCAGATATAACTGCGTGCGTGCCGAAACGCCTGCGCAATGAGGTAAATCGCCTCGGTGGCGCCGTTTGTCACACACACCTCGCCGGGATGTAAGCCATGCGCGGAAGCCCATTTGGCCTCGAGCGTAAGAGGCTCCGGTTCGGGATAACTCGACAGCCGTTCCATCCGCGCCGTAAGATGTTCCCGCAGTCCCGATAAATCCGTCGCTCCGAAAATATTTGAACTGAAATTACTTCTGACTGCCTGTGAGCAGTTATACATGTCGTCTCCGTGTCCGTGTAACATAATTGACCGATAAAAACAGGAGGACAAACATAAATAAAAAAAGTCAGGATGGATGCATATCGGCTCATAGAAATCGGGTTTACCTCTCTTCATGCCTCTCCTTCTTCCTTATATTTTGCAGGCACAGGTTTCGGATCCGATGCCTATCGGATTTTTTTCTATGCCTATCGGTTTTGAAACCGATGCTTATCGGATGGAAAACGTATGCGCATCGAAACAATAAAGACTTTGCAAAAAAAGAAAAGTCGCTATCTTCACCGCTTTTCTCATGTTGTTTGTCGGGAAAAAGTAAGAAGTTTTGTCTGTCGCATGGGGCTGTTATGTCTCGAAATACGTACCTTTGCGAAAATTAATCAAAAAGATCAAGATGAAAAAAGTAATCAACACCAATCAGGCGCCTGCGGCTATCGGGCCGTATAGTCAGGCCGTTCAGGCAGGCAATCTGCTGTTTGTCTCCGGACAGTTAGGATTAGACCCGTCGACGGGCGAATTTGTGGAAGGAGGCGTCAAAGCGCAGGCTCAGCAATTGTTCAAGAACATGAGAGCCATTCTGGCCGAGGCCGGATATACGATGGCGGACATCGTGAAAACAACCGTTTTCCTGGCCGACATGAGCGACTTTGCCGTCGTGAACGAAGTCTATGCCGCACAGTTCGAAGGCGATTATCCCGCACGCTCGGCCGTTGCCGTCAAGACCTTGCCGAAGAACGGACTGGTAGAGGTCGAAGTGATTGCTGCGAAATAATCGCGTAACAGCAAGAAAAAGGCTGAACCGCCCTGATCGACGTATCGTCTATTCGGGTGGTCAGCCTTTTTTGTCGGTCGAAAAATGAGGGGCTCTTTTGTGAGCTTTGCACAATAAAGCAAGAAGAACGGAGTTTATATAGGTACGAATTTGATTTGAAACGTATATATGAAGATTTTTAGCAAAAGCAGCCTGATGCTGCTGATCATAAGTATGGTGACCTTTCCGGCACATGCTGAAAAAGACAAATATCAGACATTCAGCCCGATTCATACGGCTATTCCGTCGCTTTCGATTGCGCCCGACGCTCGTGGAGGAAGTATGGGCGATAATGGGGCTGCCACGCTTCCGGATATCAACTCGCAATTCTGGAACGCTTCGAAGTATGCGTTTATGGAGAGCAAGGCGGGAGTGGCAATCTCTTATACGCCGTGGTTACGCAAGTTGGTCAGAGACGTCTATATGGCGCATGCCGCAGGGTATTATAAACCCGGACAAAACGATCGTTCGGCCATCGGCGCTTCGCTCCGTTATTTTTCGCTGGGTGCCATTCCTCTCACCGATTACGGTGGCAAGGAGCTGATGAATATCAACCCTTACGAAATGACGTTCGACTTGAGTTACGGGATGAAACTTTCGGATGCCTACTCGATGGCTGTAGCTCTGCGTTATATCCGCTCCGATTTGGGCGCCGACGCCGAGCAGGACATGCAGGCTGCCAATGCCGTGGCTGTCGATGTGTCCGGTTATATGGAGAAATACGTGTACATCGGAGAAGGAGAAAGTCTCTGGAGCTTGGGGTACAATATCTCAAATATCGGTTCCAAAGTATCGTTCAACGGTGGAGCGAAACAATACTTTCTGCCTGCTAACCTGAAGATCGGTACGGGGTTGCTCTACCCGATCGATGAATACAATCAGTTCGGCGTTTACCTCGACCTGAACAAGTATCTCGTCCCGACCGTGCCGCAGAAGAAAGAGGGAGAGAGTGACGAGGCATTCAGCCAAAGGCTGAAGGATTACAATGATATGAACTCATTGTCGGGCGTGTTCAAATCGTTTTCCGATGCACCGGGCGGCTTCAATGAGGAACTGAAAGAGATCAATATCTCGCTTGGCGCCGAATACAGTTATAATAACCAGTTCTTTGTGCGTGGCGGTTATTACTACGAAAACGCCATGAAGGGGAATCGCCAGTATTTTTCGATGGGGGCGGGCTTCAAAATGAACGTATTTCAACTCGATGCCGCTTATCTGATCAGTACCGTACAGAATAACCCGCTCGATCAGACGTTGCGCTTCTCGCTGTCGTTCGATATGGACGGACTGAAAAGCCTTTTTGAATAATCTTCAATCTGCAATCATCTGAAAGCTATGCGTATCGGATTCGGATATGACGTACATGCTCTCGCCGAAGGGCGCGAGCTGTGGCTCGGCGGTATACGTATCGAACACAGCGTAGGATTGCTGGGACACAGCGATGCCGACGTGCTGATTCACGCCGTCTGTGACGCGCTGCTCGGCGCGGCCAACATGCGCGACATCGGTTATCATTTCCCCGACCATGCCGGCGAATACAAAGATATCGACAGCAAAATCCTGCTTCGTCGCACGATGGCACTACTGCGCGATGCCGGCTATGAATTGGGTAATATCGACGCGACGATCGCCGCGGAACAGCCGAAGCTCAACCCGCATATTCCTGCTATGCAACAGACCATGGCCGACGTGATGGGCGTCTCGCCCGATGCGCTCTCCATCAAAGCGACGACATCGGAGAAGTTGGGCTTCGTAGGCCGACGGGAAGGAATGGCGGCTTATGCCGTAGCCCTGATCACCCGGAAAGCGTAGGAGTCTTAAGAGTACCGTTCGCCCCAAAGGTGCTTCATGCGCTCGATCAGTTTGTCTTCGGCGGCGTTAGGTTGCCCTTCCCAGATACGTGTGCGAAGCAGTTCGTCGGGCAGGAAATCCTGTTTGACGAAATTTCCTTCGTAGTCGTGCGCGTACTTGTAGTTTTTTCCGTAATCAAGTTCTTTCATCAGGCTCGTCGGAGCGTTGCGCAAATGGAGCGGCACCGGCAGGTTGCCCGTTTCATGCACGAGCGCCAGCGCCTTGTCGATGGCTAAGTAAGCCGAATTGCTTTTGGCGCTGCAAGCCAGATAGACGGTTGTCTCGGCGAGGATGATGCGTCCTTCGGGCCAACCGATTTTTTTGAGCGCGTCGAAGCAGGCATTGGCCAGCAACAATGCGTTGGGATTGGCCAGCCCGATGTCTTCGGCCGCCGAGATCAGCAGACGGCGGGCAATAAATTCGGGGTCTTCGCCCCCGGCCACCATGCGCGCCAGCCAGTACAGGGCGGCATCCGGATCGCTGCCACGGATCGATTTGATAAACGCCGAAATAATATCGTAATGCATCTCTCCCCCTTTGTCGTAAGCGGCAGGATTTTCCTGAAGACGCTCCACGACTTTTTGATCCGTGATCTCGATCGTATGGCCCTCTTCCTCGGCCGAGACGATAAGTTCGAGGATATTCAGCAGCTTGCGAGCGTCGCCGCCGGAGTAACGGATGAGGGCGGCCATCTCACGGAGAACGATGTTTTTTTCTTTGAGGACGATATCGTCCGTAATGGCGCGATTCAGGAGCGTCAGCAGGTCCTCTTCATCTAATGGCTTGAGCACGTACACCTGACATCGCGAAAGGAGCGGGCGGATCACCTCGAACGACGGATTCTCCGTCGTGGCGCCGATCAGCGTAACGATACCCGTCTCGACCGCGTTCAGAAGCGAGTCTTGCTGCGACTTGCTGAAACGGTGTATCTCGTCGATAAACAAGATAGGCGAGACGGTCGTCTGAAACAGCGGATTGCTTCCCGCTTTTTCGATCACTTCGCGCACGTCTTTCACTCCCGAACTGATCGCGCTGAGCGTGTAAAAGGGCGCATCGAGACGTTTGGCAATGATTTTGGCCAGCGTCGTCTTGCCGACGCCCGGCGGTCCCCAAAGGATAAACGAGGGCACGCGTCCGGCTTCGATCATCCGTCGTAGTACCGCACGTTCGCCCGTCAGATGCTTCTGACCGATGTACTCGTCGAGCGTCGTGGGACGTAACCGTTCTGCTAAAGGCTGGCTCATGGCACAAAGATAGAAAAATTAATGGGAAACGGAGGAGGGAAGCGACTGGTCAACTTTTTTCAGGACATGACAGGGTGCGATACGGTCTACCACCACGGCGATAGCTCCGTCGCCCGTCACGTTACAGGCCGTGCCGAAGCTGTCCATGGCGATATACAGCGCGATCATCAGCGCCTGCAAGGTCTCGTTAAAGCCCAGCATGCTGTGAAGCGGGCCGAGCGCGGCCATGATCGCTCCGCCGGGTACGCCGGGAGCCGCCACCATCGTGATGCCGAGCATCAGGATGAATCCGCCGAACTGAGCAAGCGTGACCGGCTCGCCGGACATCATCAGAATGGCCATGGCGCAGGCAACGATCTTCATCGTACTGCCCGACAGGTGAATCGTCGCGCAGAGCGGCACGGTAAACACCGCCACGTTCTCGCGCACGCCGTTTTTGATCACCTGCCGCAGCGTGACGGGGATCGTCGCGGCCGACGACTGGGTGCCGAGCGCCGTAGCATACGCGGGCAACATATTCATCAGCAGCCGCAATGGATTACGTCGGCCGATGGCGCCGGCTATCGTAAACTGCGTCAGAAGCAACAGAACGTGAAGCACAAAGATGACAAGAATCACTTTCAGAAACATGGCCATGATACCGGCCACCTGTCCGCTCACCGTAATATTCAGAAAAATCCCGAAGATATGGAGCGGCAGCAGCGGAACGATGACCGATTCGATAAGCCGTGTGATGATGTCGCGGAAGTTGACGAAAGCGCGATGCAGCGCATCACCCAGCATCGCACTCAACCCCAACCCGATGACAAACGAAAGGAGCAGGGCCGTCATAATGTCCATGAGCGGAGGCATGGCGACGGTGAAATAAGGAGCGAGCATCAGGGTTTCGGGATTCTCCATCGCCGTCAGTTGCGTATCGGGAGTCAGGATCGTCGGGAAAACAGCCGAGGCACTGAAATAGGTGAAGAAGCCGGAAAAAATCGTCGACCCGTAAGCGATAAGCGCGGTGACGAGGAGCAACCGCCCCGCTCCTTTCCCGATCTCGCCGATAGCCGGTGCTACGAGTCCGAGAATAATCAGCGGAATAGAAAACGACAGGAAGTTGCCGAAGAGGCCGTTAAACGTGACAAAGAGACGAACCATACCGGCGGGCATCACCTGTCCCAACACGATACCGCTCACAATGGCAATAGCCACCCAACCTAACAAGGATATGCGAAGTTTCTTTTTCATGATTCAATTCGGTCGTTATACGTATGGCAAACGTAGTAAAAAAAAGCGAATGAGACGTCGCCGGCCGGTTAATTTTTCCGGTGGCGCGACGTTCGGCCGTAGACCGCGACGCCGAGCATCACGGCAAAAAACAGCAGCGACGCCGAGGCATACGGAAGAATACCCGCCATGCCCGCATCGCGAACAAAGAGTTCGTTAAAACCGTTCAACCCCCAGTTCAGCGGAGAGATACGACTGGCAAGACGCATAAAGTAAGGCATCACGAAGGTGGGAATCCATACCCCTCCGAGAGCGGCCAGCATCACGACGGATACGGCGCCGAAGATGCTTGCCTGCTGGTTCGTACGCGCGATGCTCCCGATAGCCAGCCCGTAACCGATGGCTGACAGCGACGCCGACACCGACATCAGCAGCAACGCGCAGAGATGATGTCCGAGTTTGAGCGCGGGCAGTCCGAGCAGAGGCGTCAGATACATGCCGGTCACCATCATCAGAGCAAGCTGCAACAGACAAACACCCAGGTAAACGAACATTTTACTGAACAGATACGCCGCGTACGAGCAAGGCATCGTCATCAGCCGGTTGAGACAGCCCGTTTCACGCTCGCGGATCATGTTGCCCGCCAGCGAAACGACGATAAAGAAGATGGCGAACATGCTCCATGCCGGCACGTTATGTTGCGTAGCGTTCGGGACGATTCGCCCCTCTTCGCTTCGGGCGTACGCTTCGTCGACCGTGAGCCATTCACCCGTCTCGATATTCAGGTCGACAGGGATGGGGAGCAAACGGCCGGCCTGCGCCGATATTTCCTGAAGAAGCAGCCGGTTCTGAATCGTCAGCATCTCCTCACGTACGGCAGACATCACCGAAGAACGGAACGACGGTTTGGCCGTCGGGTCTACCAACACCCTGATCGTTAAGGGAACCCGTGCCGTATCGGCATCGGCCGGAGATGCTCCGTCGAATGCGCGTTCGACACCGTGACGCACCTGCTCACGCAGATGCTCTGTCGTGCCCTCGGGAATGATGATACCGATCAAGTAATCGCCACGCGCGATGGCCTCTTCCACCTCGTTGGCCGTAAGAGACCGGCCGTCTGCTTCGGTCGAGACGTTGAAAATACGGCTTGCCGCGAGTTGACGGCTCACGCGCCGGCCTAACGAGTCGCGGTCGGCATCGAGCAGGTAAAGCGAGATGCGGTTTTCGTTGATCGAACGGAAGGTGCCGTCCTGCAGGTACGTCATCAGCAGCACGAGCGCCCACGGCATGAGGAATAGCAACACGATGCCCCACACGTCGCGCACAAGCAACAACAGATCTTTATATATCAACGCCCGGAGCTTCATACCTCACTACCCGTCCGAGCCATAAACAGTTCTTCGAGCGACGCCGTCCCCGTCCGATTCAGCAGTTCGGCGGGAGGGCCTTCACATACCGTCCGGCCACGGTTCATCAACGCCACATGCGTGCAGAGCTTTTCGGCCTCCGCCATGTCGTGCGAAGTGTAAACGAGGGTCATCCCCTCCCGGTGAAGCGCCTGCAGATGCGTCACGATCTCTTGCCTCGACAGCACATCGACACCGACGGTCGGTTCGTCGAGAAAAAGGACTCGCGGACGGTGAAGCATCGCCACCATCAAGTTGACCTTGCGTTTCATACCGCCCGAAAGGTGCGCCGTCTTTTTCGAGAGATGCGGCGCGAGGTCGAACCGTTCGATATAGTCGTCGATGCGCTCGCGCAACGTCGCCGAAGGTATGCCTTGTATCCCACCGAAGAAATGCAGGTTCTCGCGTGCCGTCAACTCGGGATAGAGCGCGATCTCCTGCGGTACGACGCCGATCATCCGCCTGATCCGCCCCATCTCGCGACGTACGTCCAACCCGCCCACCTTGGCCTCGCCGCTGTCGTACGGACACAAGCCGCAAAGGACGGAGAGCGTTGTCGTCTTTCCTGCGCCGTTGGGGCCGAGCAGCCCGAAGAAAGTCCCTTCGGATACTTGCAGCGTCAAACCGTCGACCGACGGATGAGCAGCTCCGCGATACGTCTTACTCAACGCCCGAATATCGATCATCAGAGGGTTCATCGATGCTTCCTGATGAGTTTTTCTAACTCGACGAAGAATTGTTTCTCCCTTTCACCGATGGCTTTCAGACGGTCGCCGATGGTCTGATAATCGACGTTAGCCGCCGAACGGTTCTTGCAGATGCGTGCGGCCTCCGCCGCAAACGTGCGCCACTCGTCGCCGATAGCGGTAAGGCGTTCGGAAAAGGCGTTCAGCCCGGCGATGCCGGTAAGCGTGGCCGCTTCCTGAAGGAACGCGGCATAGAGAAAGCGAAATCCGGCACCGCCCGTGCCGATCTCCTCCATCATCCGCACAAGCTGTGCCAGATGCAAGGCTGCCCGACGCGCACCGTATTTCTGTGGGAACTTCGGAATCTTGTTGCCGAGATGCTTGAACGCGTTGATGCCGACCCAAGGCACAGGGCCGGGCTCATAAAGCATACGGTAACAGTTTTTCAGGATGGCCTTGCGTATGAGGTTGGGCAAATCGGGCTGCTTTTTCGGTAACGACCGTATCCAATACAGCTTACCCATCGGCGGATACGTGCCTTTCGAGAAACGTGCGCGCATCATATCGCGTGCCGACAGCTTCACCTTTTCAACGGCCACCGGGTCACTGACGAGGTAATCGTCGCCCTCTTTCCCGATCACACAGATATTGTGCGCATTAAAATGAAACCGGTATTCGTTCGGCACATAAGGCAGAAAATACATGCCCACCACCGCACCCGTCGGAATGCCTTGGGCAAGCAGACGATCTAATTTCGCTTCCGCACGTTTCGGACGCAGGAAAATCGACCGGCCGACTTTGAAACCCAACAAACGCGTGGCGCGTGCGAAGATGGTACCCGGCAACGGCCGGAACGACGTGACGGGAAAGCCCGCGAGATGTACAAACGGCAAATGAACGAAATAGAGCGACGCCGACAAGCCGAAAATGAGCGGCTCGGAATAGTCGTAACCATAGAAGCGCAGCAGGTTGCCGGTGACACCGTTTTCGCAATGCGCCGCACTGCGGTGTTCAAAAGGGATTTCCATCATTCTACCCGTTTTAACTCATCGACCGTTATACGCAGAGCGTCGGCATATTGCGCAAGAGTCTGATCATCTAACTCAGCAAAGGCTTCGTACTCGAGATGCTTCTTGACCTTGCGCTTCGGAATACCGGCATACGCAGCCAGCATCGCGACATCCTGCAAGTTCTTTTTCATATGATAAGCCAGCGGACTGGCTTCTTTCCTCAACACCTGCTGACGGATCGGTTCGCAATCTTCCAGAATATCTTCCCAGACAGCGGCCAGCACATCGTTCTTGACCGACCAGCCGTCACTGACCACGCCCGTGTAACGCCCTTCTTCATCGACCGCGTACATCACATCGCGGATCACTTTGTCTTTAAAATACTTCAAATCCTGAGGAACATCTTTTGTCTTCATCACACCATCCGTTTTCCGGTTTAAACAACAGTTAGCAACGCATACGCATACGAGAACCGCGCGCTCTCGGGCACCATGAGCAGGATCGTGTCTCCTTGCTTCAACCGTCCCGAACGCTCTAACCCGTCAAGCATGGCCAATGCCGAAGCGGACGCAATATTGCCGACTTCGGGCAGATTGACATACCATTTCTCCTCGGGTATACGATAGCCGACCTGCCGGAGTTCGGACGCGATTTTCTCCTTAAAATACATCGACGAGAGATGCGGCAAGAACCAGTCCGCACCTTCAGGGTCGAAATGCCGTTTCTTCACGATGCGTTGCAAAAACCGGCCGCCAAGAGCGATGATATGCTGCTCCAACAGCCGGGTATCCTGCTTCAACGAGAACAGCGAACGAGTCAACCACTCTTCTTCGGGAAACTGCGCCCACCCCATCAGCCTTCCGGCCTCGTCTTTTTCTCCTCCTGCATACATACACGTCTCCACCCGATCGGCATACGACATCGTTTCGATCCACTCGATACGGAACGACAACTTGCCTCCTGCCGGCATATGGCTGAGCAGAGCCGCCACGCTGCCGTCCGAAAGCATCCACCGTAAAAATTCCTTTTCGAACGCAAGGATGGGCTTTTCATTCAAACGGCCGATCAGCTCGGCCTCTTTCTCGAAATAGGACGCCCTCATCCATGCGGAAAGACGCTCCGAAGCCACACATACTGCATGCTCCGATTCGCCCGCAAGCATCGACAGGTACGCGTATTTCAACGCGTGCATCCCCGTACAGCACGATCCGGCGAACGAGACGACTTCCGTCTCCGCAGCACCTCCCAAAGCGCCGTGTACCATCACGCCATGCGACGGTATAAGCTGCTCAGGCGAAGCTGTGCCGCAAGCCAGCAAGTCGATATCGGCCGGCGTCACCTGTTCGTCGAACAATCCGCGCACCGCAAGCGCAGCCATTTCGACATTCGTATGCGTCACCTGCCCCGACTTGTCGAGCGCGTAATAACGCTGTTTGATACCGTTCTTCTCCAGAATAAGCCGCTTGGCAATAGACGATTTCGCATTGACAAGGCCGATGTAATCTTCCATCTCGTCATTCCCGACCGGACGATTCGGGAAGAATGCCGACAGACGCGTAATATAAACGGGATTCATTCGTTTCTTCATTAGATTATGCGCGTTCGTAACACATTTTCCGCTTCGCTTCTACGAACGCCTGCTTGCGAAACGGGTAAGTAATATAGTGAAATAAAAGGCCGAAAGGAGAAACGACATAGAGAATAAAAAACAGATAGACGCGGAACAAATCGAGCCGAGGCTTACGCGCAGAGCTTAGATAGCCTCCTTTCTTCCGCACGAAATGCGCCCATCGCCCCCAGATACGGTAGCCATTGCGCTCGATAAAGTAAAGGTTGGGAATAAACGTGATCGCCTCTTTTTCCATCAACCGTTCCTGCAGACGGTCAAATGCTCCGTCGCGCAAGGTCGTTAGAAGCACCTCGCCGAAGCGCGTCGCTCCGTCGATCTCTGCCTGCGATACCCCGGCAGCCGGCAACCATCGCGTGGCTTCTTTTCGGCCGCGAATCAGCCAGCGAACCGTGCTCAGTACGCCAATCAAGTTAGATGACCGGTCCTGCAAGACGATCCAACCGACGTAATCACCCCCTGCCTCGCGGATATATTCACGCACTTTCTGTTGCGTCATCATCCACATGTTCCGACAACCGTTGACAAACACGACACGACGCCCTTTCAGGAACGCTTTGACGTGATCCGACTGAAAGAAAGCATGCAAGGGTACGGAAAGCGAAAGATACCAGCTTTGCCCGGCGATGATCACCAGATCGGCATCATATACATCATCCAAATCAATCGGTTTCAACGGACAGGCAATGCCCAGACGCGATTCGGGAAAGACCTGAAAAAAATCATTGGCCGACCAAGGGAAAGGATATGGACTTTCGGGTACGATCTCCTGATAAACGATGCTGCAACCGGCTTTCGCCAGCGGCTCGCACATTTTTTGGGCGATAGCCAGCGCCTGTCCGGTCTGCGTATAATAAAAAACAGCGATCTTAAACGCCTGCTTCATCTGTACGGCCGTTCAACTCACCTTGATATTTCTCACCACGTCTTTGCCGAACGATTTGTTGGCCAGCTCACGGTTTCTCGGACGGAACGTACCGTCTTCCATCTCGCGCATCACGACTTGCGTAAACAGACGGAACATTTTTTGCTCCTGACTTTCGTCCTGATAGAACGTGTCCCACGCATATTCATACAATTCCTGCAATCGCTCTGCCGACATCTGCTTCGGATGAAAAACGACCTGCCCTGCGTTGTAATGATCCCAGTCGAAATCAAAGATGCGTCCCTGACGCAGGTAATCGTCATATCCTTTCGTATGCGGGAAAGGCGTCATCACGGTAAATTCGGCCAGATCGAGGTCAATTTCGAGCAGGAAATCGATGAGCCGTTTGATATCGTCCTCCGACTGGTTATCGATACCGAGCAGGATTGTCCCTTCCACTCCGATGCCATGATCGTGGTAACGTTTCACCCGCTCTTTGATATAGTCGGACGTGTCATAGACCGCCTGATACACGTACCACGCGCCGGCCTGCGCCGCCAGATCAAGTACTTTCGGATCGTCTTCGATCGTATGACTGATCCATTTTTTCTTGAACGGAATCATTTCGCGGAAGAGCTCCATCTCCCACTCTTTATTTTGAGCCAGCGAATTGTCGACGATAAAGAGGCGGTTGTTCTCGATCGAAGCAAGGTCTTCGATCACCTTGTCGATCGGTCGCGGGCGGAAAATACGTCCACCGAGGTACGACACGGCACACGGATAACAGCTGAAACGGCATCCGCGCGAAGCATGAAAGAGATCGACCATCTGCACGCCCTTGTGATTATACAATTCGCGTTTATAGAGGTCGCGCCGCGCGGGCCCGACATCGCCGATAGGCGGTTGCTGCGTCATATAGTTGTAGACTTTCTTCAGTCGGCCGTTGCGCCAGTCGTTCAACACTTCTTCCATCCGTCCTTCCGACTCGCCGAGGAAGACTGCATCGGCATGCTCGATCGTTTCTTCGGCATGCAACATGGTCGAGATGCCTCCGAAGATCACCTGTTTGCCCCGCCGCCGATATTCGTCGGCAATAGCCCAGCCCCGCTTCACCTGCGTACTGAGCATCATCGAGATGGCCACCAGATCGCACTCTTCATCAAAGTCGAGCGCTTCGACGTTCTCGTCCGTAAATGATATATCGACATATTCGGGAAGAGTGGCGGCAAAGACGACCGGCCCGTGAGGAGGGAGGTTAAACGTTGTCTGTCCTTTGAGTTTCTTCCACTTAGGGTATATCAATTTTAACTTCATACAATCAGTTTGTTAATGCTTGGAGGTCACGCAGTCTACTGCTCTGTCAAATAAACCTCCTGAATGCTTTGTTTTTATATGCGTTCGCAAAGGTAAGGCAAAAAAATAATTCCTCAAAAAACCGGTTATTGCGATCCTGAAAAAGTTTTTTTAACTTTGCCCGACTGAAAAACAAATAAAGTCAAATATAAAAACATCATTCGATATGAATTTAAAGACTCGGCTCATTGTCATGAACTTCTTGGAGTTCGCCGTATGGGGAGCGTACCTCACATCGATGGGTCGTTACCTGAGTCAGGTCGGTATGGGTAGCCACATCGGCTGGTTTTATTCGGTACAGGGATTTGTCTCGCTGTGTATGCCGGCTCTCATGGGGATTGTGGCCGACCGATGGATGGAAGCGCAACGCGTATACGGGCTTTGTCATTTTCTGGCTGGGTCGTTTATGCTCGCCGTTTCGATGTATGGTCTTTCCGCCGGGGCCGACGTCTCCTTCCCGGTGCTTTTTACGCTTTACACACTCAGCATCGCCTTTTATATGCCGACGGTGGCCTTGGCCAACTCGGTCGCTTACTCGGCGCTGGCCAAAGCCAAACTGGATGCGGTGAAGGTCTTTCCGTCGATTCGCGTATTCGGCACGATCGGATTCATCTGCACCATGATTTTCATCGATCTGGTCGGATATCAGGCAGGACCGAAGCAGTTCGCCGTTTCCGGTGTACTGGGACTTCTGCTCGCGGCCTATTCGTTCACGCTTCCGCGGTGCGCAGTCAGCCATAAAAAGAGCAGCGGTTCGCTCGTCGACGCGCTCGGCCTGCGCGCGTTCAACCTTTTCAAGGAAAAGAAAATGGCCGTCTTCTTTATTTTCTCCATGTTGCTCGGTGTATCGTTGCAGATCACGAACGGCTACGCCAACCCTTTCATTGCGACCTTCGCCGAAATCCCTCTCTATAAAGAGACCTTCGGAGTACAACACGCCAATATCCTGATCTCGATCTCGCAAATGTCCGAAACATGTTTTATTCTGCTGATTCCGTTTTGCCTGAACCGTTTCGGCATCAAACGGGTGATGTTGATGGCCATGGTCGCGTGGGTGCTTCGCTTCGGACTGTTCGGAGCCGGCAACCCCGGCGACGGCGTGTGGATGTTTGTTCTTTCGATGATCGTCTACGGCATCGCGTTCGACTTCTTCAACATTTCCGGCTCGCTGTTTGTCGACCGGGAGACGAATCCGGAGATTCGCAGCAGCGCGCAAGGCGTTTTTATGATGATGACAAACGGTTTGGGCGCATCGATCGGGATGTTGGCCGCGCAAACGGTCGTTAATCGCACGGTTTATTCGCAAATCGCCGACCCGGCCGCGCAATTGGCCGGCTGGCAGACGGCATGGTACATCTTCGCAGGCTATGCCCTCGCAGTCACGATTCTTTTCGCCATCTTCTTCCGGTACAAACACGAACCGGTAAAGAACTCAGGACATGGCAAGTTTAATCAGACTGGCTGAACGCTGATGACTGAATGCTGAACGCTTATTAAAATTACGAATTACGATATCCGAACGCAAATAAACACAAATAGCACAAATCAACGCAAATTAAAACTTGTGAAACTTGTCATAGACTTGTGCAACTTGTGGTATCTGAACGCTGATTACTGACGGCTGAACGCTAACTGACAATTACCATTAAAAACAATGCTCTTTTATCAGCTTGTCGATGACGGGATCGCCCAATTCCTTCGCTTTCTGGAAAGCCCGGCAACCTTCTTCCTTCTTATGCTGACGAATAAGGCAAAGTCCTAACAAACGATGCCCCGCCGCGAAGTCGGGTTGCAGGCTGATGGACTTTTCAAGGCTCGCCTGCGCCTTTTCCAGCTCCTGCTTGCGCAGATAAATCGACGCCTCTTCGGCATAATACAGCGCGTTCTCCGGTTCCTTGGCCAACGCCGACTGAATATCGGCCAACGCTCCGTCCATATCGCCCGCACGGAATTTAGCCTGCTCGCGATAATAATAAAACAATTCTTCTTCATCGGCTCCTCCCAGTTCGTAATATCGATCGTAATCTTTCACGGCGGCAGCATACTGACCCATCTGCATTTTCAGACCGGCAGTTTCGAGAAGGTAAGCTCCCGCGTAGGTTGGGTTCGTCGTCATGGCGCGTGCACAGGCGCTGTCCATCAATGCGATCACCTTGCCGAGGTTTGCCCCTTCGATCTGCTCTTCTGCTTTCGCCGCCATATAGAATGACGAGGCCGATGCCATCGAACTTTGATTCACCAACGCGTACGATGCCGCCGCCTTACGGTAATCTTCCTGAAAGAAAGCGATATCGCCTTCCAACTGATGGAATAGCGGCATATCCGTTGCGGCAAGCGCTTTGCCGATCAGTTCGGCTGCTCGCTCCATGCTCCATTCGGCCGACTTGAGCGTCGTATCGTTAGCCGCCACGCCGTAAATCAGTTTCGCCTGATTGTAATATCCTTCGCCCCGATTGTCTCCGAAATGCTTCAGCGACGTTTCCATGTCGACGCGGGCGCGTTCGAGCAACTGCGCTTCGGTTCCCACGTCCGTCAGCAGCTTTCGCTGATAGACATAATGCGATGCGCGGCTCAGATAACCGTCCGGCTCGTTCGGAAATTTGGCAATAAACTCGTTCAGTGTCTCCAAATACGTCGGCGCGTCCTGTTGCGACGAGTAGAGCATCAAAGCCACCTGCGCGTCTTCCACTTTGTCGCTCCACGCTTTCCGTATGCCGATCGACGAATACGCTTTGTTCAGGATGTCCATCTGTCCGATCCGGATATCTTGAATATACGGCACCGAGATACCGTATGTTTTCCCTTTCCCCGACGCATCGGCCTGCGCCATGGCGAAAACCTCGCCGTTTTCGGTCAGCAAAGGCGCGCTCACTTGCTCCCGGCTCAGCGGCATCTCGACTTTGTAATATCCGTAACGGTCTTTTACTTTCGACACTTCCGAAACGGCTGCGTTCGGAAGCGAAGCCCCTTTCGACAGTCCGGCCGGAAGCAAGTAAGCTGCCGCTCCGACGGCAGGCAACTCATTCGTAACCGTCAGCCAAGCCGTTTTTTTGGGCACGGATACCATAAAACGAACAACGTCATACATTTCGTCGGCGCCGAGAATATGCGTCACGCGCAAGCGCTTCCCTTCCGCATCGGTCACCGTCGCTTTTTCCGCGCCGATAAACAGCGAATAGTCCGACACCGCCTCTCCCGTTTCGGTGATAAAGAATCCCGTACCTTTCGTTACGTTTCCGCTCTTGTCTACCGCCTCTATCGTGAAAACGGCCTTCTTAGCTTTCTCCGCCCATTTGGGCAATTGCTTCTGAGCCGTCAGAGATACGCTCTGCGAAGCGACCCAAATCCATAGTAATAATCGTTTCATACGTTGTTCATTTCTAAAATCCATGCAAAAATAGCAGTTTCATCCGGATTTAAAAATAACACCCGTCTCTTTTCCCTCTTTGTCCGAGGCGGAAGCGAATAATGCTCCGCGACGAATGATTTGAACAGCCAACGCCCCCCTTCGATCGATGACACCTTATATTTATCACATCTTTATCATCCATTTTTACACCTTCACAATCAATTACGATGCGTAAACAATGAAATATTGTCAGTTGTGATATAAATATTGCCAGTTCACACATCAAATATGACGCATGAACAATCGATTATGGCGCGTGAAACAATGAAATATTGTCAGTTGCGATATAAATATGGTCAGTTCACACGTCAAATATGACGCATGAACAATCGAATATGACGCGTAAAGCATGAAATATGGTCAGTTCACAATCAATTATGACGCCTCTCCTGTCGATTATTTTGCTTTTCCTTTCAATTTTTATATCTCGTCTGTTCATTCCGGCGGACAAACGATAAAATATGATCCGCTCACTGTTAATTTAGCTCCATTCATTCCTTATCAGGACACCAACATGATTCAAAATGACACATCGGGAATCGAATAAGTTGTCTTGAATGGAATAAAAATTCAAAAAAAATATCCTCCGAGAATATTTATTCATAATAATTCGTATATTTGCGGCGTATTCATAATATTTATTCATCATGAACATCAAACAAAAACGCTTGGAAGCGATTGAGAAGATTATCCGCTCGGAGATGATACGGAATCAGGACGAATTGCAGAGAGCCCTGAGCAATAAAGGCTTCGATGTAACGCAGGCGACCCTCTCGCGCGATATTCGCGAACTGAAAATCGTGAAAAGACACGACGGCGATAACCGGTATATCTACGTTTTGCCCGGCGCGATGCCGGCCGGCAAACCGGCCGTTGAGTTTTCGGGGCATCTGGCCGTGCTTAAAACGCCGCCGGGCTACGCCATGGCCATCGCGTCGGACATCGACCGCGTCGCGCCGCACGAAATCCTTGCCACGATTGCCGGCGATGACACCATCCTCGTCATTCCGCGCGACGGGTATTCGAATATACAGGTAGCAAAAGCGTTAGAGCCGTTTTTAACCGGCCGGTAGGCCCATGAAGCAGGAAAGAAATGACAAAAACGACTAAAAAACAAACGGACGAAGTAGATTTTGACGTAATGGTAGCGGACGAAAGTCACGAAAGATACGTCGACACCATCCTCGATACGATCGAAATCGCCGCTCGCAAACGCGGTTCGGGCATTGCAAGGCGTACGCACGAGTACGTCGCTCAAAAAATGCGCGAAGGAAAGGTGATCATCGCGCTCGCGGGCGATGAATTCGCGGGATTCAGCTATATCGAGTCGTGGGGAAACAAACAGTATGTGGCCACATCGGGATTGATCGTGGCCGACAAGTTCCGGAACCACGGACTGGCGAAACGCATCAAACACGCGGCGTTTCAGCTGGCGCGGCTACGGTGGCCGAAGGCGAAGCTCTTCAGTCTGACGTCGGGCAGCGCCGTCATGAAGATGAACACCGAATTAGGCTACGTGCCCGTCACGTTCAGCGACCTGACGGACGATGAAGCGTTCTGGCGCGGCTGTAGCGGCTGTGTCAACCACGATGTGCTTACGCGCACGCAGCGTCAATACTGCATCTGCACCGCCATGCTCTTCGATCCCGAAGATCCGCGATGCCTCATGCTCGAAAAACTGAACAAGACATGGGCGAAACGGCGCGGCGCCTCACGTTCCAAGCCTAAAGAAACAAAATCATAAACAACGCAATCATTCAAAACAGATGAAAAAGGAAAGTAAAAACGCCGCCTCGACGGCAAAAAGCGCGAAAAAGAAAGTTGTCGTCGCCTTCAGCGGCGGACTCGACACGTCGTTTACCGTTATGTATCTGGCGCGCGAGAAAGGCTACGAAGTCTACGCCGCATGTGCCGACACGGGAGGCTTTACCAAAGAGCAGCTCCGCAAAAACGAAGCCAACGCCTACAAACTCGGCGCCAAAGCATACGTTACGCTCGACGTCACGAAAGAATATTACGAAAAGAGTTTAAAATACATGATCTTCGGCAACGTTCTCCGCAACGGCACCTACCCCGTGTCCGTCTCGTCCGAGCGAATCTTTCAAGGCATGGCCATTGCGCGCTACGCCAACGAGATCGGAGTGCAAGCCATCGCTCACGGCTCGACCGGCGCGGGCAATGATCAGGTGCGCTTCGACATGACGTTCCTCGTCATGTGCCCCGACGTCGAAATCATCACGCTTACGCGCGACATGAACCTGACCCGGCAGTTCGAAATCGATTATCTGAACCAAAACGGCTTCAAAGCCGACTTCGAAAAACTCAAATACTCCTATAACGTAGGTATTTGGGGCACCTCGATCTGCGGAGGCGAAATCCTCGACTCGGCTCAGGGACTGCCCGAAACGGCTTATCTCAAGCAAGTGGAGAAAACCGGAAGCGAACAACTGAAAATCGAATTCAAGCAAGGTGAAATTGTCGCGGTGAACGGCAAAAAATATACCGACAAAATCAAAGCCATTCTGGCCATCGAGAAAATCGGCGCCGCCTACGCGATCGGGCGCGACATGCACGTGGGCGATACTATCATCGGCATCAAAGGACGCGTGGGCTTCGAGGCTGCCGCGCCGATGATGATCATCGCAGCGCACCGCTTCCTCGAAAAATATACCCTCTCCAAATGGCAGCAATACTGGAAAGACCAAGTGGCCAACTGGTACGGGATGTTTCTGCACGAGAGTCAGTATCTCGAACCCGTGATGCGCGATATCGAAGCGATGCTGACCGAAAGTCAGCGGAACGTGAACGGAACCGTTACGCTCGAACTGCGTCCCTATTCGTTCTCGACCGTCGGCGTCGAGTCGAAAGACGATTTGGTGAAGACGAAGTTCGGAGAATACGGGGAAACCCAGAAAGGCTGGACGGCCGACGAAGCGAAAGGCTTCATCAAAGTCCTTTCCACGCCGTTGCGCGTCTATTATACGAACCATCAGGAAGAACGGAACTTGATATGATACATGTGGGAATCATCGGAGGCGCGGGCTATACCGCCGGCGAGCTGATACGCCTGCTACTGCACCATCCGCAGGCGACGATTGCTTTCGTGCACTCGTCGAGCAACGCCGGCAACGCCCTGACCGACGTCCATGCCGGACTTTATGGCGAAACAGACCTGCGCTTTACCGATCACATACTGCTCGATACCGTCGACGTGCTGTTTCTTTGCTCCGGACACGGCGAAAGCACGCGTTTTCTGCAATCGCACGACATTCCTGCGCGCGTCAAGGTCATCGATTTGGCACAGGATTTCCGTTTGGCCTCGCCCGATCACGATTTTGTGTACGGCCTGCCGGAAATAAACCGCGACGCGCTCCGCCATGCGCGCCACGTAGCCAATCCCGGCTGCTTCGCCACGTGTATTCAACTCGCGCTCCTTCCTTTGGCTGCTCGCAGACTGCTTTCCGGTTACGTTGCGGTGAATGCCATCACCGGTTCCACGGGCGCGGGCGTCAAACCGACGGAAACGACGCATTTCAGCTGGCGAAACGGCAACATCAGCATTTATCAGGCCTTCCGGCATCGCCACGTGCCCGAAATCAAACAGTCGCTGCGGCAACTGCAACCCGCCTTTGCCGGCGATATCGAATTCATTCCCTATCGGGGAGATTTCACACGAGGTATTTTCTGTACCGCCGTCGTCAGAACGGAAAAACCGTTCACGCAGGAAGAAACCGACAAGCTCTTTGCCGATTTTTATGCCGACGCCGCCTTTACGCACTACCTCGCTCAGGTTCCCGACCTGAAACAAGTGGTTAACACCAACAAAGCACTGGTTCACGCCGACGCGTTTGAGGATAAATGGCTCGTCACAGCGGTTATCGACAACCTGCTCAAAGGCGCGTCCGGACAGGCCGTCCAAAATATGAACCTGATGTTCGGTCTGGACGAAACAGCGGGCTTGCGGTTGAAGCCCGTGGCTTTTTAATCATCAAACACCTTAAAAACAAAGACAAAAGCATGAATCTTTTCGACGTCTATCCGCTTTTCGACATCGCCATCACGAAAGGTGAAGGCTGTCGTATCCGAGACGAACAAGGCAACGACTATTTAGATTTGTACGGTGGTCATGCCGTGATCAGCATCGGGCACAGTCACCCGGTTTATACGGCCGCCATCGCCCGGCAAGTGCAAACGTTAGGGTTTTATTCGAATTCCGTCGTGAACAGACTCCAACAATCGTTTGCCGAAAGGCTTGGACACGTGTCGGGATACGATGATTACGCGCTCTTCCTGATCAACAGCGGCGCCGAAGCGAACGAGAACGCCCTCAAACTTGCTTCGTTTCACAACGGACGCCGACGAGTGCTCTGCGCCACGAATTCGTTTCACGGACGAACCTCGCTGGCCGTCGAAGTAACGGATAATGCAAAAATCACAGCGCCCGTCAACGCGAACGGACATGCCACCTTCGTGCCGCTGAACGATCTCGACGCGTGGCATGCCGAACTGGCTAAGGGCGATGTGTGCGCGTGTATCGTCGAATGTATTCAGGGCGTGGGCGGCATCCGTCTGGCCACGCACGCATTCATGCAGGGACTGCGCGAAGCGTGCGACGCATACGGCACCCTCCTTATCTGCGACGAGATACAATGCGGCTACGGACGCTCAGGCCTCTTCTTCGCGCACCAACATCTCGGCGTCAAGCCCGACTTGATTACCGTCGGCAAAGGAATCGCCAACGGCTTCCCCATGGGCGCTCTGCTCATCTCGCCACGCTTTACGGCCGTGCACGGACAGTTAGGCACCACCTTCGGAGGCAATCATCTCGCGTGCGCCGGCGCCTTGGCCGTGCTCGACGTCATCGAACAAGAGAAGCTCGTCGAAAATGCCTCCGCCGTCGGGCAATACCTGCTCGACGAACTCGTCCGGTTCCCGCGGATCAAAGAAGTGCGCGGCAAAGGGCTGATGCTCGGCCTCGAATTCGACTTTCCGATCCAAACGCTACGCAAACGCCTCATCTACGAACAGCACGTATTTACCGGCAGCTCGGGTACGCATATCCTGCGCCTGCTCCCTCCACTTTCGCTCTCGTTTACGGAAGCAGACGAGTTTCTGCACAAACTCCGTAAAGCGCTCGAAACAGCGTGATGGCGAAAAAGTTGGGCGGAGTTCAGCATTCAGCCCTTCGGACGTTGAATTGTTTAGGTGTTTGTTGTTTTGCTGCCGGTATTCGGATAAACTGCAAGGCACACAAGGGATTTCGCTAAGTTCTCAAGTTTTCATTTGCTCTGATTGGCGCCTTTTGCGTCATTCGCGTTCGGACATTCGGCTGTCTGTTTTCAGCATTCAGCCATCAGCATTCAGATTTAACCACAAGTTTCACAAGTTTATGACAAGTTTCACAAGTTTTTCTTTTAGCCGTCAGTGTTCAGTAATCAGCGGTCAGCGTAATTTAATTGTTAATTGTCACTGGTTAATGGTTATTTGCAAGGTACGTGCTAGGCCCTGAAAGGGCGTAATAATTCAGCCCAATGCGAAGCGTTGGGGAAAGAGGTAGCCCCCCATTGGGAGGGCTGAAAGCCTGATATATTTCAATTGTTAATGGTTAATTGTCAATTGTTATGCAGGGTACATGTTGTAGAGACGCAATTCATTGCGTCTCTACGGCGCGTACTGTGTCCATTTGCGAAATTTGCGAAATTCGCGTTCGGACATTTGTCATTCAGAGCGAAGCGATGAATCTGTCCTTCTCTGGCGGGATTCCTCACTATGTTCGGAATGACAAGGCGGAGTGTCTGTAATTTGCAATAAGTAATCAGCTATCGGCAACCAGCCATCAGATTAACCAAACGAAGAAAAGTGTGAAAATTTGACTCTTTCTTCCGAATAAACCTGCCCAACCGGACACTTCGCGGTTAAACAAATGCCATCGAGGTAGAAATACATCTTTTTCGCTCAAAAGCTTGGAGAATGTTCAAAAAAAGAATACTTTTGAACCCTCAAATCGCCCCGTTTAGGGAGAAAAGAAAGCGCTTCGGGCGCTTTCCGATTGGAATGATAGATAGGCAACAGAAAAATAAAAAAGATGGGGATATGAATGACCGGCCTGATCACTGCACGGAAGTATCATCCGGCGCGACGGTCAGGGCACATGAAATAAAAGCCATTCGATGAAGAAGTACGGAGTCACGTAGCAATGAAAAAAATAAGAGCAGCCATCGTAGGATATGGCAATATTGGGAAATATGTACTGGAGGCGCTGGAAACGGCTCCCGATTTTGAGGTCGCGGGCATCGTACGCCGCCATCCGGAAAACGTTCCGGACGAATTGAAAGGTTATCTCGTAACAGACTCGCTGAAAAAACTGAATGATACCGATGTCGCCATTCTGTCCACCCCCACCCGACAGGTTGAAGCATACGCCAAAGAAGCCATCGCACTCGGCATGAACACCGTCGACAGCTTCGACATCCATACCGGAATCGCGGCATTGCGTCGCTCTCTGGACGAAGAAGCCAAAAAGCATCGTGTCGTGTCTGTCATTTCGGCCGGTTGGGATCCGGGAAGCGACTCCATCGTTCGCGCCTTGTTGCAAGCCATCGTACCGAAAGGCATTACGTACACCAACTTCGGGCCGGGCATGAGCATGGGGCACACCGTCGCCGTCAAAGCCGTCGAAGGGGTTAAAGCCGCCTTGAGCATGACGATTCCGTTAGGCACAGGCGTTCATCGGCGGATGGTGTACATCGAGCTGAACGAAGGACACGACTTTGCTGCCGTCGCCGAGGCCATCAAGAAAGACGACTACTTCGCACACGACGAGACCCACGTCATTCAAGTCGATTCGGTCGAAGATTTACAAGACATGGGACATGGCGTTCATCTCGTTCGCAAAGGCGCTTCGGGCAAAACGCAAAATCAGCAGATCGCGTTCGATATGAAGATCAACAACCCTGCGCTGACGGCTCAGATTCTCGTAGCGTCCGCCCGGGCCTCGATGAAACAAGCCCCCGGCGCTTACACGATGATCGAAATACCGGTGATCGACTTGCTCCCCGGCGATCGCGAAGAATGGATCAAAAAACTCGTTTAATACGCATCTAAATCAACAAAAATACAAACCAATCAATTTATCGGATAATGGCGGCCTGCGGCTTCGATTATCAGCTTATAAGAACATGTTATCGGAAATCACTTGGACAGCAGACCCGGCAATTTTCTCCATCGGATCGAAGGAAATACGCTGGTACTCGTTGATGTTTATCATCGGGTTCGGCATCGGTTATAAAATCGTGGAACGGATGTGGACACGCGAAAGTATCAATCCGAAATGGATCGACCCGCTGCTTTATTATACTCTGGCCGGTACAGTCGTCGGCGCACGCCTCGGACACTGTCTTTTTTACGATCCGGGCTACTATCTGTCGCATCCCGTCGATATCCTGAAAGTTTGGGAAGGCGGTTTGGCCAGCCACGGTGGAGTGCTCGGGATTATTGTCGCAATTTATTTCTATTCCAAATACGTATCGCGGCAGAGCATGCTCTGGACATTCGATAAGCTCGTCGTACCGACGGGGCTCGTTGCCGCTCTGATACGCATCGGTAACTTGATGAACCACGAGGTGTACGGTCTGCCGACCGATCTGCCGTGGGGCTTCCGTTTCATTGAAAATCTGCACGCATGGCGACAAGGCGCGGAGCCGATCTTCTCGGCACCGTCTCACCCGACGCAAATTTACGAGGCCGCCTGCTATCTGCTCACGTTCGCACTCTGCATGTGGCTTTACTTCAAGAAAGATGCGTGGAAAAAAGAAGGTTTGATCTTCGGTATCTTTATGATTTGTATCTTTACGGCGCGATTCTTTATCGAATTTCTGAAAAATAATCAGGAAGATTTCGAGGCGGCCATGCCGATCAACATGGGACAATGCCTGAGTATCCCGTTCATCGTGATGGGCATTTATTTCGTCGTGCGAGCATGGAGACGTTCGAATCTCAACACCATCAAACCCAACAGGACATAAACAATTTTAATTCTATATATGAGGCTAATATACACGATATGAAAGCTATTGCGAAGAATATTTATTATGTGGGCGTCAATGACCGCCAGAAACAGTTGTTTGAAAACATTTGGCCGCTTCCGAGTGGCGTTTCGTACAATTCGTACCTGATCGACGGTGAAAAAACCGCACTCGTCGACACGGTTGATATCTGCTACTCAGATATGTTTTTCAAAAAAATCGCCAAAATCTTAAATGGGCGCACGCTCGATTATCTCATTGTCGGTCACATGGAACCGGACCATGCGGGAAGTATCCGCCTGCTGCGCCAGCAGTATCCGGACATGAAAATCGTCGGAAACCGGCAGACGTTCGGCATGCTGGCCGGCTATCACAACATTACGGAAGGACTGCACGAAGTAAAAGACGGCGAGAGCCTCGATTTGGGCACACATAAGCTGACATTCTACATGGCTCCGATGGTGCACTGGCCGGAAGTGATGTTTACGTACGAAGAAACGGAACGAGTACTGTTCTCGGCCGACGCTTTCGGTACGTTCGGAACCATCGACGGAGGAGTGCTCGATACGGAGATGAATACGGACCGTTATTGGAGTGAAATGATGCGATACTATTCGAACATCGTCGGAAAATACGGCGGCCCGGTGCAAAAAGCGTTGCAGAAACTTTCGGGAGTCGATGTGCAAATGATCTGTTCGACGCATGGCCCTGTCTGGACGGAACAACGCGGTCGCGTCATTGAAATTTACGACCGTCTCAGCCGCTACGAAGGCATCGAAGGGGTGACGCTCGTTTACGGAAGCATGTACGGAAACACCGAACTGATGGCCGAAACCATCGCGACGGCACTGGCCGAAGGAGGTATCAAAAACATCGCCATGCATAACGTGAGCAAGAGCCATTCTTCCTATATCCTGCGCGACTTATTCAATTACAAAGGCGTGATTATCGGTAGTCCGACTTATAGCAATCAGCTGTTCCCCGAAATTGACGCGTTGCTTCAGAAAATCGAACTGCGCGAAATCAAGAACAGAGTGTACGGTTATTTCGGTTCGTTCACCTGGGCCGGTGCGGCCGTCAAACGACTGGGCGCATTCGGAGAGAGCATGAAATGGGAATGTATCGGCACGCCTGTTGAGCAAAAACAAAGCATCTCTTCGGAAGAAGAATGTATTTCCCTCGGCCGGTCGATGGCGGAAGCATTAAAGAAAAACAAATAACAACTAAACTAATCCAATATATATTCTCATGAGAGTAATTATTGAACCGACTTACGAGTTGATATCTCAATGGGCAGCCAACTATATCGCTGCGAAAATGATTCAGGCCAAGCCGACAGCCGAAAAACCGTTCGTACTCGGACTGCCGACAGGCTCCTCGCCGCTGGGCACGTATAAAGCGTTGATTGACCTTTATAAGAATGGCAAAATATCGTTCCAACATGTGATTACGTTCAATATGGACGAATATGTAGGCATCCCCGAAGATCATCCGGAGAGCTACCATACGTTCATGAAGAAGAACTTCTTCAGCCATGTCGACATTCAGGAAAAGAACGTAAACATCCTCGACGGTAATGCCAAAGACCTCGAAGCCGAATGTGCCGGTTACGAAGAACGGATCCGTCAGGCAGGCGGGATCGACTTGTTCCTCGGCGGCATCGGCCCGGACGGACACGTCGCTTTCAACGAACCGGGCTCTTCGCTGACATCGCGCACCCGTATCAAATCGTTGACAACCGATACGATCATCGCTAATTCGCGTTTCTTCGACAATGATGTGAATAAAGTGCCGAAAACGGCACTCACCGTCGGCGTCGGAACCGTTATGGACGCGAAGGAGGTCGTTATCCTCGCCAACGGTCATAACAAAGCGCGCGCCTTGCAGCAGGCCATCGAGGGTAGTGTGAATCAGATGTGGACGATCACCGCCTTGCAGATGCATCCGAAGGGTATCATCGTATGCGACGAGGCCGCGTGTGCCGAAATCAAGGTTGGGACATACAACTATTTCAAAGACATCGAGAAAGAC
Source organism: Tannerella sp. (assembly GCF_030528505.1). Classification (GTDB taxonomy): domain Bacteria; phylum Bacteroidota; class Bacteroidia; order Bacteroidales; family Tannerellaceae; genus Tannerella. Next base: position 40,319 of record NZ_JAUMYS010000023.1, read on the forward strand.
AACCTCGATCCGAAATCGTTGCTGAAATAAACAGACCGTAAGCAAAGGTCGGGCTGTGTCGAAATGAACTCTCGGCACAGCCTTTTTAATATCTTCACGAAGATTGATTACAATCATCGATGCAGGAGATAAATCTGTTTAGATATTTTAATCAATCAGCTTGCAGGAAATAAATCTGTTTAGA